>DATFRP010000089.1:0-49339 GCA_035263125.1 Vicinamibacterales bacterium
CCGTCGATGCAGACCTTGAATGTCTTGCTGCCGGCCTTGTGGCCCTTCTTCAACTTCTCGACGATGTCGGGCTCGCCTCCAGCCGCGACGAGCGTGGGCAGCATGTCGGTGTGCGAGAAGATCTCGTTGGAGACGCTCCCCGCCTTGATCACGCCGGGCCAGCGAATCGCGCACGGCACGCGCCAGCCGCCCTCGAAGTTGGTGTCCTTCTCGCCGCGGAACGGCGTCGATCCGCCGTCGGGCCAGCTCATGACCTCGGCCCCGTTGTCGGTCGAGTACATGACGATGGTGTTGTCGGCGATCTTCAGCTGATCAAGCTTGTCGAGCAGTTTCCCGACGTGGCCGTCGTGCTCCACCATGCCGTCCGGATAGATGCCCAGGCCGGTCTTTCCTTCCGACTCTTTCTTCAGATGGGTGAAGATGTGCATCCGGGTCGAGTTGAACCACACGAAGAACGGTTTGCCGTCGGCGTGTGCCTTCTCGATGAACTTCAAGCTCGCGTCGAGGAACTCCTCGTCAACCGTCTCCATGCGCTTGAGGTTCAAAGGTCCGGTGTTCTCGATCTTCTGTGTGCCGTCGGGATTGGCCCAGCAGTGCAACACGCCGCGCGGCCCGAACTTCTTCTTGAACTCGGGGTCCTTCGGATAGTCAGGACACTCCGGCTCCTGCTCCGCGTTCAGGTGATACAGGTTGCCGAAGAACTCATCGAACCCATGGACCGTCGGCAGGAATTCGTCGCGATCGCCTAGATGGTTCTTGCCGAACTGCCCCGTGGCGTAGCCGAGCGGCTTGAGCAGATCGGCGATGGTCGGGTCCTCTTTCTGAAGCCCGAGGTCCGCACCCGGCAAACCGACCTTCGTCAGCCCGGTGCGAATCGGCGACTGGCCGGTGATGAACGCAGCTCTGCCCGCAGTGCAACTCTGCTGTCCGTACCAATCGGTGAACATGCAGCCTTCCTTGGCCACGCGATCGATGTTGGGCGTCCGGTAGCCCATGATCCCGTGGTTGTAGGCGCTCACGTTGAACCAGCCAATGTCGTCGCCCCAGATTATGAGAATGTTCGGTTTGTTTGTGGGCATATGGGTCCCTTTTCCTTCCGTGGCGGCTTCTCTTCAAAGACGACCTGCTCGCTGCAACTTCGAGTCCGGTGTCGACACGCGAACCTTAGCGACGAAAACACCAACCGGTCGAATCGGCGCCCGATCCATCTGGTCTTGTGTGGCGCGGCCGCCCGCGACATGTCGTGGGACGCGCAGGTTAAGAGCGCGTTAAAGGTTGTGAAGACGAGCTTTTTCAATCACGCACGCGTCGACAACGGTGGGCTATAATCGCGACTCCTTCCGGGGATTGATTCGTTCACTCGGTTTGGCCCGCGCCAGATTTTACAGGTGGGGTTCTGTTTGCGCCTTCGAATCGCCGTCGGCATCGTCGTCATCCTTCTCCCGCTCGCAGCGAGCGCGGACGTGCCCGCGACCAAACGCGTCCTGCTGCTTCATCAGGCCGGCGGACCCGGCACCTTCCGCGGACGATTCGATTTGGCGTTCGTCGAAGCGATCCGATCCGGCGATCCGGCGTCGATCGATCTCTACGATGAATCAGTCGAGACGTCGCGCTTTCCTGGTGCCGAACAGGCGCGTCTCTTGCGGGAGTATCTGAAGCACAAGTACGCCGACCGCGCGATCGACGTCATCGTCGCGCAGGGCGTCGACGCCTTCACCTTCGCGCGGGAGAATCGCGCGCTCTTCGGCAACCCTCCGATCGTGACCATCGTCGCTCCCTCAGGTCATCTGAATCTGAAGGACAACGTCACTGGACTGCAGGGCGGCTTCTGGATCAACGGGACCTTCAATCTCGCGCTCGCGCTGCGTCCTGCGACCGAATGGGTCTACGTCGTCGACGGCGCCCGTGAGAACAGCAACCATATCCAGGTCGAGGTCGAGCGTCAGCTGAAAGACCATCACCCCCGTCTTGGCCTCGTGTACCTCCGCGACCTTCCGCTCAGCGAAGTGGTGTCGCGGATCGCGGCCATCCCTGAACGCTCGGTCGTCTTCTTCGTCAAGCAGACGATGCGCACGTGGTCGCAGGATGTGGATCAGCAGGAAGCGCTGGCGCAGGTGGTCCGTGCGTCGCGGGTACCGGTATTCAGTCAAATCGAACAGCTGATGGGACACGGGGTCCTGGGCGGCTCGGTGTGGAAATACGAAACCGATGCGAGACGTCTCGCGACGATGGCCAAACGGATCGCCAACGGGGCCCCCGTCCTCGACGTGCCGATCGAAGCTGCCACGTACGAAACCGTGGCCGACTGGAATCAGCTGCAGCGGTGGCAGATCGCTCGGGGCAGCGTTCCAACCGGCACCAAAATCCTGCACCTCACGCAGACGTTCTTCGAGCAGTACCGGCTGTATGTGCTCGCCGGCATTGCGCTGCTGCTGGCGCAGGCGGTGCTGATTGCGACGTTGTGGATTCAGCGCGCCCGACGGCGCGAAAGCGAAGCCCGGAACATGGCGATCCTGCGCGCCGCACCGGACGTGATGTTTCTGCAGGATCGCGACGGCGTGTATCTCGACTATCACGCGCCCGAACGCGGCTGTCTGTTCGTCCCGCCGGAACAGTTCATCGGCTACCGGATGCGCGATATCCTGCCTCCCAACGTGCTTCAGCATGTGAACCCGCTGTTCGAGCGCGTGCTGCAAACCGATCAGACGGTCATCGGTGAATACGAGCTGGAGGTCTTCGGCGGCGGACGCAGACGATTCGAAGCCCGCCTGGTGCGCTGCGGTGAGGACAAAGTGCTCAGCGTCGTGCGCGACATCACCGAGCGCGCCTCTGCGCAGGCGGCACTCAAGGCGAGCGAGCAGCGCTATGCGCTGGCCACCTCGGCCGGGGGCTCGGGCGTCTGGGACTGGAACCTCGACACCAACGAGCTGTTCGTCGATCCACGGCTGAAGACGCTCCTCGGTTTCACTGAGGAGGACGCGCCGGATCGAATCGAGGAGTGGCGGCGCCGTATCCACCCTGACGACTTCGAGATGGTGCTGTCGCGGGCGCGCAGCCACATCAGCGGTGAGGCGCCGTCGTTCGAGACTGAATTCCGGATGCCACACAAGGACGGATCGATCAGTTGGTTCATGGCGCGCGGCTCGATCGTCCGGGAAGACGGATCGGCACCCCGACTGGTCGGCACCTACACCGACGTCACCGACCGGAAGCAAGCCGATGCGGCGCTCCGCCGCGCCGAGGCCGATCTCGATCGCATGTCGCGGCTGGCCGCCTTCGGCGAGTTCACCGCATCGATCGCGCACGAGGTGAGCCAGCCGCTCACCGCGATCATCATCAACACACGGGCCTGTCTCCGATGGATTGCGGATCGCGCCGACTTGATGGACGTCCGCGCCACGCTGTCGGAGATCATCGAGGCCGGCAAGCGGGCCGACGGCATCATCCGACGTAATCGCGAGCTGTTCAGACGTCATATCGTCAAGAAGGAACGCGTCGACCTGAACGACGTCGTCCACGAAGTCGCGCTGCTCTCGACCGAACGTCTCAAGGTCCACCACGTGCGCCTCGAAACCCGGCTCGCGAAAGGCCTGGCACCCGTGCTCGGCGACCGGGTGGAACTCTGCCAGGTGCTGCTGAATCTGATCTCGAACAGCGTCGACGCGATGGCAACCGTCGACGCCAAATCACGTGTGGTGACGATCGCCACGAAGGCTTCGCCTCAGGGCCAGGTGCAGATCTCGGTGCGCGACGCCGGTGTCGGCCTCGAGGCGGTCGACCTGGATCGGATGTTCACCACTGGTTATACGACCAAGTCGGCGGGAACTGGCGTCGGTCTATCCGTCTGTCGAACGATCATCGGCGCCCATCGCGGGCGGATCTGGGCGACGCGGAATGACGGCCCCGGAGCCACCTTCCACTTCACGATTCCGGCGTCGTCGTCATTGGTCGATGGCGAGCACCAGCCTCAGCACGAGATCGCTGCGATCACCAGCGGCGACCTCGCCCCTGACACCGTGGTGCGGGAAGCACGTCCTCAGTAATCAGGCAGGTCTCGAATCAGGCAGGTCTCGCGAGCGCGCCGACACGCGGCACGCTCGCGAGCGTAGCGGCTTACTTCTGATCGCCCTCCGCCGAGAGGTCTGCGCGGCGGTTCAGCTTTCTCGTTTCCTCTTTCGAGTTATCGTACTTAGGTTGATTCTCGCCGAACCCCTGCGTCGTGAGACGCGCGCCGGCGATCCCGTGACTCACGAGATAGTCCTTCACGGCGTTGGCGCGGCGTTCGCTCAAGGCCATGTTGTGCTCCGGCGTCCCCTCGTTGCTCGCATGGCCGCCGATTTTCACCCGAACGTCCTGATACTCCTTCAGCGTCATGACGGCGCGGTCCAGGATCGTTCTGGCATCCGGTCGAATCACCGACTGATCGAAATCGAAGTGCACTTCATTGAACGACAGGTTTGGCACTGTTCGCACCACTTCGATGTTGACCGTGTCAGTGGCCACGCCGCCCTTGCCGTCGTCTGCGGTTACCGTCAGTGCGACCGTGCCGGGAGCCGTTTCAGCGGTCCACGTCGTCGACAAGGCGCGCGGATCGACGATCGTTCCAGCCGGCGTCGTCCAACGGTACTGCAACGTGTCGCCATCGGGGTCCTGCGCATCGGCGCTGATCGCGGATGACTTCCCCACCTCGATGCGGCATGGATTGCAGGTCGCATGAATGGTCGGCTGTCGATTCACGACCGGCGGCGGTGGTGGCGGCGGCTCTGGTGCCGGTGGTGGCGGCGGCGGAGGCGGCGGCGCCAACCCCTCGGCGCGGAATGGCGGTCTCGGCGGCACGAACACGCTCACGCCACGATGGAAGCCCACTCGAAACTGCATGCCCCATCCGCGTTTGCCCTGGTCGGATTCCTGGACGTCTCCGAGTCCGCTCTGGTAGGTAAAGCCGGCGCCCAACGACACACCGCTCGGATGCTGATAGGTCAGCCCGACGGCGGTCGTCGTTCCGAGGCTCAGATCAGAGACGACCGGCGAGACCGAACCATCGGAGCCGACCACCGCACCAGGCACCGCGGTGATTTCGCTCTTGGAGGTCTCTTCACCGAATATCTCTGTTGTGAGCCGGAGGTACGAACGTGCGCCCCACGCCGCCCCAACGCCCCACCGCCAGCCATCGGAGATGTTGATGCCTGACGGGTCACCGCGCCACGCGAAGCCGGTGTACCCCGACACCTCGATACGGCGAACGATCTCCTTGCTGACGACACCGTCGGCAAAATAGTCCCACTCGCCAGTCCCGGCCCCCTTGTCCTTGTCGGCGGTCGGTGCCTTCGCAGTGCCGCGGAACGCGAGCGCGAATGGCTGGTTCCGATGCTCGGTGAGGATGTTGACCTTGCCGCCGAAGTAGAGATCGCCGAGGGTATTGCCGCTCCACGGTTCGTTCGCAAGCGGAACTTCGTTGACCAGCCCACCTTCCTGCACGTTGCCCGGCTGGAACAGCGGACGCGTGTCGCGGTCGATCCGCGTGACAGCGTGAAACGATCCGAAGATCTCGGCGCGCGATCCGGCTCCCACGGCTGCCGTGATCGGCCAGTCGGACACGTCGGTCAATCCCTGCTTGAAATCGAATTCCGTGCGATACACGCTGAACGAGAAACCCCTGGGCCGCAGCGTCTCCGCGGTCGGAACGAACCAGAGTCCCGTGTCGCCCCAATAGGTGGCAGTCGCGGGACGCTCTTCGGTCACGCGCGTGTTGTCCTGCGCCCCGGCAGGCCAACTCGTCACGGCTCCGATCATCATCGCTATCAAGAACACCCGTCTCATAGTCGTATCTCCCGCAGGCATGCGAAACCGCCCCGCTGCGATCTCGCGAGGGAGACAGTGCAAGCCATGGTGCCAACCGATGGCATGCAAAAGCGATAAACATTGGCCGTTTTTCGGTGAAATCCGCGCGAGCGGCCGCAACGTTGAGATCGATCAGATCGCAGGTCGGCCACGGGGCGCCGTGGCCGCCCGCGACCTGTAAAGCACGGCTGACCGCCGCTCAGACAGGTTCGGCTTCTGAAAGGACCCAGCGGCCTTTCACGTTTTCTGCACGCGGTCGGTAGACGCGCACCAGGTCGTGCCAACCCGGAGCAAGCGGGAGACGGTCGACTGTCGCACCGTCGTAGCCGCCGAACTGGACGACGATCGAACCGTCTTGCTCTTTTTCTGCCGTGAGGCTGTTGATCGTGTAGGCATGTGGTCGACTACTCTCCGTCGGGTTCGTCGATGTCCCTTCGTCGTGAGCGATGGTGAAAGCCTCTCTTGAGCGGTGGAGGAAACCATGTGCCATCCACCGTCATCTGATCCGGACCGTACGATCGCCACATCAGCACGTACGGCTGTCCGGCCGGCGTTGGCAGCCAGTTCGCGTCGGGCGCATCGACCGGCTTCTGAGGGGCGAAGTGCAACGTCATCGAGCCGTCGCTCGAGATCTCGATCGGCGACAGCGAGTCCAGCAGGAACCGATCCTGTGGATTCGGCATGACGTGCAGGTTCACCGCGTCCACGCACGTGAGCGACCAGAGGTACTTCACGTGTGTGAAGGGCAGGTCGTCCTTCGGGAACGTCATCGAGTAGGTGTCCCGGCCATTGAGCGGATGAACCTGGCCGTTTTCGAACTGCACGATCTCGTCGTGCGTATTCGCCCACATCCGTGTGAGATTGACCGCTGTCCGCGTCACCCAGTTGTCAGCGTAGCGGCCAGCGGTTTTCAAGCGTGACCACCCGTTGCCGGTGATGCTCATCGCGCTGATGTGCTTCTTGAGACCCGGGATCGCGTACTGGCGGATGATGCCCTCGACGCGGCGCCGCGTCGTCATGCTCGACGCCGTGACTCCAGCCACGGCGCGCACCTTCTGTTGAATGGTGTCGGCACACGGGTTGACGTCCGGTTCGCTGTCGATGACTGCCAGCGCCGTGTCGAACACCTCGACTCCGGGCAGCAGTTCCTTGGTGAACAACGGAATCTCCACTGGCGCGGGGACGGTCGTCATCCCAGTCGCCCGTACCCGGATCCGTTGCCGCAGTTCCCAGGCCTCGCCTGGATCGGCACCGTGCTGTACGCCGATCAGCACGCGTGCCTTGCGCCCGGGGATGTCGACCCGCTGCGTGGCACTCCCCGTCGGGAGCGTCACGCGTGCCTCCTTCGAACAGACGAGGAATGCGCCTGACGGGTGATTCGGGTTGGTGCGTTCGTTGATGTTCGCGATCGTCTCGCCCCACGGGTTCAGGATCTGAATCGTGTAGTAGCGCCCCACCATCGTGGGGATTTCGATCAGCGTGCAGGTGTGATCGTCGACAGCGATCCACGCCTCGCTGTAACCCATGTCCGGGTCGGGTGGTCCAAACGCCGCGTCACCAGCTTCGTGATGCACCACTCTGTTCCAGACGGCGCCATCCTTCCTGAAATCGAGGTGCTCCTGTCGTAACACGAGCAGCCGGCCAAGCAGGTACAGGTACGCGTCGCTAATGTCCTGGATCGATGGCGTAGACGCTGGCTCCGGGGTGGCCACCGCGGCCTTCTTCCCTGTCGTTGCCATTCTCCTCCCCCCACGCGGATCAGCCGTCACACGGCGGCGTACGATTCCGGTTGTTACTCCGCTCTTTGCAGCGATGGCGTTTTCCACCCGTGTTGGCCCTCCGGCCTCGGCGCATACAGCCGCAGCGCCAGCTTCACGCGCCCCTTGGGCGCGGGCAGCCAGTTCGGGTCCATATGTACGCCGGGCGACTCGTGCTGGATGTAAATCGTCAGCCCGCCGTCGACATCACGTCTCAGACCGGGCAGCATCGCGGAATTGATCAAGTACCGATCGCGCGGGTTGGGGCTGAGGCGCTGAGACGGCAGCTCGTACAAGGTGACCGACCAGAACGCGTTGACCGGCGGAAGCTGTCCTGGCTCGAAGCGCAGCATGTAGCGGCTGCGCGCGGTGTCGATCTTCTCGCCGGCCACATCGACGTACGTCACCCACGACACGGTCTCTTCCTTCGAATCGCGATACAGCCCGTCGAGCGCTGACGCCATCCGGTAGAGATACGCGTTCTTCAACGTCCCCCGCGTTCCGCACAGATCCTCTGCGGCGAGCGCACCCGCGGCCACACCCTTGGCGACCTCCGTATCCGCCAGCCAGGCGTCGACGATGCCCTCTTCGATCGCCGCGCGCAGATCCTGAGCCAACGCCTGGATCGTGAATGGGCGGCCTGCCCCGATACCGAGCTTTGCAAATCGAGTCATCAACGCGCGCTCAGACGGATGTGTCGGGCAGAAGCGCAGCAGGAAATTGAGCACGTTGAAGAATTCGAGTGATGTGCACGCCTGGGCCGGCTTCAGCGGTCGGATGAAATCGATTCGCGGCACCGGAGCCGGTGGCGCCTCACCGAGGAACGTCGACAACGGCTGCACGGTGTATCCCGACTGAATCTGCCTGACGTTGTCGATGTCGTCGGGCGAAAGCAGCTGCGTCCGAAACCGCACGAACGCGAAGTCGGTCTCACACCGCATCACATTGGTGATGCCCTCTGGTCTCGGCGCCTTCCAGCGTGGGCCGACGAGGAGAATGCGCACCGCCTTATGGCCGGTGGTCCGGCTGCCGGCGTACGCGAAGTTGAATGTGTACATGTCGACGAACTGTGCCGAGTAGTACCGGCCTTTCTCTACCGCCGGCATTGTCAGAACGAGAGGCTCCGCGCGAAGATCCGCGCCCAGATACGAGAACACCGTATCGAGGACGGGCGTCGTCACCGCCGTGTCTGGGGTGTAGACGTGTGCGTCGTGAACGATCTGATTCCACGGCGCCTTGAACTGAGGGGAGCCACGATCGACGAAATAGGAATGCTGAATGCGATAGCTCTCGACCATCGGAAAGCCGTAGACGTACGCCTCCTTCGCAATCGCACGCGCGTCGGCCAACGAGATCGACTGGGACAGTCGCGAGTCGACTGGATATTCGCGGGTCGCGTCGCTCGCGTCCGTGCGCGGACTCGGTTGGGATCCACTGAATCCGTCGACACGCGATGCACCACTGGATTCGGCCATTCTCATGATCCGCCCCCTACGCTCTTTCACGAAAAAGATGATGGTGAATCTGAGGAGCAACTTCGAGTCCACGATGCGCGCCCCCGGCGTCCACACGGCATCATGAAGTTCTACAAAGACTTGCGGCGCTCACTCGAATGCGAGGGGACCAGCTGCGCCGCGACAGGTCGTGGTTGCCAGCATCTAGGCACAGGCGAATCCTCGATGGCAGTGCGGGCGAATCCCCGATATGAGGCGGTGATGCTCCGTGGTTCGACCTAAGGCGCGTTCCTCTCTCGATTCCAGCGCGACTACTTCTCTCCGAACACGGTGACCTCAGCGCGCCCCTGCAGCACGCCGGCGGTGTCGTACCAGAACTCGATCTTGCGGAGGCTTCTCTGCCCCGCGCCACGCAGATCGATCACGCGGCTCTCGCCATTCTTCTCGATGCGCTGTCGAACTTCGAGCCGATCCGGCGCGCCGTTGTCGTAGGTGACCACGACTTGCTTGAGATTGATCGACGCATCGGTGACCTTGAACTTGATGCGTCGGAAATTGTCGTACGGTCCCTGAACCACGATCACATCGTGGTCGGCGGTGAGGTTGGCCGTGACCTGGCCGAGAAGACGCCACGAGCCGACCGCGCCCGGCTTCGGACGCACAACTCGGTCCTGCCCGGCACCCACCCTGATGACCGATACCGACACAACCAGCGCAGCGACAAGCCCAACGCCAATCCATCTCATGACAACCTTCCCATCTCTTGTCACAACCTCACCCCACTCGCCCCGCTGCGCCTGAGCGTCATTGGAAGACAGCAAAGTCGATTCCTCTCATCGCGTTCCATGAGCTGCGCGTAGCGATACGTGACGCTGTGTAATCAGCTCAATCGCGACATGTCGTGACGCTCGCTTGATCACGCGACCGATTGGTTCCCGTATCGAGGTACCGAACGTGCACCGTCCTAGGCGATCGTTCATAGCCAGCTATGCGAAATGCTGCGGTCGTCCGGGACGACGGTACTCGAGGGTCCGTTGTCGCGGACGAGGATCCGGGTCGGCTCGTCGTTCAGTTCGATGATGGTTCCCGCCTCGACATCGCACGCGAGGCGCTCGTGCGTCAGGACGATGGCAGCTATCGTCTGACGACCCCGTCCGACAGTGCTCAGGCAGTCTCACGAGAGCTCGTCATCCCGGTCATAGCCGAAGAACTCACGGTCGAGACACATCGCGTCGACCGCGGACGAGTGCGCGTCAACAAGCGCATCGAGTCGCATGAAGAGGTCGTCGACACGCCGCTCGTCCACGAAGAAGTCGTGGTCGAACGCGTGCCGATGAATACACTCGTAGAGGGCGAGGCGCCGGCGATCCGCGACGAAGACGGCGTTCTGATCATCCCCCTCGTCGAAGAAGTGACCGTCGTGGAGAAGCGGCTCCTCCTGCGCGAGGAAGTGCGCGTCTCCAGGCACCGGACGACGACCAGCACTCCTCACACAGTGGTTCTGCGTCGAGAGATCGTCGACATCCAACGAGATGAATTCGACAGCGTCGAGCCGTCCACCGTCAAGGCCGAGCGTCCGGCACGGAAGGAGTAATCACAATGAAGACAGTCATTGGCTTGTTTGACGAAAAGAACGAGGCGATGCGCGCCTACAGCGCGCTGGCGCACGAGGGATACGCACAAGCGGACCTCGACATCCTCACCAGTGACGATTCGGACGACAGACCAAAGCTGGCGCACATGCGCGAGTGGATTCCAGAGCCTGACGTCACCACCTATCTTGAAGGCGTGAAGCACGGTGGCACGATCATCACCGCCAATGTCGCCGACAGTGCGGCGACTCGGGCGGCTGAAATCATGTCGGGGTACAAGATGGTCAACATCAAGGACCGCGCGTCCGAGTTGACGAAGTCGCGCAGCGATCTCAAGCTCAGTGACCCCGCCAAGAATGACAACGTGCTCGAAGTCATCGAAGAGCAGCTGGAGGTCGGGAAGGAATCGGTCGAGCGCGGGCGCATGCGCATCTACAACGTGCTCAGCGAACGCGAGGTCTCGCAGGACATCGGGCTGCGCGATGAGACGATCCGCGTCAACCGGCGGCCGGCGAATCGCTCGGTCAAGATCGATCCGGATCTCTTCAAGCCGCGATCGTTCGAGATGATCGAGACCGACGAGATCGCCAAGGTCGGCAAGACCGCTCGGGTGATCGAAGAGGTCTCGCTCGGCAAGGAAGTCGCCCAGAAAGTCCAGACGATCAAGGAAACGCTGCGCCGGCAGGACGTCCAGGTCGAAGAGGTCCCGATGGCGCGCCCCTATCGAGAGTACGAGGGGGATTTCCGGTCCTTCGTCAAGAACAACCTCGGAAAGAGCGGCGTGAGCTACGAGAGCCTCGAGCCGGCGTTCCACTTCGGTCACAACCTCGCGACGCGCGAGCCGTTCCGCAGCAGTCCATGGACCGCGGTGGAGGCAGACTCACGGAAGATCTGGGAAGAGAAGAACCCCGGAACGTGGGCGCAGAACCAGCCGGTGATCAAGTACGCCTGGGAAAAGGTGCGCGCCGCCAGATAGCGGAGCGTGATGACGATGACAAGCAATGCTCCCCTCCTGACGCCCTCAGCGTGGAAGGGAGGATGAACTCCAGTGCCTACGAATCTGATCAACCAACTGCTGGGTGACCTCCGAGGCGACACGCTCAACAGCGTGTCCTCGGCGCTCGGCGAGAGCCCGGCGAAGACGCAGTCTGCCCTTGGCGCGGCGGTGCCCGCCGTCGTCGGCGGGCTCGCGAACAAGGTCAACACCGCGGGCGATGCCAACGCATTGCTCGATCTGATCAAGGGAAACCATCTCGACGCGGGCCCCTATACCGACGCCGCCAGCGCCGTGAAGGGTCCGTCTGGTCTTTCGGGTCTCATCGACACCGGACGGCCGCTGCTCGATTCGGTCTTCGGGAGCCGGACCGGGTCGGTCGCCGACTGGGTCTCATCGCTCGGAGGTATCAGCCGCACATCCGCCTCCTCGCTGCTCGGTCTCACCGTTCCACTCGTGCTCGGTCAGGTCGGCCGGCAGGTGAAGAGCGCCGGGTGGAATGCCGCGAACCTCATGAGCCTCCTCGCCGGCCAGCGATCGTTCCTCCAGGAAGCGCCAGCCGGACTGGCGGGAATCCTGAGCGGCGACGAGGTGGCAGCCCGTCGGGTGGGGACCTACGAGGCGGCAACGCCAAATTACGAGCGCGCACGCGCGGTCGGCACCTACCAGGCCGCGCCGCGACGACGTGCGTCGTGGTTGTGGCTCCTGCCGCTGCTGCTGTTGATTCCCCTGATCGGGTGGCTTCTCAATCGCAGGGCCGACCTTGTGAAGCAGACCGTCACCACCGCACCTCGCGTCGAGGTGCCCGCCACGCCGCAGCCGCGTCCAGAGACGCCGATCGCGCCGGCGGCAACGGTTCCGTCGGCGGCGGCACTCGGCCCATTCATCGAGATGAAACTGCCGAACGACGTCTCGATCAGGATTCCGTCGAACGGGGTCGAGAGCAAGCTCATTACGTTCATCCAAGACCCCGCCCGACCGGTCGGTGCCGACAACTGGTTCAGTTTCGACCGTCTCCAGTTCGATACGGATTCAGCCAGACTGACACCAGCCTCTTCGGAGCAGCTCCGCAACATCTCCGAGATCATGAAGGCGTATCCGCAGGTGAAGATCAAGATCGGCGGGTACACGGACAACCAGGCTGACGCCGCGTACAACATGAAGCTCTCGCAGGAGCGTGCCACGAATACGGTGAACGAGCTCGTGACCCTCGGGACCGATCCGTCGCGGGTGGAGGCGGAAGGATTTGGCGCGACTCACCCGGTGGCGGACAACGCGACCCCGGAGGGACGCCAGCGCAACCGACGCGTCGATATCCTTGTGACCAACAAGTAGCGCGATGTGAACGCGATCTACTCAGGGCTGTTGATCATCGTTCTGGAGATCGGCGTCGTAGCATTGGTGTGCGGCGTCGCGTACTTCCTCACGGCAGCAGCCCTGTCCCGACTCTCCGCGCGCCGGAGTGGCCTCACGAACTGGGCCTCACTCGCGAGGCGACGGGCGCGCAACATATTCGTCGGTCTGTCCGTCGTGCTCGGCCTCGCGATTCTCGCCTACAACGGCTGGCTGATGGCTCGCGGCGTCGATGCGAGACTGCACACCGCCGCCCTCATCGAATCGATCGATCGCGCGACCTGGATCGCCCTGATTCTGGCGTGTGCGAAGCTGACGCTGTCGGCAATCGGGCTCGTGATCGCGAGCCGGCTCCTTCGCCGGGTGTTGCACGCCGCCGAGCGCGCGATCAACCAGTGGGATCGCGTCAACACCAACAACGCGAGCCTCAGGTCGTTTTTCGGCGGACTCGAGCACGTCATCGTCAACACCGCGTGGCTGCTGCTGGCGGCGCTGGCGTGCCGGTGGTTCGGACTCCCCCTCGGCTTCAGCGACACGCTGCTCCTCGGCCTCCGCATCTACCTCGTGATTGTCGTCGGCGTGCTGATCATCCGATGCACCACCGTCATCGTGGACACGCTCGACGGGTGGGCCAACCAGTCCGCCCAGAAACGGGGGTGGGCTCGCCACTACGATCACGTCCGTCCGCTCGTGCCGACGTTCCGCGCCTGCCTGGAATACGCGCTGTGGATCGCGCTCGGCTCGCTCGTCCTCCTTCAGCTCGGCTCGGTTGGGTACCTCGCCGCCTGGGGGCCTCGCTTGATTCAGGCGATCGGCGTCTTCTTCGCCGGCCGCCTCGTCGTCGAGCTCGGCTCACTCGAGATCGGCAACCGCATGCTGCCGAAGGAAGGGCTCGACGAGGCCGATCGCCGCCGCCGCGAGACGATGTACCCGCTCGTGCGGACGGCATTCACCTACGCGGTGTATTTCGGCACCACGGTCCTGATTCTGAGCCGGCTTGGCTTCAACCCGATGCCGTTTCTGGCCGGCGCCGGCATCCTCGGCGTCGTGATCGGCTTCGGCGCACAATCGCTGATCAACGACCTGGTCTGCGGCTTCTTCATCCTGTTCGAGAACACGTATCTGGTGGGAGACATCGTTGAAGTCGGCGACGCCAAGGGAGTGGTCGAGGGCATCGATTTCCGTACCACGCGGATTCGCGACCGCGACGGCCGCGTTCACGTCATCCGCAACGGCGAAGCCAAACCGGTGATCAACTACTCGAAGGAATACACACGCGCCGTCGTCGCCGTCGACGTGGGCTACGACACCGATCTGCGGGCGGTGTTCAGCACGCTCGATCAAGCCGGCCGCTCGGTTCGCGCGGAGAATCCCGACGTACTCGACGATGTCGAACTCGGCGGGATTACCGCATTCGGCTCCGACACGATGACCGTGCGCGTGTCGGCCCGAGTGAAGCCAGGCCGCCACGACGCCGTGGCAGCCGACCTGCGCTTCCGGATCAAAGAGATGTTCGACCGTCAGGCGCCTGGCGTTCCTCGCAGGAAACTGATTCCCGGCGCACGAACAATGAGCCTGGTCGCCGTCGACGCGAACAAGCGAACAGGGCACCATCGGTCGTGATGCACTCGCGAACGTGAACCTCCACGTCGACACGTCCGACGCGCCGCTGCTCAGGTGCGTGCAGCGGCTGCCGCCTTCTCACGTCGCGGCTCACGCGCCTTGGCATCGGTCACCGGCTTCAGATCGATCGTGACTTTCTCGATCTTCCCCGTGAACGCGAATGGCAGCTCGTAGGTGAAGTCCACCGGCGAGCCGCCATCGATGCCGATGTCGAGCCCTTCGCCGATCGACATCTTGATCGGAATGGTCCTCTCGAGACGTCCTTCGGCGACGCTCTTGCCGTTGACCGTCATCGAGAGACGTCCGCCTCGGCCGATTCCGCCACCGTCGTACGCGAAGTCGACGACGATCGTCGATTTGCCGGTGGTCAGAGGCTCGTTCGCGACAAGCGTCGGGCGCTCGACGGCGAGATAGTTGTAGACGAATGTCGGCCTGCCGTCTCTCAGGTAGAGCCCGTAGCCGCCTTCGAGACCACCGTGCGTGACGATCATCCCGTTCGCCTTGGTGTCCGACAGATCGACAGATGCCGTAATGGTCCACGACTTGTTGAGCATGGGAGGCGCGGCCGCGTCAGGCAGCCCGATCATGCCCGCGTAGTACTCCAGCTTCGTACGTCCGCGAATCAGGCTGGGCCGACCCATCGCCTCGTCGTTGAATCGGACAGTGCCGCGCCAGTCGAGCGGCAGCACGTTGTACTTCGCCGCTTCGACCCACCACAGATCCTGCAGCTCTCGCAGCTTCTGCGGGAATGTCGCGGCGAGATCGTTGGATTGCGAGAAATCGTCTTCGATGTTGTACAGCTCCCATGGTGCCTTGTCCGGATCCCACTCGCCATGCTGCGGGTCCCATGGCACGAACGACGGACACGATGCCATCCAACCGTCGTGATAGAGCCCCCGGTTGCAACCCAGCTCGAAGTACTGCGTCCGGCGCCGGCTCCTGGCGTGTGCATCGTCGAACGAGAATGCGAAGCTGATCCCCTCGATCGGCTTCTGCCTGACGCCATTGAGTTCAGTCGGCGCCGTGACGCCGCACAGCTCGTAGATCGTCGGCACCAGATCGATCGTGTGGATGAATTGATCACGAAGGCCTCCCCGGTCCTTGATCCTGGCCGGCCACGACATGATCAACGGATTGCGGGTGCCGCCAAAGTGACTCGCGACCTGCTTGGTCCACTGGAACGGCGTGTTCATCGCATGCGCCCAGGCAGACGGGAAGTGGTTGAAATGCCTGGGGCCGCCGAGCTCGTCGATCACCTTCAGGTTGTCCTGCCACTTCTCCACGATGCCGTTGAAGAACAGGTTCTCGTTGAGCGAACCTTCGAGGCCGCCCTCAGCGCTCGAGCCGTTGTCGCCGGCGATGTAGATGATCAGCGTGTTGTCGGCGTCGGGCAGCTGCTTGACGGCGTCGACGACGCGGCCCATCTCGTGATCGACGTGTGCGCCGAACCCGGCGAAGACCTCCATCATCCGGGCGTATAAACGCTTCTGGTCGGCGTTCAGCGAATCCCACGCGGGCAAACCTTTCGAGCGAGTGGTGAGCTGCGTGTCCCTGGGAACGACACCGAGCGCCTTCTGTCGCTCGAGCGCCTGTTCGCGATACGCATCCCAGCCGATGTCGAACTTGCCCTTGAACTTCTCGATCCACGCCTTGGGCGTGTGGTGCGGTGCATGCGTCGCACCGGTGGCGACATAGAGAAAGTAGGGACGGTCGGGTGCGATGCTCTTGACCTTGTGCAGCCACGCGATCGCGTGATCGGCGATGTCGGTGGTGAGGTGATAGTTGGGATCCTTCGACGCCGGCACGAGCGTGTGGTCCTCGAACAGCACCGGGTAGTAATGGTGCATGTCGCCGCCGTTGAAGCCGTAGAAGTAGTCGAAGCCCATGCCGTTCGCCCACCGATCGAACGGACCTGCCGCGCTCGTCTCCCACACCGGCGTGTTGTGGTTCTTGCCGATCCACGCCGTCATGTAGCCGTTCTGGCGCAGCACCTCGCCGATCGTGCCGCACTCCTTCGGCAGCACGCAGCAATAGCCGTCGTAGCCGGTCGCAACCTCGGTGATGCCGGCAAACGACGTCGAGTGATGGTTGCGTCCGGTGATCAGCGCCGCGCGCGTCGGACTGCACAACGCGGTGGTGTGAAACCGGTTGAACCGCAGCCCTTCCTGCGCGAGCCGATCCATCGTCGGCGACGGGATGCCGCCGCCAAACGTGCTGAACTGCCCGAAGCCCGCGTCGTCGAGAAGAATCAGCAGGATGTTCGGCGCATTTTTCGGCGCCTCCACCGGCTGCGGGAATTGCGCGGGATCGGAATCGAGGTAGGTGCGGCCGACACTTCCGGAGAAGTGGAAGTCAGGCCTCGGCAGGATGCCCGGCGTGCCCGCGTTTGCATGTTCGTCGTTGTTCTTCGATGCCATGCGCCCCACCGTGCAACTTCGAGCCCAGAATTCAACGCCGCCATGCTAGTCAGTTCCTCCGTGCGTTCCCGCCGTCTCGCCAAACGGCCCTGCTCGCTGTGAGGCGGGCGATCCGCGAGATGTCGCGGCTGCGTTAGACACTCAGCCAGATTGTTCGATGCGTCCGCGCGGCATTCGTCGATGGCGACGCGATTGCCCGTCATAGTCCGGCTAACCGCCTCGCCAAGGCTGCGCGGTCCGCCGTAGCCTCGCGAGATGGAAGCCGGACACCACGTCGTTTTGGAGGAACACCCAATGGCAACTCAGAAGGATTTCACAACGGAAGAATGGAAAGACGTGACGGCCGCGCCGTTCATGGCAGGCCTGGTCGTGACGATGGCCGACTTGAGCGGTCTCGTCGGCATCACGAAGGAAGCGGCCGCGGTCGGCAGGGTCATCATGGAATCGGCGGCAAGTTCGTCGAGCGAGCTGATCAGAGCGCTGGGAGAATCCTTCAAGAGCGGCGCGCGGCCCGAGATGCCTGCGATGCCGAAGGACCGGGAACAGGCGCGCAGCTCGTTCGTCGAGAAGTGCAGGCTCGCGTCGGCCGCGGTCGCGGCCAAGTCGCCGGCGGAGGCGCAGGAATTCAAGACGTGGCTGATGTCGATCGCGCGCAAAGCCGCCGAAGCCGCCAAGGAAGGTGGCTTCCTCGGGTTCGGCGGAACGCAGGTCAGCGCGCAGGAGCAGGCCGCTCTGGCGCAACTCGGCGCCGCGCTCGGCGTGCGCGCGTGAAGGTCACCTCTCAATCGCGCGGACCGCGCAAGGTAGAACTCGACATGCCGGTCCGCGCGCCGACGTTTCGCCGCGCGACGACCTCGATGGTGTTCTCGTGAACGGCCGTACCGGCCGTCAGGGAACCTCGAGATCGAACGCGGTGATCCGCCACGCGTCTCGTTCGCGGGTCCACAACGTGCGAAGAACGGGCGCTTCACCGCCCTTCGTCCGAAGCTGGATCGTCATGCCGAAGCCCTTCCCGTACTGAAGTGGAAACTCCTTCGGGAAGCCGCCTCCAGTCGCCATCGCCACACAGTCGGCTGCGTCGGTGAACGCATCGGGAATGCTGACCAGCGTGAACGCGGCGGCATAGGGATGATCCATGACGCGGACCGCGGCATGAGATTCCGGGACCGCGACCAGCACGTCGTCCAGTGTGCGCGTCCTGCCGAGCCGTTCACCGGTGTGCTGAATCCCTTCACGGAGTCGTCGAGCGGCCTCTTCGGCCGATGCGACCGGCGATTGATCGGGGCCTCTGACGAGGTCGTAGCACGCGTAGCTCTTCTCCGACAGATATCGGAACGCCGCGTCGTAATCCTTCCGGATCAGCCAGCTGTCGAGAAAGCCGTACGCCGCGGCGACGAGACTCACGTCGGCGGGAACCCGCGCGACGGTTGCGGCGGGAGGAGCGTCCGGAACCTCGATGTCGCGATCGTCAGCTCCCGCGTGCCACGAGACAAGCTTCCAGTACCCGTGATCCTTGCCCCAGAGCAGCGCGACAGGGTGATCGGTGCGCCCATTGATGTTGAAGGTCGCACCAAAGTAGTTGCCGTACTCGCGACGCACCTTCTTCGAGTCGCCGGGCATCAGTTGGCTTTGACAGTCGAACTTGGCAGCGATGTCGTCGGGCACGGCATAGATCACGAACTGCGGATGGTGCCGCTGCGTGACGACCTTCAGTCCCGGCATCGTGAAGCGCACACCGGTGGTCAACCCCTCGAGCGACGGTCGCGCACCAAGTGCATCGTGAGCCGCCTTGAGCCGCACCATGATCTGAAACGGCGCCAGGCCGCGATCGAGCTCGGACGGATCGTCGAGATCTTGTGCGAGGCACGCCTGCGCGCGATCCGACACGTAGCCCATCGCGGCGACGATGTCGCCCTCGACGAGCCAGGCAGTCAGGAAGTCGTCGACCATGACGTCGATCGACTTCCGGCCGGCGCGCGGCGACTTCGGCAGCGCCAGCGGTGAACTGTTCGCGACCTCTTCGGGGGCATGCTCCAGTCGGACGCCGAAGAAGCTTTGCCACCAGTTCCTGAAGCCGGTCCAGCGGTTGACGTGCCGATCGTAGTTGTTGCCCGCGCGCACATCGGAGTTCGACGAGCTCAGATGTCCGTTGAAGAGCGCCACCGGAAAACTCGACGAGCGGTAGTCCACATCGATGTCCGCACGTCGGCCGTCCGGTGCCATCGACACCTGGATCGATGGCACACCACCCTGCTCGCGGTAGTTGATCGGATAGCCTTTGTGGTAGACCGTGTTGTCGCGACCCCGCTTGAATTCACGCGATTGCTCGAGCGTGTCGAGCGCGCCGGGCGTGAGCCGCGCGTACATCCGGAACTGGCGATCGCCCCGCGCCCCCGCGACCTCGCCTTTCACGGTTTCCACCCGCTCGATCAGTGCCAGCACATCACCGAGCGGAGCGCCGGACGCATCCGTCAGCGTGCTCGTCATCAACGCGTGCGTGATCGCATCGAACGTTGTCTTCGTCGAGACCGGGACGACGTCGTCGTAGAGGTGCGGGGCGTCGAGCTTCTGACCGATCGCTTCGGTGAAGCGGGTTGCCCAATGGTCAACGAGCCGCTGCTTCCGCGGATCGAGCGAGGCGTACGAGTCGCCGCCGAATTGCAGCTGCTGTTGCGTGAAGGAGGCTGGCATCAGCAACAACACCATCACGCCCAGCGCGACGGCCGCTCTCATGACTGCTCTGGATTGCAACTCGGAGGCCGCCGTCCGTGATCGGATCGTGTAATGGAGCCTTCGGAGTGCACGAGGACAGTCCGCGATATGTCGCGGGAATGGTCCGGCTGACTACATCCGCCCAAGGCTACGGTGGGACACGACGTGCGTCAGGACACCAGGTGCAGCACGTCGCGCACGATCGACCAGCGCGGCTTACGAGGGACGGCATCGGCGCCGAGGATCCAGTGGCGATAGATGCGATCGAGCGTCCCGTCCTTGCGCTTCAGATCGATCCAGGAATTGACGAACGCCGCGAGCTCCAGGTCGTGGCGCGCGATCGCGAACGCGAGCGGCACCTTGATCGGAGTCGGCTGCGGCACGACCACCGACAGTTCCGGATGCAGCAGCGTCCACGTCGACCCGCGCTCCGCTGTGAGCAGCGCTGCGTCAGCGCCGTACTTCTCGAACTGAAAGAGCTCGGACACCACGTTCACCGGGATGACACGCGCGCCAGGCAGCGCCAACGTGAGCTTGTCGATGTAATACGGCTGATTGATGACCGTGACGGTCAACGGGTGGATCGCGCGAATCGAGTCCCAGGTTTCGAACTCGTGCCGCGCCTCATCGGGCATCACGAACGCCAGCGTTTCATCGAGGTACGGGTTGGACAACAACGCGTCGTTGGCGATCCGGGTCGTGATCGGAACTCCCGACATCACGATGTCGCACGCACCGCGCTGCAATCGCGTGACGAACTCGTCGCGGGTGATCGGTACAAACTCCAGCGTCACGCCGATTTCCTCCGCCAGCTGGTGCGCCAGTTCGACGTCGTGGCCCACGAAGGCGCCCTTGGCGTTCGTGAACGCGAACGGCATGGCGTCGGGAAGATAGCCAACGCGCAGCACTCCTCGGTGCCGAATCGTATTCAGCAGGGAACCTGATGCGACACTGCCATCCTCGTCATGGTGCGGGGCGTGTACGCGCATGATCGCAGGAACGCGGCGGCTGAGAAGATCCATCGACATGATCACCCGATCCTTGTCGTAGGAGGGCGCGACGATAGTCGCGAACAGAAGTCGAAGTCCGCCGATGACGACGAGCGTCGACACACCCGCCCCGATCGCAAACCGCGTCAGGTGTCGAGCGCGAATCCGGAGGTGACCGGCCACGGCCGCTGAGCCGAGCACCGCCACCGTCACGGTGTGGATCGCCGCAACGAACGATCCCACACGTGAGTTGACGACCGACGTCGCGACGAAGAGTTGAAATGTGTCTGCCGGAATCCTGAACGTATCCAGCAGAAACGGCACCGCCACGTTGATGCTGCCGAAGAACGTGAGGATGCCGGTGAGCGCCAGTCGCGGGAGCTGCAGCAGGCCAACCGTCGTATCCGTGTACCAGGCGGCGAACAGGATGAAGCTCATTGACAGCAGCTTGCCGCTGTGCGGAAGGTTGTAGGCCGCCGGCATGATCACTTCGGGCAGACCCGCCACGCGGGGATCCGGATCGTGCCGCTTCAGCAGATCACGGCTGGCGTCGATGAGCGCAGGCAGCACGATGAACACATCCCCCGCCATCGTCGCCGTGATGACCGAATCGTGGGTGCGCTGGAGCAGCTCTCGGCGGGTGACGTTCGTCATCGTCGCGACCAGGCCGGGCATGATCCAGAATCCGAGCAGGGCACCGATCGCCGCATACGCGACGAGATACATCTGGATGTGGCTGAACTGCTCTACGTTCATGGTGCCGGCAGTGTTGGCCGCGATCGCAAACAGTCCGTACGGCGTCAGGCGCTGGATCATGCGTGCGGCGCGCGACACGGCCGCCTCCGCCACTGAGAGGGGTTTGAGGATCTCCTCCTTGCGGTCGAGGCTCATCAACGCCACGCCCATCAGGATGGAGAACAGCACGATCGCCGGCACCACGCTGTTGGCCAGCGCGTGAAACGGGTTCGACGGGACATACAGACCGATGAAGTCGAATGACTCCGGCGCCTGCAGCAGCGTCGTGCTGAAGAAGGAGGCGTTCTGCGATCGCGGAAATGCCAGCGGCATCAGAAACGCGAACGTCAGCGCCAGCAGCCAGAGCCCGCCGATGACCAGTCCGACGTGTGCGGCCAAACGACGGGCGTCGGGCGGGTTGAGGCGACCAAGGTTGTAGATGATGGAGATGACGACGTAGGGAAACACCGTGGTCTGAAGCAGACCGATGAAGCCGTCAGCCGCCCATTTGAAGATCGCGGCGTAGTCGCCGAGGAACAACCCGACGACCACACCGCTTGCCAGCCCCGCGATCACTTTCCTGGAGAAACTCACAGCCTGTCGCTTTCCCCTGGAGCGCCCGGGTCTACGTAGGGTCTGGCTCAGCCAGACCGGACAACGCTACTGGTCCGGCTAAAGCCGGACCCTACGTACGATCACTTCAACGCGCCGGCGAGCAGCTTGCCAACGTCCGCGCCACCCGACTTCGTCACGAACGATGTCAGCACTGGAACGGCCTTCGAGACCATGTCGGGCTTGAGCCCGAGCTTCGTGAATGCGGAGGTCGCGCCCGCCAGTCCGGTCGCCGCCGCGCCCGGCGCCCCGGTGATGCCAACGGCGCTGCTCGGTGCCGGTGCCGCCTTCAGCAGTGAGTCCATTCCCGGTACGGCCGACGAGACCTGCGAGAACTCCTCCGGCTTGAGACGAGACTTTGCGATGCCAAACAGCGCTCCGGCAGCGCCGGCGGCCTGCTCGGGCGTGGCACCGAGTTCCTTCGAGAGCTGGCCCACGAGCTCGGGACTCGCGCTCGCCGCGGCGCTGGCCGCCTCTTGTGCCGCTTGAGACGCGTGTGCCGGTCTGCTCGAAGCAAACACAGCGATGAGTCCGACGCACACGATTCCGAGCACGTTCTGTCGTGTCATGGTGTTCACCACAGGAGGAGTGAGACAGTCGAATCCGCGCCCTGTGCCAAACACGAGTGTGACGAATCGTTCGAAATCGGCGCGGGACACATCCCCACACCAGAGGAGGCGTCATCATGTCGCAGGTGAACCGGCGACATGTCGTGGCACAGGCTGCTTCCGTGGTTGGCAAGTCAGCGTACGGGCTCCTCGAGATCTCTGTGTGCAACCTCATCCTTCCGAGGCCCCCGCGCAACTCGCAGAGCCGGTCGCGATGAAACGGCAACATGAGATCTGTGTTCAGGTTGAGGGTGATGTCACGACAGTGTCCGTTCGAGCATCGACGGCAGCCGCGATATGTCGCGGCGCGAGATGGAGTGGGCGATAATAGGCCGGCTTCGATGCCTCTCATCACCCTGCGCCTCACCGTCGACGACCGCGAGGAGATCCTCACCGAATATCTGTGTGACTGGACCGACTGCCCGAACGTGGCCGTCGAGGTCGTCGGCAACGCTCGCGATCTGCAACTCTGCAGAGTCCTGTGCGCCGAGCACGCCAAGCTCCTCGCCAAACAACGAGACTCCCGTCGGTAGTCTGTAAGGAAGCACTCTCAAAAAGGCCGCCGCTGAGGCAGGTCATGGCACGACTGCCTCACGAGGCGTCGCCATCTGTGGCGATCTTGCGCGATCGAGAGGGCAGGTCTGCAGCAGGATGCACGTGCGGCGTGGCGATGCCTGTCGGCGTCGGTGGTCCGGATCTTGTGAGTGCGGGCGAACATGAGATTCCTCACCGCACTCAGCGCTCTCCTACTGCTCTGCATGGCTGCCGGCTGTGGCGACTCCAGCAACTCTGCGCCACTGACCTCTCCCTCCCCGACGCCTTCGGGTCCCGGCACACCCGTCTCGATCGTGTTGGGCGGGTCGACGATGACGTCGACGGCATTCGCACCGAATCCGGTCAGTCTCGCGGTCGGCGGTACTGTGACGTGGACCAACAACGACAGCACCACGCACACGTCGACGTCCGACAGCGGGGCGTGGAATTCAGGATCGATCGTGCCGGGCGGCACGTTCAGCCGTACGTTCTCGACAGCGGGAACGTTCACCTATCACTGCACCATCCATCCCAACATGGTGGGAACGGTGACCGTTCAGTAGCTTTGAGAAACAGCGCCGACATCCAACCCCGGAGCGGGGCCGGGGTTGGATGTGTATCGTTCGAGGCGCGCCTGTGTCGTCGACCTCGAGCGTGTCAGACGCCTACGACGCGAGACGGTGTCGCCGTCACACGGCCGAACTTTTCGCGTCCCTGCAGTGCCTGCTCCGCATTGAGGCGCGCGAAGAGATCCATCGCGACCGCGATCAGCCCGGTCCATCCGGTCTGATGACTGGCGCCGAGTCCTGCGCCATTGTCACCGTGGAAGTACTCGTAGAAGAGGATGTAGTCGCGCCAGTGGGGATCGTCCTGGAACTTCCTCGTACCGCCATAGACCGGCCGCTGACCGTTGGCGCCCTGCGCGAACATGCTCGTGAGCCGGCGCGCGATCTCCTTCGAGACTTCGAACAGCGTCATCATCTGACCTGAATTGGTTGGACACTCCACGCGCAAGTCATCGCCGTAGAACAGGTACATGTTCAGCAGACCCCGAATCAGCAGGATGTTCACCGGCATCCAGATCGGACCGCGCCAGTTCGAGTTGCCGCCGAACATCCCGTTGTTCGATTCTGCTGGCAGGTACTGCACGCTGTAGTCATGTCCACCAATGTTCAGCCTGAACGGATGCTGCTCGTGATACTTGGACAGCGACCGGATGCCGTGCGGGCTCAGGAATTCGTTTTCGTCCAGCATGTAGCTGAGAACGCGAACGAGCTTCTCCTTGTTGCAGACGGCGGTGAGCCTGCGCCCTGCGTACCCGACGAACGATTCATCGGCAGGAGCGATTTGTTTGAGCAGTTCGGGATGCCGTTTGCGGAACAGCGCGATCAGCTCCTTCAGCTTGGTGTAGCGGCCGTCTTCGGCCGCCTCCAGTACGGTCGCTGCGCACACCGGCAACAATCCCACCATTGAGCGGACCTTCAGGCGGAAGGAATCGCCATTCGGAAGGTGGAGCAGGTCGTAGAAGAACCCGTCCTCCTGGTCCCACATTTCGTCGTGGTGGTCGCCCATGCGATCCATCGCATAGGTGATCCAGAGGAAGTGCTCGAGGAAGCGGAACGCCAGATCTTCGTACATCGGGTCGTGATCGGCGAGCACCAGGGAGATCTCCAGCATGTTCTGGCAGTAGAACGCCATCCACGCCGTGCCATCCGCCTGATCGAGGAACCCGCCGGTCGGCAGCGGCGAGCTGCGATCGAAGACGCCGATGTTGTCGAGGCCGAGGAATCCGCCCGCAAAGACGTTGCGGCCCTGTGGATCCTTGCGGTTGACCCACCAGTTGAAATTGAGCATCAGCCCCTGGAAGGAGCGCTCGAGGAACGTCACATCCTCGCGCCCCATGCGTTTTTCGAGCCGATAGAGGAACAGCGTGGCCCACGCGTGCACGGGCGGGTTCACGTCGCTGAAGTTCCACTCGTACGCCGGAATCTGTCCGTTGGGATGCGCGTAGAGGCTCTTGAGCATCAACAGCAGCTGCTCCTTCGCGAAGTCGAAGTCGACGAGCGAGAACGCGATGGTGTGAAACGCCAGATCCCACGCCGCGTACCACGGGTACTCCCACTTGTCCGGCATCGAGATGATGTCGTTGTTGAACATGTGGAACCATTCGGCGTTGCGGATCTTCTCCTCGCGATCGCTGAGCAGCGGATGGGCGTGGTGCTCGTCGAGCCATCGGTCGAGATCGAAGTAGTAGAACTGCTTCGACCACAGCATCCCCGCGAGCGCCTGGCGGTGTACGCGCCGTTCGTCGTCGTTCAGCGCTGGCGGTGTGATGCGCGCGTAGAACTCGTCGGCTTCCTTCTGGCGTCGCAAGAGAATCCCGTCGAACGAGCCGAACGGATCGGCGGGCGGCTGGGCGCACAATCGAAGCCGAACCGAGGCCGAGCCGAGAGCCGGGACGTTCACTTCGTAGTGCACGGCCGCTTTCGTTCCGGTATGCGCAGGGTTCACGACCTCCTTGCGGCCGGCGATCAGGTATTCGTGGAAGGCGTCCTTCACGTAGGGAGAAGGATTGGGTTGTCCCCAGAGCTTGCTGGCGTTCGACTCGTTCTCGGTGAACAGCGTCTCTGCGTCGCCGGCGTGCAGCAGCGAGTAGTCGCCGAGCTCGGGATGAAACGCGTGGATCCGGTGATCGATCTCGCTCAACACCGGCTTGGGGTCGCCTTCACCCCATGACCAGGTATTGCGGAACCAGAGCGTCGGGAGCAGGTGCAGCGTGGCGGCTTCGGGACCGCGATTGTGGACCGTGATCTTGACGAGCACGTCCTGCGGATCGGACTTCGCATACTCGATGAAGACATCGAAGTACCGATCCTCGTTGAACACGCCGGTATCGAGCAGCTCGTATTCCATCTCGTCGCGGGAACGTCCCCGATTGGCGTTCACGAGATCGAGATAGGGGTAGGCCGCCTGCGGATATTTGTACAGATACTTCATGTACGAATGGGTCGGCGTGCTATCGAGATAGAAGTAGTACTCCTTGACGTCCTCGCCGTGGTTCCCTTCACTGTTGGTGAGCCCGAACAGCCGCTCCTTGAGGATCGGATCGCGGCCGTTCCAGAGCGTGATGGCAAAGCACAGACGCTGCTTGTCGTCGGAGAGTCCCGCCAGGCCGTCTTCCCCCCAGCGATAGGCGCGCGATCGTGCGTGGTCGTGCGAGAAGTAGTTCCAGGCGTTCCCGTCCTGGCTGTAGTCTTCGCGCACGGTGCCCCATTGGCGCTCGCTCAAATACGGACCCCACATCTTCCAGGGCGCGCGGCGCTCACGTGCCTCGTCCAACCGCTTGTGTTCGACGGTGCCCTCGGGCTGGCGCCCCTCTTCCTGTTTCATCACATGTTCCCTTTCTGACACTCGAATACGTGATATCCCCATGGGCCCAGGTCGACGTACAAGCCCGATGACGCGAGCTCGTCGCCCGATCGGTCGTAGGTGCGTCCCGACATCGTGTCGCTCAGCCTCCACGTCTGACCGGCCGTATCCTTCCAGTTGACCCGGACCCGCCCCTGTGCGGCCGCCTCGCCGAGGTTCACCACAATCACGTAGCGGTCGCGACCTTCCCACGACCACGCGACCATTTGTTGATGGCTCGCGTTGTCGGGCCATCCCGAGTGCTCGCACAACGCCCACTGACCGCTGCGCAGCGTCGGGCTCGTCGCTGTCGGCAAGAGCCGGGCGTAGAACTCATGGAGCGCCGGGTTGGGATCTTCGGCAGGGCCTCGCGACAGGAAAACAGGCAGTCGTACGGTCCGACCGTCGAACTGTCCCTCGTGGAAGAGGCGCGCGCCGGGCAACGTGGCAGAGACGACGGCCGCCGCCCGTTCCTTCAACCCGGCAAACGCGGCTGCGGCGCGCGGCTCATCGTGGTTCTCGATGAAACGGAGCAGCTTGTCCTGGTACGCCGGCTCGGCGTGGAGATGCAGATCGACACTGGTCGCCGAGTCGTGCTCCAGGCGGTCGTACAAACGCTTGTCGTAACAGAAATCGAAGCCCTGCTGCTGCAGGACCCATTCGAGATCCCAGTACGCCTCCGCGATGAAGAGGAAGTCGGGATGCGCCTTCTTGATGGCTGGAATCACGTCCGCCCAGTATTCGGTCGACGGTCTGGGTCCGGCGCGGCCGCCCCACGTCCGTTCGAAGACGTCGTTCAGCATCAGCATCGCCATGTCGCACCGCACACCGTCGCACTGATCGGCGATGTCCGACAGTGTCGTCCTGGCGGCGTTCCGAAGCGATCGATCGAACGCGTTCAGCTGCAGGACGTCCGGCCACGCAGGAAAATACGGATCGCGGCCGCAGGCATAGATCGATTCGTGGCGGGACATGAACGAGGCGGGGTCACGACGCAAGTCGTCAGCCGTGCCGTGAATGAAGTACGCCGGGTGCTCAGCCACCCATGGGTGATCCGGAGCAACGTGATTGGGAACGAAGTCGAGGATCAGGCGCACGTGTCGCCTGGCGAGCTCGCGGCGCGCGCGCGCCAGGGCCTTCGGACCTCCGAGATGCGGGTCGACGACGTATCGCCGAATGCAGTACGGCGACCCGACGTTGTCTTCGGGCTGAAAGTCCGGCAGCGTGCGACGGAAATCCGCGAGCAACGCGTCGTGCCGATTCGCGATCGCGATCCCGATCGGACTTCGCTCCCAGACGCCCATCAACCAGACGGCATCGACGCCAAGCGCGGCGAGCCGATCCCACTCGCCGGCCGGCACCGTACCAAGGTCGATCGACGTGCCCGCGGACCGTCCCAGCTCCGAGAGCCAGACCCACGTGTTGATTTCGTAAATCGAGGGGTATTTTGGCCAGCTCGCCATAGTCTGCATGCGTCTCCCGCGACATCTCGTGGATGGATGCGATCCCACGGGGGGGAGTTAACCCGTTGGCCATCCGCTGCTTGTGACGAGCGCCTACAGGCTCGACGCCGCAATCGCTCCGCACGCGCCGCAAGTCCGGTACCTGATCGGACCGCTCACTGTCACGGCGATGTCGAAGAGTGAGCGCGGTCGTCCAGCATCGCGGCCACGTGCGCAGGTGGATGCGCGCCGTTGGCGTACACGAACTCGTTTGGCCGCACGAATCCGGCGCCGGTCGACTCGATGATCGTGGCGGCCGCGAGAAACAGGTTCTCGCGAACGGCCAGGAATCGATTGAAGTCAGGCGTCATCACGTAGGCGAACAGCTCCAGCTCGATACCCTGTACGCCGAAGTTCACGACACGAATCCGCGCGCTGTCCTGTTCCAGCTCCAGATTGCCGCTGAGAAGCGCTCGTATCTCTTCGAGGATGGATCGCAGTTGCGCCGCGCTTGTGTCGTACCGTACGCGCAGCGTCGTTTGAACCGGCATCTTCCGCCGGGTCGTGAAGTTCTCGATGTTCGACTGCGACAACGCGCCAGCGGGGATGCTCAGGAGCGTCTGCTCGACCGTCCTGAGACGCACCGATCGCAGGGTGATGTCTTCGACCGTCCCGACCCGCCCCCCGATACTGCAGAAGTCGCCCACTGCGATTGCACGATCGGTCAGGAGCATGATGCCGCCGATGAGATTCTCGACGCTCTTCTGCGCCCCGAGGGCCAGCGCCACGCCACCGAGCCCCACGCCGGCGAGTGCCGTCGTCATGTTCACACCGACCAGCGCCAGCACGATCAGGATCGCGGCGATGACGAGCACGACTTTCAGCATGCGCTCGCCGAGCATCATGAGCGACGCGGTCCCCGTATGGCCCTTGCGGTTGGCCCTGATCCGGGTGTACTGGAAGGACACCCCCATCAAGCGCCAGAGCAGCACCATCAGGAGCACGACTGCCAGAATCAGCGTCAGACGCACGTAGACGAGGCGATCCAGCAGCGTGAACGACAGCACGGGTACGAACGCCAGATGAACACCCAGCGTGATCAGCAGGATGAGTGGCCAGCGCAGGCGGCTGGACCATACGTCGATCAACGGGCGATGCGTGACGACGACCGTCCGCCTCACGGCCGCGATCACGAGTGTGAAAACGGTCCACAGCACGAGGAGCGGACCGATGATCGTGGCGGCCCACACTATCCAGTCGGCGAGCGAGATTCCCAGGAACGACTGCTCGACCATCCCTTCCGGCATGTGCTGCTCGATCCACGTGGCCTCGAGAGAGCGACCCCAGGTTGGCACTTTCGCGAGCGTGTCCGAGGAAATCAGCCAGATCGGCCCCGCCTGTTTGTCGGTCACACGCCGCAGGATGATGTCTGTAGCCCCGCGCGGCATTTCGAGCACGATGCGCTCGCGATCGAGGGGCAGCCCGTCGTTGGGGACGCCCGCCGGCGAGCCGCTCAGCGAAGCGATCGGCCGGGTGTAGTAGCGGTCGAGCAGTTTCGACAGCGTGCGGGCGAGTGTCTCCGCGTTGGGGCGCTGCTTCTCCGTCAACTGCATGAACGAGGCAGCCGTCGCGAAGTCCTCACGCTGAACCGTTTGTGTAAAGCCGGTGATCGTGCCGCGCGGAGTCTCTCGACCGAGCGGATCGAGGACTGGAGCAGGGGCCGCAGGCGGGGCATTCTTCGCAGGCTGGGCGGCCGACGATGCGACGAGCGCGCACCACATGACGGCCGCGTGGACCACGGTCCTCAACGATCGCTGAACACGGGGCGAAGACACTCCATTCACGGCACGAGTTCCGCCTGCGGGAACACCCACGTGCCGTCCACGATCTCAGGACGAGGTCGATACAGACGCACGAGATAGTTCCAGCCCGGTGTGATCGGCACGCAGTTCGGCGTCCTCCCGTCGAAACCACCGAACTGGACGGTGACCGATCCATCGGCATTCTTCGTCGCCGTGATGTTGTTCACGGAATACACGCCGTGCGGGTTCGGCTCGAAGTACCCTTCGGCGTTGTAGACGCTGATCGACCAGAAGCCGTCGACCGGGACCCGCCTCGCGATCAGTCGATAGATCGTCCTGCCGTCGTTGTGCCTGGGCGTGACGTTGAGATACGTCGCGTCCTCTTCGGGATTGCCGCCCCAGCCGATGGCCGTGCCAATCAGATGCCGAACGGGATCGACCTGATCCCGGGGACCGAACATGCGCTTGGAATCGGGAACGGTGACGCCGAGCGCGATGAGCGCATCGCGGACGCTCTTCTGGCTCGCTTGATCCCAGGCGGGTACATCGAAGCGTCCAGGACTCTTCTGCTCCACCCGAATCGCATCCTGCAGCGCGTGGACCTTGGCCAGATCGTGCGGGTCTCCCGGATCGACGAGCGTGCGCACACCCGCCATGGCGTAGCGCGTGCCGATCTCGCGCCCCGTCAGCGTGTATCGCCCCGCGCCGTAAACGATCGACGGCGCGAACTGATCCTCGTCGATGATGAGCATCGACATGAATCGCCGGCCGGCATCGGGCAGCATCACCGTGACGTCGCCGGCGTCCAGATCGAAGACCGCCGACGAATACAGCGTGTCGCGGTTGGCCCGGACCACCGTCTGCTTGTCGATCGGCATCAGCTCACGGCGATGATGGAACCTGCCGGTGCCACCGGCGAGCACCACCGACGAGGCGAAGTATCTGTCCGTCTCGGCGCGATTGAAGTTGTCTACGGTGACCGGCTCGCCGTGCGCCGTGGCGACTGTGATGCCCATGATCCAGTTCCTTCCCCGCCGGCCGGGGACTGAGCGGGATCACCCTTTAGTGCAACTTCGAGTCCACGATCACGCGCAGACTACACGCACGAGAGCGCCTCATCGGCGTCGACGCGGCACCGCGACATGTCGCGGCTGGGGTGGTTCGCACGCGGTTCACGCCGCATGCGTCGCCATCGCGTGTCGCTGCCACGTGAGGTACGGAATCGCGAGGGCGGCGTTCACGAGGACGTACAACAGAATCGCTCCGATGAAGCGCTCGCCGGGAAAGTTGGCGACAGCGACGGTGAGGGCGAGCGCGGGATGCCGGCTCGCCGTGGCCAGCGCCAGCACGGCGGCATGATCGGGGTTGGGCCCGCCGAGCACGTGGCCGATCGCAAGCCCCGCGGCGACGAACACGACCATCGCGAGCAGCGTGCCCTGGCCGATGAGCGGCATGATGGCCGGCATGCTCGCGATCAGCAGCAGCAGCGCCGAGGGGTACAACAGGATCCTGCCGATACGCGCCGCGATCACCGCCGCCCGATCCGCGAACGCCGGCGATACTCGATGGACGATCATTCCGGCGGCGAGCGGCAGCAGCACGGTCTTGAGCACGACGGTCGCAATCGCCATCGGCGCGATCGCCAACGGTCGGCCGGAGATCCATTCGAGCAGCCGCAGCATCAGCGGTTCGGCGACGATCGCGACCAGCCCCAGCCACGCCGTGAGCCCGACGATGAACGCGTGAAACGCTGCGTGACCGCCGGCCTTCGCCTCCTTGCTCGGTAGCAGAGGCGGAACCGGCGAGAGCGCCAGCGACACGAGCGCGATCTCGACCGTCGGTCTGAAGTCGAACGCGCGTACGAGCACCACCGCGAGGAACGGCATGATGACGAAGACCGCCAGAAGCGAGCGGAGAAAGAGTCGAGGTCGTCTGACGACATACCAGACGTCGGACGGCGCCGCTTTCAATCCGAAGCCGAACACGGTGGCGACGATGCTCACCTGGAGCGCGAGCACCACGATGTGCTTAAGGTCCATAGGAACCTCGGAGGAATCAGGACGCAGGAATCGGGATGCAGTCAGCAAGAGGATGGCCTGAGCCCTGCTGACACATGTTTCCTGATTCCTCCTGAATCCTGCGTCCTGCATCCTGATTCCTGTTTTCTGCCGTGTGATGTCGTTGAACCCGTGACATCTCGTGGCGAATGCGCCTGTACCCGCGCCAGATCAACAAAACTCGCACGCGGCACTGATGTTGCTCCTCGACTGCGATCGGCGGGATACGTCCCCCGCATGATCGGAGGCTTTCGTGCTTACCGGGTCTATTCGACAAGGAGTCGTTCTCGCCGCCGTGATGTGTATCGCACCGTCGTTGGCAGTCCATGCTCAAGAGCAGCCGCCTCCTCAACCGGCACCTGCCGCTCAAGAGCCGGCGCCTGCTCCAGAGCCGGCACCCGCGCCCCAACCACCCGCATCTGCGCCCAGACGCCCGGCTCCCACGCAACAGCCGACTGCCGCCCCTCAGGAGCCGACGGCAGCACAGGCGACGACCGCGGCGGAACAGCGAGAAGGGGAACGTCGGATCGTGGGTACCGTCGAGTCCCTTGGCAGCCACACCATCGTCATCCGCACCGATCAGGGCATGTTCCACGTGTACCAGATGGACAAGTTCACGGTGCGCAAACAGGCGGTCCCGATGGGCGCGCGCGTCAGCGTGCTCACGCAGACGAGCGATACCGATCCGGCACCGCTGGCGCTTGCGGTTGACGTGTTGCCCAGGGCCCAGGGGCTCGCGGAGCCGTCCGCTGCGGCACCGGGCGAGCCGCAGCTCTCCGACCCGGTGCCGGCGTCGGTGCGGAAAGTCGAGTCGGACATCCAAAGACAATTCTCCAAATGGCATGGCGGATTTCAGCTCGGCGCAGCCCTTGATCCCACGCTTCTTTCGTTCTCGGGCTTTGCCGCAATCCAATCGGGCTTGAGCAGGAGCGTCCAGTTCAGACCGGGCCTCGAGTTCGCATTTGGTGAATTGACGAAGCTCTTCAGCATCAACCTCGATGGCATTTACACGCTTCCAGGCATGTCTCGCATGAGCAGGTGGGCACCGTACGTCGGAGCCGGACCGCAGTTCGCGATCAGCCACCGCAATTTCGATCAGCAAGTTATCAACGGCACCACGGTCAACCGGATCGATTTCGGCGACTGGAGCTGGAACACCGGACTCAATTTCATCGTCGGCGCGAGGAGTCCGGCGGGCGCCTCTTTCGAGTTGAAGGGGACCGCGTGGGGCGCTGCGTCGGTACGCCTGCTGGCCGGCTATCAGTTCTGAAGACCAGGACGCAGGAATCAGGAAGCAGCCGCATCCTGATTCCTCTTGCATTCTGCATTCTGCATTCTGCATTCGGCATTCGGCATTCTGCTTCCTGCTTCCTGCTTCCTGCTTCCTGCTTCCTGATCTCCTCCTACCCCATTGGGTAATTGCGCACACCCGTGCACTCGCATAGACTGCTCCGCTTCGAATCGCGCAGCGCACTTCGCTGCACGAAACATTCTGTCAAGGGAGAGGTCGCGCATGAATGCACTGAGGGGATCAGTGTCGTGGGGGAAAGGATGTCTCTGGATTCTGACGGCCGGCGCCGCGCTGTTGATCGCGCCGTCGACGGGCTACGCGCAAGCATCGATCGCAGGCACGGTGAAGGACGCGTCCGAGGCTGTGTTGCCCGGCGTCACCGTCGAAGCCTCGAGCCCCGCGCTGATCGAGAAGACGCGTACGGCGGTCACCGACGGCACGGGCCAGTACCGCATTGAGAACCTCCGGCCCGGCACCTACACGGTGACGTTCACGCTCCAGGGATTCACGACCGTGCGCCGCGAGGGCATCGAGCTGACCGGCTCGTTCACGGCCAATGTGAACGTGGATCTGAAGGTCGGCCAGGTCGCCGAGACCGTCGTCGTCAGCGGTGAATCACCGATCGTCGACGTGCAGAGCTCGCAGCGTCAGACGGTGCTGACCAACGAAGTGATCAAAGCGATTCCAACCGCAGGGAGCTACAACGCCCTGCTCGTGCTCGTGCCGGCCCTGCTCGGCGGCCAGCAGGACGTGAGTACCGGTCCGTGCAACTCGTGCACGTTCAGCGCGCACGGCACGCTGTTGTCGCTCGGTGGCAATCGCGCGAACACCGACGGCCGCCTGCTGGTCGACGGCATCAGCATCGCGGTGCCGCAGGCCGGTGGCACCAATTACCTCACCGACACGCGGAACGCGCAGGAAGTGAGCTTCACGGTGTCGGGCAGCATGGGTGAAGTGGAATCGGGCGGTCCGGTGATGAACATCGTTCCGCGTTCGGGCGGCAACGTGCCGTCGGGCAGCGGGTATGTGGCGTGGGCCAATGGCGACTTGCAGAGCAGCAACCTGAGCGACGAGCTCAAGGCGTTGAAGATCACGCCGAGCCCGCTGATCAAGAACTACGATCTCAGCGCTGCATTCGGCGGTCCGATCCGCAAGGACCGCGTCTGGATCTTCGGCACGGTGCGAGGGCAGGGCAACTCCGCGTACATCACGAACATGTACTACAACAAGAACGCCGGAGACCCGAACAAGTGGCTCTACGAGCCGGATAAGTCCCGTCAGGCGTTCAACGACAAGACGTGGCAGAACGCGAGTGCCCGCATCACGATGCAGGTCACGCCGCGGAACAAACTCAACGTCTTCTGGGACGAGCAGAGTGTCTGCGCCAAGTGCGAGAACGGCGGCAACTACGCCAACGCCACCACCTCTCCCGAAGCAAACGGCTACGGCGATCTGACGCCGATGCGGTTCCAGCAGGCCACGTGGAATTCTCCGGTCAACTCCAAGCTGCTGCTCGAGGGCGGCTTCGGATACTTCTTCTCACGCTGGGGCGGTCGCGCGAAAGAGAACCCGAACACCGAGAACCTGGTCCGCATCAACGAGCAGTGCTCCGCCGGGTGCCCGGCCAACGGTGATATCCCCGGCTTGTTGTACCGCTCTCAAACGACGGACCTGTTCAGCGACGGGCGGAACAAGAACATCACGACGACGTGGCGCGCCAACGCGTCCTACGTGACCGGAGGCAACAGCTTCAGGTTCGGCTACATCGGCAACCAGCTCGGCGATCTCCGATCCGCCAACCGCGGCGCCAACGACCTGCGTTACCGCGTCAACAACGGCGTGCCGAACCAGCTCACTGAATTCGTGCACGACCAGCAGAACGATCTCTGGATGCGCAACCACGCGCTCTACGCACAGGAGCAGTGGACGCGCGGCCGTCTGACACTGCAGGGCGCGCTGCGGTTCGATCGCGCGTCGAGTTGGGCACCACCACAGCGGCTCGAGTCGCGCTTCTGGTCGACGCCGCTCGTGTTCGATGAGACGCCGGTGGTGGACAGCTACAAGGATCTGACGCCTCGTGCCGCGGTGACCTACGATTTGTTTGGTAACGGCAGGACCGCGCTCAAGGCGACGCTCGGCAAATATCTCGAATCGACGATCACCGCATCCAACTACGGCCTCGGCAACCCGACCTCACGCATCGCGACCAACGTCACGAGGACGTGGACCGATCGCAACGGCAACTGGATTCCGGACTGCGATTTGAGTAACCCGCAACCGCAGGACTTCGGGCCGAGTGGCGACTTTTGCGGCATCATCAGCAACCTGAACTTCGGAACGTCGACGTTCAGCAACACCATCGATCCCGACATCCTGACGGGTTGGGGCGTGCGGCCGTCGGACTGGAACTGGGGCGTGTCGGTGCAGCACGAGGTGCTGCCGCGCACGTCGGTCGAGGTCGGCTTCGTGCATCGCGAGTTCTACGGGTTCGCGGTGACCGACAACCTGGCCGTCAGCCCCTCCGACTTCACGCAGTTCTCCATCACCGCGCCTCAGGACCCGCGCCTGCCTGGCGGCGGCGGCTATCAGGTGGGCACGCTCTACGACCTGAACGTACCGTCGCTCGTTGGTGTCACGCGCAACTACATCACCTATTCGGACCGCTACGGCAACGCCTACCAGACGTACAACGGCATCGACTTGACCGTGAGCGCGCGGCCCCGAAACGGTCTCAGCGCCCAGGGCGGCTTCTCGGGGGGCTACTCGACATCCGACAACTGCGAAGTGCGCGAGAAGGTGCCGGAGATCGCGCTGCTCAATCCGTACTGTCACATCGAGACCAGCTTCCTGCCGCAATACAAAGGCATTGCGACCTATGTGCTGCCCAGGATCGACGTCAGCGTGAGCGGCACGTTCACCAGCAAGCCCGGCATCCAGGTGAGCGGGTTCGGGACGCCGGTCGCTGGTGGTGCGTTCGCGGCCAACTACACGGTGTCGACTGCAACCGTCCAGCAGATCATCGGCCGGCCGCTGGCCGGCAGCGCGCCCAACATCACCGTCAACCTGATCGAACCGCACTCGATCCTGGGCGCGCGCGTGAACGAGCTGAACATGCGAGTGGGCAAGATCTTCCGGGTGGGCAGGAACCGTTACAACGTCGGCGTCGACATCTACAACCTGCTGAACGCGGCGACGCCGCTCAGTTACAACCAGGCGTTCATCGCCAACGGGGCGTGGCTGACGCCGACCTCGGTGCTGTCGGCACGGTTCGCGAAGATTTCAGCGCAGATCGATTTCTAGAGCGACGAAACGCCGGGCCTGAAGAACAGGCCCGGCCTACACTGCCGCTAAGCGCGTCGCATGCCGCCTTCCAATTCGCGAGCGATCGGCTTGGGCGAGTTCATCGGCCTGATGGCGATGCTGACCGCGCTCGTGGCGCTGTCGATCGACATGTTGTTGCCTGCGCTGCCCGCCATCGGAGCGACACTCGGCGTCTCGCGCGCAAACGACAATCAGCTGATCGTCTCGCTGTTCTTCCTCGGATTCGGCCTCGGGCAGCTGTTCTACGGCCCGGGATCGGACGCGGTGGGGCGCAAGCCTGCTGCGTACGTCGGCCTGGCGCTCTACATGACGGGATGTCTGCTCGCGTTCGCGTCTCGATCCTTCGTGCTCATGCTGGTCGGGCGTTTTCTGCAAGGCTTCGGCGTGGCAGGGCCGCGCACGATCACGCTGGCACTGGTGCGCGACCGCTTTGAAGGCCGTGAGATGGCGCGCGTCATGTCCCTCGTGATGGCGGTGTTCATCCTGGTGCCGATTGTGGCGCCGGCACTCGGGCAGGCGATTCTTGGCATTTCAGGGTGGCGCGCGATCTTCGGCGTCTACCTGACAATGGGCCTCATCGCCTCGATATGGTTTGGCATGCGGCAGGACGAGACACTTCCACCGGACCGGAGGATTCCGTTCTCGCCTGCGCGCGTATGGAGCGCGGTATGCGAGGTCGTGACGAATCGGTGTTCCATCGGGTACACCCTCGCATCGGGCTTCATCTTCGGCGCATTCCTCGGCTATCTGAGCTCGGCGCAGCAGATCCTGCAGCAGGAGTACGGCCTCGGCGCGAGGTTCCCCGTGTATTTCGCGCTGCTGGCGATTGCGATCGGAGGCGCCTCGCTCGTCAACGCGAGGCTGGTGGTGCGGTACGGCATGGCCGCGCTGTCGAATTGGTCTCTCCGTGGGATCTGCCTCGTGTCGATCGTGTTCGCCGTGGTCGCCTCGGCAGGCTCCGGACAACCGCCGCTGTCACTCCTCATGACGTACCTGATGGTGACGTTCTTCGGAATCGGACTGCTGTTCGGCAACCTCAACGCGCTGGCCATGCAGCCGCTTGGGCACATCGCCGGCACCGGTGCAGCCGTGGTGGGCGCCACGTCGATGCTGATCTCACTGGCGCTCGGAACAATCATCGGCCAGAGCTACAACGGCACGGTGCTCCCGCTGGTTGCCGGCTTCGCCGTTTTGAGCGGGTGCTCGATCATCGCGACCGCGTGGGCCGAAGCGCCGTCGACCGGGTTCGCGAACTCCGCGCAGATCGACGTGTAGCAGGCTGATGAACGAGTCAGACGTTCGACGTTCTGACCTCAACCTGACCGCGAAATCGCCTGCAGGAATTCGGGATCGCCTTGCACGTCCTCAAACGCCGACGTCCGAAACTCGTCCGTGAGATCGCGCGGGTCGTGGTCGCGGGCCTCGCGCAGCAGGGCGAGCGTACGTGAACGATCGCGGGTGACCTTCCAGACCGCAGCCGCGTGCATCAGCCAGGCGTAGCCGTGGTCGCCATGACTGCCGCCTCCCGCCGCCAGTTTTGCGTCCAGCACCGGCAGCGCCAGATCGTACCGGCCGCTTTGATTCAGATGGTGAGCCAGGTTGTGTCGGAACACGCCCAAGGCACGTGCTGAGGATCCCTTCTTTTCGAGTCGGTCGAGCAGCGACAGTGCTTCCTGGCACTTCGCGGTGATGCGCGCCGCGTCGTTCCTCGCCCGCGCCAGTTGAATCTCCCAGGTCAGGATTCGTCCGTGTAGCTGCGCCGCGCTGTCCGCGTCGGGCTCCTCGTCCGCAATCGCGTGCATCAGGGGAAGGCAACGCTCCGCTCGCTCGAAGTCACCGGCGATCTGCGACGCATCGAGCGAGATTCCCAGGGCGTAGACGCGAAGCTCGACGTTCTCGGTCGCCGGTGTCAGCCTCGCCAGCGCATCGTCGAACTTCGCCACATAGTCCGCGTATCGTCCGACTGCCCCGTACGCTGTCGCAAACTGCACGGACTGGCTGAGAAACTCCAGGCGGATCTCGTCCGGCCCCATCGCCGGTTCGCGTGAACCTTCAGGCGCCGGATACCTGGGAAACTTCGCCGACAGCCGCGGAGAGTGGCCGGGAAGCCAGCGCTCGAAGGCTTCGTACACGTCCAAGGCTTCTGCCGCATGCTCGCTACAGGCGAGCATGTTTGCGAGCGTCTGATAGGCCCACGCGGTCTCGGAATCAGACAGCGGTTGCGAGAGGTACCGCCTCAGTAAGTCCGCGTAATCCGTCAGCAGCGACTTGTCATCCCATTTGCGGGAGAACCGTTGGAACTGCTCGCGTACCGTTGCGGCGTCGATCATCAACTTAGAACCTCTCTAGCAGGATACTTAAAACGACGTCTAACCGGATCGACAAGCGGATTCGGTCGTACTACGATGCGCCCCACTTTGTTGAAAGGAGCCGGCGCATACGTGGTGTCGACGATCCGAGTGGCCATCCCTTGAGTTATGTGTCGCCGGACCATCGCGTGCCGATCGATCATCCGCTGCGGGCGCGGCACTCGACCGCCTGTCGTCTTTCAAGCCACGCACTATTGAAGATGGAGCCGCGCCCGCGGACCCGATCGGTGCTAGATTGTCGCTGCCGCCCGGAGGCGCACATGCGTCAGAGATCTGCCTGGCTCGTCGTCGCGGCGCTCATGATGTCCGGCCGCGCGTTTGCACAATCATCGACCGTCGCCGACGGGCCGGTGATCGACATCCTCGGCATGTGGTCCGGCCAGACCGGCACGATGGAGGAACAGCCGCTCCGCGGCGATCCGGGCGTCGAGGTCGGCGAATACGTCGGCATGCCGATCAACGCCGCCGCGCGTCAGCACGCGGACAGCTGGCAGCCAACGTGGGCCTCGCTGCCCGAGTGGCAGAATCGTCCGCACCCGGTCACCTACTCGATGCGCGCGCCCTCGGGAAACTTCCGCATGAGCGCCGAGTACGATCCGATCTACCAGAACATCATCGCGTATCACATCGACGGGCTCTTCGGTCGCGCCGATCGCACGATCTGGATGGATGGGCGCCCGCGACCCTCGAAATACGCCGAGCACCAGTATCAGGGCTTCTCTCTTGGCGCGTGGGAGAACGGCGTGCTCAAAGTGGTGACCACGCATATCAAATACGCGTTCATTCACCGCAACGGTCTCCCCACCAGCCCGTACGCGGTCGTCACCGAGTACTTCGTACCGCACGGCGAGTTCATCACGCACTTCTATTACGTCGACGATCCGATTTACCTGACCGAGCCGCTGGTTCGTACGACGACATACCGGCGTGCACCGACGCAGGTCGTTGGACGCGCGCTGCCCTCTGAGGTAGTCGAGGAGCTTCCCGATTTGAAGCGCGGCGAGGTGCCCGCGTACCCGCTCGGAACGAAGCATCCCGAGTATGCGGAGATTCACCGCATCCCGTTCGAAGCCACACAGGGCGGCGCCGAGACGATGTATCCCGAGTACATGAAGCGGCTGGAAGAACTGCGGAAGGCGCAACCCGATCGTACGCCGACCGCGTCGGCGCACAAGTAATGCTGCCGACGCACGCGCGCATCGTCGCCTCGGCATCTTTCTTCGCCGGACTCGTCGTCGCCGCGCATCCGCACGCGCAGCAATCCTCCTCGACCGGAATTCCCTACGTTCGCTCTCAGAAGCCTGCGTACGACGATGGCAACGTCGAGGCGCTGAAGGTGCAGGGCAACGTGTATCTCGTCGCCGGCTCGGGCGCGAACATCGTGGTGCAGACCGATCCCGACGGCCTGCTCGTCGTCGACACCAGCGTCCCTGCCACGGCCGACAAGGTGCTTGCCGCGATCAAGACGGTCTCGCCGCTGCCGATTCGCCAGATCATCAACACCAGCGCAGAAGAACATCACACCGCCGGCAATGAAGCAATCTCGAAGGCCGGACGGAACATCTACGCCGCCGTGGGCGGCGGCGGCGCGCGTGAACCGGGACGTCTGCAGGGTGCGCCGATCATCTCGACCGAACGGGCGATGCACCGCATGGCCGGCCTGCTCAACGAACCGGCACGAGAGAACGTGATGTGGCCCGACAATACGTTTGCGGGCATGCGCAAGGACTGGTCCTGGGGTGGCGAGCCGATCGACATCCTCTACAAACCAGCAGCGCACTCCGACGGCGATCTGATCGTGTGGTTCCGCAAGTCTGATGTGATCGCGACGGGCGACATCCTCGACACGGTGAAGTACCCCACGATCGATCTCAAACGCGGCGGGTCGATCCAGGGCTACCTGAATGCGCTCAACGACATCCTCGACATCATGATTCCCATGCGGAACAACCAGGGTGGCACGCTGGCCGTGCCCGGCCATGGACGCATCTGCAATGAAGGGGACGTCGCCGAGATCCGCGACACCATGACGATCATCACGAATCGCATTCGCGAGATGGTCGCGAAGAAGATGACGCTGGCGCAGGTCAAGCAGGCGAAGCCGACGCTCGACTACGACGGCGTGTTCGGCGATCCGAACGCATTCATAGAGGCGATCTACGCGGATCTCAGACGTTATTGAGTACCAAGAACGAAGGATCAAAGTGGAGGCGCGCATGACACGTCTACTCCTGCTGTCGTTCCCCTACCTGGCTTCGATCGCCGCGATTCCAATCGGAGCTGAATCCACACCCGCGGCGGGCCAGCAGCCACGAGCGGTTCCCCAGCAGTACGTCGGCAGTTGGGTGTGCCAGACGACGAGGCCGGGTTACAACCTGTTGCTGCCCAGTTCGGACCCGTCGCAGCCGCTGACCAACAAGGCGACCACCGCCGCGACCGTCGTCGTCCAGAAGCTGGCGCTCAAAGGCGATGGCACGTACGAAGCCGATTCCGGCAGCGGCCACTACGCGTACGATCCGGCCGCGAAGTCGATCACCTGGCTCGATGGACCACACCGCGGTGCGCTGACGAAGACTGAAGTCGGCACACGCCGTTCTGACGGCGCGCCTTCAATCTCATTCGTGCTGAAGCAGAGCTACTACGGTTGCTTCCAACCAAAACGGCCGTAGCTTATAGGAATCGCTGGTCGTCGGCAGACGGGCCGTAGATCGCCGGGACCGTCTGATCGCAGAGGCGCAGATACACTGTCAACTGACCACGGTGATGCGCCAGGTGGTTCAACGTGTCACGAAGCACGATGTGACGCGGCATCTCGCTCACCACTTTCCCACTCACGAGCAACCGCCAGTTGGTCGTGAACAGGACGTCGTCGGTAGTTTTCTGTAACGATGCGCGCCCGGTCTTCACATGCGTGTCGAGCGCTTCCACCAGCTTGTCGGTGGATGGCTGCTGATACTGACCCTGTCCTCCGGGTGGACTGAGGTCGAGTTCGTTCTGGTCGATGATGAGACTGATCCATGACGGCATGGAGGCGACCAGCCCCGCAAGCCGTCCCAGGGGCATCGATTTCTCGTGCGGCTTCCAGTCATCGCGCCCCTGCGGCACATACTCGAGCGCCCGGCGTGTACGACCGGCTTCACGATCCAGTTCGGCGAGCAGCAATTCTGTGAATTTCATCAGTGCACCTACACCTATACCTTTGACCTTACTTTTGACCTTTGCCCTTTGCCCTTTGACCTACGACCCCCCAATCATGACAGGCATCCATGACACAGGTGTTGCTACCTTGACATGTCGTCCGCTTTCGAGTGACATCCACGCGTGAGCCGACGGTCCCGCATTGCAGCGCTGGGACTCGCGTCCCTGCTGTGCCTCGGGCTGCCTGCACCCAGCGATGGCCGGCAGGACGCTGGACGTGCGCGCGTCATCGAGCTGCAGATCAACGGCGAGATCGAACCGGTGCTGGCCGAATACGTGGACGAGGGGATCGCGCGCGCCAACCAGGAAGGCGCGGCGCTGGTCCTCATCACGATCGACACTCCGGGCGGCCTCGACACCGCGATGCGCGACATCATCCAGCACATGCTCGATTCGCGCGTGCCCGTCGCCGTGTATGTGTCGCCGAGAGGCGCGCGGGCGGCTTCTGCAGGGTTCTTCATCCTCCAGGCGGCCGACATCGCCGCCATGGCGCCCGGCACCCACACAGGCGCAGCATCGCCGCTGTTGGCGGTCGGCGGCTATCCGATCACAATCGACGAGACGCTCAAGAACAAGATCCTGAACGACGCGACCGCCTACCTTCGCAGCTACGCGGGCCGGCGCGGGCGCAACGTCGAACTGGGCGAGAAAGCCATCACCGAGGCCAAGGCGTTCACGGAACGCGAAGCGCTCGACGGCAAGTTGAGTGATGTGATCGCGAACTCCCGGGCCGAGCTCCTCCGCTCGCTCGACGGGCGCACCATCACTCGCTTCGACGGCACCACCACCCGGCTCGCACTGCCGTCCCCGGACATCGTCAGCGTCGGGATGTCCGCGCGTCAACGCTTTCTCACGCGCATCGTCGAGCCCGACATGTTCTTCATCCTGCTGCTGGTCGGCGTGCTGGGGCTCTACGTCGAGTTCACGCATCCCGGCATGATCGCGCCCGGCGTCATCGGAGCCATCGCGCTCGTGCTCGCGTTGTACGCCATGCAGATCCTGCCGATCAATCTGGCGGGCGTGCTGCTGATCGTGCTCGCGCTCGGACTGTTCATCCTGGAGGCCAAATACGTCAGTCACGGCGTGCTCGGCACGGGCGGCGTGATCGCCATGCTGCTCGGCGCGCTGATGCTGGTGCGATCGCCGCTGACCGGGGCAGGTGTCAGCGTCGGTGTCGCGCTGGGCGCCACGCTGCCGTTTGCCCTGCTTACGATTCTTCTGATGCGTCTCGTGCTGCGCTCGAGAAGCTGGAAACCGCTGGCCGGCGTCGAAAACTGGATTGGCGACGTCGGCCGGGTCACGGAAGCGATCCGCGGCCCTGCCCCCGACGAGGCCAACACGGGAATGGTGTTCGTGAACGGCGAGCTGTGGCGCGCGGCGTCGGACGCGGCGATTCCCGAGGGGACGCGCGTGCGCGTGGTGCGGGTCGCAGGCTTGACTTTGTACGTGGAACCAGAAGGAATCACGAAGCAGTCTTCCTGATTCCTTCAGAAAGGAGCCTCTAGTGGATCTCGCTCAGTCCCTCTCGCTTGGTTGGCTCGTGGCCCTGGTGATCGTGGTGATCTGGATATGGAACTCGCTCTACATCATCAAGGAATGGGAACGCGGCGCCGTGCTGCGGCTCGGGCGCATGATCCCGCAGGCCAAAGGTGCCGGCCTGCGACTGGTCTTCTGGCCAATCGAGACGCTCTATCGCGTTCCGCTTCGCGTCGTCACGCTTGATGTACCGCCGCAGGACATCATCACCAACGACAACGTCTCGGTAAAGCTGAACGCGGTGTGCTACTTCAAGGTGGTCGACGCCAATCGGGCCCTCCGCGAGGTGGAGAATTACCTCTACGCCACGTCGCAGCTCGCGCAGACGACGCTGCGCAGCGTGGTCGGGCAGTTCGAGCTGGACGAGATCCTCTCCGAGCGCGAAAGGGTCAACGCGAAGCTGCAGGTCATCCTCGATCAGGACACCGAGGCCTGGGGGATCAAGGTCACGAAGGTGGAAGTCAAGCAGGTCGACATCCCCGAGACGATGCAGCGTGCCATCGCACGGCAGGCCGAGGCCGAGCGCGAACGCCGCGCCAAGATCATTCACGCCGACGGCGAGTCGCAGGCGTCGCAGAAACTCGCCGACGCGGCAGCGGTACTGGCGACGCAGCCTGCGGCGATCCAGCTGCGCTATCTGCAGACGCTCACCGAGATCGGCGTCGAGAAGAACACCACCGTGGTGTTCCCGCTTCCCATCGACGTCATCAGCGCGTGGATGAAGACGTTGACCCCGCCCAAATAGCGCGCTCCCGCGAATAGTCGCGGGCTTCCCGGCGTTGATCGTCGCCAGGCGATACGCGCCGGGTAGAGTGTCGACCGCCCTGTTCCGCACGACTGTTGCATCACGGCCCGTGCGAGCGATGGTTATTCCCCCACTGACACGCCGAGTTCATCTCGACCACAACCATCGGCTCGTAACGCAGCAGCGTGAGGGAGGAGCAGATACATGAGCATTCAGACGCTCGTAGGCTTCGCGCTCACCGTCAGCATCTTCCTCGGGGTGCTTGCCATCGGCATCCGTGTTGCGGCTGCGGATTTGCCGTACGTCTTGAGCAGACCATCGCGGCTTGCGCGATCGCTGCTGGCCATGAACGTCCTGTATCCAATCGTCGCGGTGATGGTCTGCAAGGTGTTCTCGTTGCACCCCGCGGTGGTGGTCGCGCTCGTAACGCTGGCGATCGCGCCCGTTGGCGCGATGTTCTCCCAGGCCATGCTGCCGCTCGTCACGCCTGGCCATGCCGCGTACGCACGCGGGTTGTTCTTCGCGAGCACCGTGCTTTCCGTGATCCTCACGCCATTGGCAGTCGAGGTCATCGAAGCGACGTTCGGCGGGAGCGCGCACGTCAACCCGCTGGCGGTGGCCAAGGTCGTCGTCGGCGGCGTGTTGCTGCCGCTCGGCCTCGGCGTGGCGATCGCACGATGGCAGCCAGGGGCGAGAGCGTGGGTTCCCACGATTCAGAAGACGAGCTCGATCGTGCTGCTCGTGTGCGGCGTCGTCATCATCGCAGCCGCGTGGTCACTCATGACGTCGGTCCTCCGCGAAGGCACGACGACCGCGATCGTACTGATGACACTGATCGGGCTCGCCATCGGACACGTGCTCGGCGGAACAGACGAGGACGATCGCACCGTGCTCGCGTTTGCGACCGTCTCGCGCCATCCCGGTGTCGCCCTCGTCGTCGCAGGTCTGACCGATCAGCCGCTTGCGCCGATCGCCGCACTGCTCGCCGTGCTGGTCACTGAACTCGCCGTCATTCCCTACAAGATGTGGCGCAAGCGGCTGCACACTGCTGGACCTCCCGGTGCGATGCGTCCGCACACGCGCGCGCATTGACATCTGCATCGTGAGGAGAGGCCATGTCTGCATCATTCCCGAAAGGTTTTTTCTGGGGCGTGGGCACGTCGTCTTACCAGATCGAGGGTGCGTGGAACGAGGACGGCAAAGGCCTGTCGATCTGGGACACCTATGCGCATACGCCGGGCCATATCAAGAACAACGACACCGGCGACGTCGCCAACGATCACTACCATCGCTACAAGGAAGACGTCGCATTGATGAAAGACATCGGCGCGACCGCGTACCGGTTCTCTATTGCGTGGCCGCGCATCTTCCCAAAAGGCACCGGGACAGCGAACACCAAAGGCGTCGACTTCTATAAGCGGCTGACAGACGAGCTGCGCGCGAACGGCATCGAGCCGTTCGCCACGCTTTACCACTGGGACTTGCCGCAGTCGCTCCAGGACAAGTACCGCGGCTGGCAGTCGAAGGAAACCGCGAAGGCGTTCGCCGACTACGCGGGTTACTTGGCCGGGCAACTCGGCGATCGAGTGGAGCACTTCTTCACGATCAACGAGTTCCGCTCGTTCGTCGAGGGCGGATACCAAGGGATCGACGTGCAGGTCGGTGGCGGCAAGAAAGTACACCTCGGCGGGGCACCTGGCTCGCAGCTGTCGAACGGCGAGCTCAATCAGGTGCGTCATCACGCGGTGCTGGGGCACGGACTCGCCGTTCAGGCGATCCGCGCCGGCGGCCGCACCGGCACGAAAGTGGGCTTTGCCGAAAACATGCTAACCGCTGTTCCAGTCACGGAAACTCCCGAGTGCGTCAAGGCAGCCGAGAGAGCGACACGTGAACTGAATGCCGACTTCACCACGGTGATGCTCGAGGGCCGATACACCGACGACTACCTGACAAGGACCGGCAAGGATGCGCCGAAGTTCATCGACGGCGAGTTGAAGACGATCGGGTCGCCACTCGACTTCGTCGGCATCAACGTCTACAAGCCGAATATCTATGTCATGCCCTCGGACGAGGCGGCGGGCTACCGCAGCATCCCGATCAACAGCTCGCACCCGAAGATGCAGTCGGCTTGGCACGTGTTCGACCCCGAGTGTCTCTACTGGGCACCTCACCACCTGCAGTCGCTCTGGAGCGTGAAGTCGATCTTCATCACCGAGAACGGCTGCGGCGCGTCGGACGTCGTCGCCGACGACGGCAAGGTCTACGACTCCGACCGGATCATGTTCCTGCGCGCCTACCTCACCCAATTGCAGCGTGCGACTGCCGACGCCGTACCGGTCAGCGGGTATTTCCTCTGGAGCGCACAGGACAACTTCGAGTGGATCGACGGCTTCGGCACGCGCTTCGGGCTGGTCTATGTCGACTTCACGACTCAGAAGCGCACGCCGAAGCTCAGCGCACAGTGGTTCCGCGAGGCTGCAGCTCACAACATGGTGGTGTAGGAGCTGCGCGTGAGAAGGACCTGAGCACAAACAGGGGAAAGACCATGAGTTCAACCACACGTGTCACCGATCGCGTTCAGTCCGTTGAGCAGGAAGCCGATCGTCGGGCTCGAGAGACGGAGGCACAGATGACTGATGACGAGCGCTTCTCGCTGCTCGTCAGTCTCATCGGCGCCGTTCCGTCGGTTGGCGTTCCGCGCGACAAGCGGATTCCCAAAGAGGTCACGAACATGAGCGCGGGGTATACACCGGGCATCCCGCGGCTCGGGATCCCGGCGATACAAAGCAGCGACGCGAGCATGGGCGTGACCAACCCCGGGTATCGGCCCGACGACAAGGGGGCCACGGCGTTCCCGGCGTCCATCGTCATCGGATCGAGCTTCAATCCAAGACTCGCGCGCGAGGGTGCCGCCGCGATCGGCCGCGAAGCGCGGAGTCGCGGATTCAACGTCCAGCTCGCCGGCGGGATCAATCTCGCGCGCGATCCGCGCAACGGCCGCAACTTCGAGTACTACTCGGAAGATCCGTATCTCAGCGCCGTCCTCGGCGCCGAAGCGGTCAACGGGATCCAGGCCGAGGGCGTGATCTCGACGCTCAAGCACTACACGCTCAATTGCAACGAGACCAACCGTCACTGGCTCGACGCGATCATCGATCCGGCCGCACACCGCGAGTCCGATCTGCTCGCGTTCCAGATCGCGATCGAACGCTCGCAGCCCGGTTCGATCATGAGCGGCTACAACAAGATCAACGGCGAGTACGCCAGCGGGAATCACCACCTGCTCAACGACGTGCTCAAGGGCGCCTGGGCCTACAAGGGCTACGTGATGTCGGACTGGGGCGCGGTGCCGGAGTGGGAGTACGCGCTCAAGGGTCTCGATCAGGAGTCGGGCATCCAGATGGATGTCAGGCAGTGGGGCTCAGAGGCGTTCACCGATCGTCTGAGGAAGGCGTATGCGGACGGCAGGCTGCCGAAAGACCGTCTCTCGGACATGGTGCGCCGCATTCTCCGCTCCGTGTATGCGGTCGGCGCCGACAAGTGGAGCGCCACTTCTCCTGTTGATCCGGCGAAACACAACGAGATCGCGCTGGACGCTGCACGGCAGGGGATTGTGCTGCTGAAGAACGATGGGGTGCTACCGATCGCCAACGACAAACCATTGAGGATCGGGGTTGTCGGCGGCTACGCCCAGATGGGCGTGCCGACCGGCACCGGGTCGGGAGCGGTCTTGCCAGTCGGCGGCTACGCGGCCACCGTACCGATCGGTGGTGCGCATGGGTCCATGGGCAACACGCGCAATCTCTACGTGCTTCCGTCATCGCCGTTCGCAGCATTGAAGACGCTCCTCACCCAGGCGCACATCGAGTTCGATGGCGCGTACACGCCGGCGGAATCCGTACTACTGGCCAAGCGCGTGGACGTCGTCATCGCTTTCGGCATTCGGGTTGAGGGCGAGGCGTTCGATCTTCCCGACCTTTCGCTGCCGTGGGGACAGGATGCCGTCATCGATGCCGTCGCCAGCGCGAACCCGAACACGATCGTCGTGCTCGAAACCGGCAACCCCGTCTCGATGCCGTGGCGCGATAAGGTCAGGGCAATCGTGCAGGCGTGGTATCCAGGACAGGCGGGCGGTCAGGCCATTGCCGAAGTGCTCACGGGCAAGGTGAATCCATCAGGACGTCTGCCGATGACGTTCCCGACAGATCTCGCGCAGACGCCACGGCCCCAACTCCCGGGGCTCGACACACCCTGGGCGACACCGACCACGATTCGTTACGAGGAAGGTGCAGAGGTCGGGTATCGCTGGTATGCCAGGAAGAACGCCAAGCCGCTTTATGCATTCGGGCACGGACTGAGCTACACGTCGTTCCAATACAGCGATCTGAAGATCGAAGGCGGCGAGACGATCACCGCGACATTCACCGTCACCAACACCGGCAAGGTGGCAGGCGCGGATGTGCCGCAGCTCTATCTCACGAACGCGGCCGGCGAGCAGCGGATGCGCCTCCTCGGGTTCGAACGTGTCGAGCTGAAACCGGGCGAATCGCGCCCTGTGAAGGTCACTGCCGATCGTCGGCTGCTCGGGCGCTTCGATGCGTCACGACAACAGTGGCGCGTTGACGAAGGCGCATACGTCGTCGCGCTGTCACGTTCGGCCGCTGATCACGTCGACGAGGCGGAAGCGTGGCTCGCCGCTGGTCAGTTCGGCGCGTGATGTTCACGGCGAGCCTTGCGCCTCGGTCCTCGCTCGCTTGAGCGCAATCGCCACTGCGACGCGGTGCGTGCCGTTCTCCCGGTACCGCACCGAGACGGCAGACCCGACGACCACGCGTTCCTCCCGGAAGGTCGATGGCGTCAGCGTAAAGGTCATGCTGCCCCGGTTCCGTGATCGCGCGATCGTCATCGTGCGGGCATCGATCGCCTGCACGATGCCGCGCGTCGCGTGC
>DATFRP010000090.1:0-13574 GCA_035263125.1 Vicinamibacterales bacterium
CGTGTCACATCGGGTGCGACCGCCGCAGGCGCCGGACCGTTGCCTGAGATCTGGTAGATGATCGTCGCACTCCACGCGACGAACTCCGGAAAGAATCTGTTCGCGACGAATCCGAAGGCGACGCCTATCAACGGTGCGCCAAACCACCAGCTCGGTGCGTCTGGTCGTGCTTTGAATCTCTCCACGGCTCTGCAATCAATATCCCATACGCGGGTATCATCGAGAGCGAATTTCGCGGACGCGGTAAGCGCCGATGGCAGGTTGACACGCTGGCATCCGCGACGGTCGCTGAACAGGTCGTTTCATGTCCATCGTGATCATCGGAGGCGGAATCTGCGGTCTCGGCACCGCCCTGCTGCTCGCACGTGACGGCCACGACGTCACACTCCTCGAACACGATGCCGCTCCGATGCCCGCCTCGCCGCAGGCCGCATGGGAACACTGGGAGCGCAAGGGTGTGGCGCAGTTCCGCCAGCCGCACAACTTCATGCCGGGACTCCGGCTGCTGCTCGAAGCGGAGATGCCTGATGTCCAGGATGCGCTCGGCCGCGCCGGCGCGTGTCGCTTCGATCTCGTCAATCCGATCCCGCCCGTATTTGCGGATCGGGATCCTCGTCCGATCGATGAGAAGCTCTGGACGTTGACGGCGCGGCGGCCGGTTGGTGAGTGGGTCTTCGCGGATGCCGCACAGAGAGAACCTCGCGTAACCATCCGGCGGGGAGTGACCGTCGCCGGACTGCTCACTGGATCGTCAGCGCCGGACGGTATTCCTCACGTCGTCGGCGTCCGCGCGTCGGATGGAGAAGAGTTTCGCGCGAATCTCGTGATCGATGCGACGGGCCGCCAGTCGCGCAGCCCGCAGTGGCTCGCAGCGATTGGCGCGCGCCGGCCGTACGAGGAGCAGGAGGACTGCGGGTTCACCTACTACACGCGCTATTTCAGCGGGTCGGTGCCGCAGCGCCGCACGGGAGCGCTCATGCCACTCGGATCGATCACGCTGCTGACGCTGCCGGGCGATAACGACACCTGGTCGGTCACGATCTTCGTCGCGACCGGCGATCAGCCGCTCAAGGCGCTTCGACACGACGACCGCTGGACGCGTGTCATTCGCGCCTGTCCTCTTCACGCGCATTGGCTCGACGGGCAGCCGACGACTCCCGTCCTCGCGATCAGCGGGATCGCGGATCGTCGTCGCCGCTTCGTCGTGGACGGCGCCCCGATCGTCACCGGGTTCGTGGCCGTCGCTGACGCATGGGCGTGCACCAATCCATCGGCCGGCCGCGGCCTGACGGTCGGGTTTCTCCATGCGCTGCAGCTGCGCGACGCATTGCGCTCGCACGGCGGCGATCCACGAGCGCTGGTCGACGAATTCGATCGACGCACGGAAGCCGAGATCGCGCCGTGGTACCACGCACAGATCGCTCTCGACCGGACCCGGTTCTCCGAGATGGAAGCGGTGCGCGAGGGCCGCGAGCCAACCCTGCCGGACAACGAGCTGGCGCGCCGCATCGGTGGGCTGATGTCGTCATTCGTCGCGGACCCCGACCTGTTCCGCGCTGCGATGGAGTACGTCGGGACGGTTACGCCGGTGCAGAAGATTCTCGAGCGGCCAGAGGTCACGCAGCGCATGGCCGCCGCACGTGAAAAGATGAAGGGCCTCCCGCGTGGGCCGCTGCCTGGCCCGACACGCGAGCAGCTCCTGCGGCTGGTTGGCTGAATTCAGGGTCGCGAACGCCATTGCGCCGGCACCGCTCGCCATCTAATCTAAGCGCATGCCTAGGACGGTACTGACTCTTCTCATGCTCGCGGCGTGTGGGCTGTCGCTGATGGCACAAACGTCATCGACGAATGCGCCGCAGCAGGTTCACGCCGACTTGAACCAATTGATGCGCGGCGTTCTTTATCCCGCGGCCAACGTGGTGTTCTCAGCGCAAAGCGACAATCCAGGGGAGGTGAAGTTCGTCCCTGGCCACGACCCGAACATGTCGACCGACCCTCTCACCAGCAGCTTCGGTGGTTGGATGGCGGTCGAGAACGCGGCGCTGGCGCTCGCCGAGTCTGCCAACCTGTTGTCGATACCAGAGCGCCGCTGCTCGAACGGTGTGCCGGTTCCGACGAAAGACCCGTCATGGACGATGTTCGTGCAGCAGGTTCGCGACGAAGGTATGAAGGCGTATAAAGCGGCCCAGGCCAAAGATCAGGAGAAGATGATCGCCACCGCCGAGACGCTGAGCGCGTCGTGTAACGGCTGCCATCGCAAATGGCGCGATCGACGGACGCCGCAGAACCGCTGCAAATGAGACCCAGCCCCTCAGATACGTTCGAGATCAATTCACCGCGTGCGGGCTGCTGGTGACCATCAATCGGTCGGTGCGGCGCAATTTCTTCATCACGGCTCGTTCGCTCTCGTACACAGTCTTCACGCCGTCACCCAACGCGGTCTCGATGTCGCGGATGTTGTTGACCAGCCGCTCGAGACCCTGTGGCTCCACCGACGCGGCTTGATCCGTGCCCCACATCGCTCGATCGAGCGTGATGTGTCGCTCGATGAGTTTGGCGCCCAGACACACGGCTGCCAGCGTGGTCGCAAGGCCAACTTCGTGTCCCGAGTAGCCGACCGCGCAATCGAACCGGGATCGGATCGTTTCGATCACTCGGAGGTTGAGCTCGTCCAACGGGCACGGGTACGAGCTGGTCGCATGGGTGATCATCAGGTTGTCGGTACCAAGGAGCGCGACGGCAGCCTCGATCTGATGCATCGTGGACATGCCGGTCGACAGAATCAGCGGCCGACCCGTCTGGCTGAACCGACGGAGCAAGGCGACGTCAGTGAGCGCTGCAGACGGAATCTTGTATGCGACCGGTTCGAAGAATTCGATGAAGTCGACTGACGATTCGTCCCAACACGAGGTGAACCAGTCGATCGATCGGCTGCGACAGTGCTCGGAGAGCAGTTCGTACTCCTCGACCCCGAACTCCATCCGGCGACGGTAATCCAAGTAGCTCATCACGCCCCAGGGTGTTTCCCGCGGCTGGTCGCGCTGCTGGAGCGGCACACACAATTCCGGGGTTCGCTTCTGGAACTTGACGGCGTCGCATTTGGCGTCTGCGGCGGCATCGATCAGGCGCCTGGCGAGGTCGAGTGATCCGTTGTGATTGATGCCGATCTCCGCAACGATGTACGTGGGTTGCCCGTCGCCAATCACCCGACCGCCAATCGTCAGAGTTCGCATGGCTGGTCCTCCTATGCCCTTTCGCTGCTCACGCTGCTGCCGAGTCCGCCCCAAGAACCGGGACACCGCCGAACACGGTGTCCAGTCGACAATCGGTCACCAACGTCTTATGTCCGTCCGAGCGCGTCAGCTCGAAAGGCACTGCAAAGCGTTTCGAGGCGATCGCTCGGGTGATCGCGACGACGCCCCGCAGCCACAGCGGCTCGCGCTCCCACATCGACGCGACCGACTGCTCGCGGCCGTTCACTGTGATGAACACGCGCTCTGCCCAGGTGATCTGGCCGCGGTGATGATGCGGGAGGGGTCCGAGGATGTCCGCGGCTGATTGCAGAATGCGCGCGACGAATGGATCCGCGTACTCAGGGAAGACGACGCAGTGACTGCGGCGACCTACACGCAGCTCGTAGACGAACTCAGCAAAGTCTCTCGCGTGCGTCAGATTGACGATCGCGTTGGGGGCAAGAGCATGACGGTCGCCGCCGCCGACGAGCGGGAGGTCGAAGCCCTTCGCCAGGGGCAGCACGAGGCGGTTCTCGTCCCAGCTCCGGTACCCGTTCAGTTCGAGCGCGTGAATGCACTCCTTGTGAGCACGCAGAAAGGCGAACAGCGTCGAATCGTGACGCAGTTGACCGACATCTGCGAGGTCCCAATACGGATGATTGAGGACGATCAACGTCTCGGCGCATTCGCACAGCCACTCGAGCAGCTCTCCCAATGGTCGGGTGGCGCTGACCGGAGAACTGGCGGTGTATGCCGCGAGCGCCCGCATGATTGCGTCGATCGATGCAGGCGAGATGCCGTGCACGCCGAGGTGGAACAGGCACCCGTCATAGGGCACCGACCATTCGAGCGAAAGCGGGACGTCGGTCTGGCCGTTCGACCGGAGCGTTTGTGGTCCCTCGACGGTGTCGTGATCGGTCATCGACACCAGACCAGGCAGATCCAGCCGTTGCGTCAGGTGCGTCCGTTCGGCGGCGATCAATCCGGCCGGCGACATCGGCGGACGGAAATACCACTCGCCCAAATCGAGCGACTGGCCATGCTGGCGCTGATACTGCGCCATGCCGCGCTCATAGAAGACGGCGACGACAGGGATTTGCTTCGCCAATCGCGGGATGAATTCCAGTGTTTCGCGCGAGCATTCAGAGTGGCTGTGCAGAGACACGGCCGCCTGCATACCGGGCGGCCGCGCAAAGCACGCGTCACGCGGATAGAGATGGACCTCCGAGTGCGACAGATTCATGGGCCTGCTCGGTCTTCGTAGCCAGCCTGGGCCGCCGGCCGCGCGGCGCTCCTCACTCGAGCGCCTGTGTAATCGAGAGGCGGGAGCGGATGAATCGGTCCGGTCGAGTCACCGATCAACCACTCGGATGGTGCGGTGTTCGAACTATAGAAGGGCTACTTGAAGGTCGTGTATGCGCTGTGTGTCCACATCGCAAATCTTTTGCGACTACGCCGTCAAGAATGATGTCCGTCGGTGTCGTGCCTGTGTGCTGACTCGTATCGTGCCCGTACAATGATTCGACGAGATGACATGGTTGTGGTCGACGATCACCGGGACGACAGCAGTCATGGGTCAGGCGAAGCTCGGCTTCGTGGCGGCCGCGTTCGCCGTCGACACGCTCGCGCTGTTCGTGATGGCGTTCCGGTGGCGGTTGCTGTTGCGCAGTCTGCGGTCCAGCGCCAACTACGTGGAGACACTTCTTGCCTATTCCGCAGGCGTCTGCGTCTGCAACATCACTCCGGCGCGAGCCCTCGGGGGCGATGCCTGCCGCGCCGCGCTGATCCCTCGGCCTGATGGCTCGCCGCCAATGACGGCGATCGGCGCGTCGGTGGTCTACGATCGCGCGTCGGATGTGGCCGGGTTTTTCATGCTCTGTGGGCTCGCGCTGCCGAGGCTACGGCCGCAATCGCCGCATTGGGGGCTTCTCGCGCTGGTCGCGATCGCCGCGGCGCTCGTGGCGCGACCACTGTACCGCCGACTCATCTCCCGGATTGGCCGGCGGCACCACGCGCTGATTGGCAATGAGATGGGCACCTCGATGGCGGCTGCTCTTGGATGTTCGCTGGTGATCTGGACACTCGACATCACGCGCATCATGCTTGTGGCGCACGCGTTCGGCGTCCGGCTCGTTCCGTCTCAGGCGGCAACAGTCTCTCTTCTGCGTCTGGGAAGCGGTCTGGTGCCTGTTCCCGCCGGCATTGGCGTCGTCGACGGCGCACTCGTGGCGGGCTTCGTGTGGCTGGGTCTGCCAGCGTCGACCGCCGCTGCGATGGCGATCGTGGAGCGTGCCATCGTTTACGGGTGGAGCACCGCCCTCGGTGCGACGGCGCTGACGCTGCTCGGTGGCTCGCGTGCGCTGAAGAAAGCGCGCACGACAACGGCCGCCTCCTTCAAACCCGATATGCCCTCCTGACTACACGTTTCCGGCGGACGCACCCTCGGAATCGTGCCCAAGGCTTGCAGGTACGACCGCGGTCGATCGGGCACGCTTGTGAAAGGCACGGAAGGCATAGAGCGTCTGGCCCACGTAGTGTTTCGGGAACCAGGTCCGCACCCCGTACTCCTTCGCGTGCTGGTTGACTGGAAGATAGGCGGTGCCGAACATCCAGTCCCAGACGGCCAGCTTGGTCGAGAAGTTCGACCGCATGCCTTTCCCCATCGTGTGATGCCACCGATGCATCTCAGGGCCGTTGATGATCCACTGCAGGGGCCCGGTGCGAACATTCAGGTTGCTGTGAATGTACATGCCCCACACCGCGCTGATCGCGCCCTTGAGTGGAATGACCTCCGGCGACGCCCCGAGCAGGACGATCGGCGCGAACTCGACGGTCTGGTTGATCAGGATTTCCAGACAATGCGATCGCGATCCCGACAGCCAATCCACCGCCTTCGGCGAATGGTGCGCCTCGTGAAGACGCCACATGAACCGGTTCCGGTGCTGCCATCGGTGCATCCAGTAGATATAGAAATCGTGCGTGACGACGAACAGCGTTACCTGGAGCCAGAGCGGCCAATGCGCGAGCAACTGGAGACGCGAGAAGCCGCCGGCGTCGTCGACTCGCGCGATGATGATCGAGAAGATGACGATGCTGAGGACGTAGTTCTGCGCGATGGTGTAGAGCGCGAAGTCGTCGAAGAATCCTTCGCGAAGGAACGCCTGGCCCCTGGTGTAGGGCACGACTCGCTCGAGCATCGCGAGAAGAACGGCCCCGCCGCCGATGGCCACGAGCGACAGTCGCTCGACCATGGACATGTGCGCGAAGAGGCTGCGCACGATCTCGAAGAGTGCATGCAGCATCGGGCTACGCGTCAGCGACGGCTGACATTCGACGTGCGACGGAAGACCGGCTCGACCGGGGATCCGAGAAGCGCCTGGCGAATGGAGCCGGCGTCGACAGCCTCCTTCAAGACGATCAGCGCTTCGCGGTACGCCGTCAGCGCGTGCGCCACGTCGGCGTCGGTGTGCGAAAGGCTCATGTTGTGGAAGCCGCTCCAAAGGATCCCCCGCGCGAGCAGTTCCTGCTGCATCAGCGACTTCATCTCGAGCGGATCGCCTGCGCTTGGATCGAAGGTGACGAGCGCACGGCACTCGGCGCCGATGGCACGCGTATAGCCCATGCCGAGATCACGGGCGAGGGCGTTGTATCCGTCGCGCAGCACGCGCCCCTGGCGCGCGAGGTACGCGGGCACACCGCGATCGCGAAGCTCACCGATCGTCGCTTTCGCAGCAGCCAGCGACAGCGTCTCGCCTCCAAACGTCGTGAAGAAAAAGACGTCTTTGTCGAACAGCCGCATGACGTCGGCGCGGCCAGCAAGAACGGCAAGCGGCATACCGTTCGCGATCGCCTTCGAGTAGCACATCAGATCGGCCTGCACACCGAAGCGTTCCTGCGCGCCGCCCAGCGCGAACCGGAAGCCGGTCCACATCTCGTCGAAGACGAGCAGCGTCCCGTTCCTCCGGCACGCTGCCTTCAGCTCGTGCAGAAACTCATCGCGCGGCTCGTCGAAGATCATCGGCTCCAGGATCGCGCAGGCCGTGTCATCGTCGAGCACATCGATGACCGAGTCGATGTCGTTGTAGTCGAAGGTGCGCGACAGGTTCTGCACGTTCTTCGGAACGCCCAGCGAACGATCGGTCAGCGCGATGTACCAGTCGTGCCAGCCGTGATAACCGCAGCTGATCACCTTTGAACGCCCGGTGAACGCGCGTGCGAGCCGGACCGCGGCGGACGTCACATCTGCGCCGGTCTTGCTGTAGCGGACCATTTCAGCATTCGGGGCGACGTCGCGAATCAGCTCCGCGACCTCGACCTCGAGCGGGTGCATCATCGAGAAGGTGATACCGTCCTCGAGCTGCTCTCGAATGGCGCGATCGACCGCATCGTACGCGTAGCCGAGCGACAGCGGGCCGATCGCCATGCTGAAGTCGATGAACTCGTTGCCGTCGACATCCCACACGTGTGAGCCCTTGCCGCGCTGCAGATACTTTGGCGCGACTCCTGCGACGTACTGTCCCGGGCCTTTCGCGAGCGTCTGCGTGTACGCAGGGATCAGACCCGTTGCGCGCCGGTACCACTCGTCAGAGCGGGTAATCACAGGCAGCGCGCGGTCGACTCGGGCGACATCAGGCATGGATATGGCCTCGTGTGAGCGCCTCGCCGATGTGATCGCGGTACCACGACTTCCCTGCGTGGCACGCGTTCAGCGCCGCGATGTCCGGCCGCGCGTCGAGCAGCGACAGCACATCCTGCAGTGAGAAGACGGGGCAGGTCTCGGTCCAGAGCGCCTCGTAAACGGCGGCGAGAAATTGGTAGTCCTCGTGGTAGTCGATCGTCCACCGATGGGTCGACGAGTAGTCAAACCCGGACCCCCACGCGACGTTGAAAATCCGGAACCGGTCGGGCCGCTCCCAGATGAAGGGCGTGGTGTGTTCGCGCTCGTGCGCTTCCCTTGCCTCGATCCACGCCGTTTCCAGAATGCCAAACGGGACGACCTCGACGTCGTTGCCGTCGGGGTACGTTGCCGGATGCAGGTTGCTCACGAAGTCGGCGTCGGCAGCGCGTGCGGTGTAGTACCCGATCACGCGATCGATGACGAGCGGATCGATCAGCGGGCAGTCGGACGGGATCTTGACGACGACATCGGCTTCGCACGCAAGGCCCGCCGAATAGTGCCGATCAAGCAGGTCAGTTGGATGTCCGCGAACACAGCCGACCCCGGCCTCCTTCGCCATCGTCTCAATCACATCGTCGGCACGGTCACGGGTCGTGGCCACGACGACTGTGGACGGCGTGCTCGCCGCGAGCACGCGCTCGAGCATCCGCTGGAGCAGCGGGCGATTCGCCAACGGCATCAGCACTTTCCCTGGCAGGCGGGAGGACCCGGTGCGCGCCTGAACGACAACGACAATTCTCATTGGGCGAGCTCGTGAGCGTCGTCGCCAGGCAGTTCGGCGATGCACGCGATCTCGTTGCGCCGGTCGCGCTCCGACCGCTCGCGGGCGGCCTGCTCCGCGTCGTGCATGACTCGCCGGCACACCCCGGCGATCGCCTCTGCGGCGGTGCCGTCGTTCTGGATCGGCATCTTCTCGCGCAGACTCTCGATGTCGAAATCGGAATACACCTCTTTGCCGAGCGCGAGTCCGACGTAGGCCGTCGTCGAGAACCGGGTGATCAACACGGAACAGTTGGCGATCATCTCCTCGGTCGGGCCGGTGGCGTAGACGATGGCCTGCGGAGCGTAGCGCTCGATTTCACTCGTGGCGCGGCGGACGCGCTCATTCGGGTGCAGTTTGAAAACCAGCTGGCGGCCCCCCGCGATTCGAACGGCGTTCAGAATGAAACCCTTCCGGTCCTCGAACCCGAACGTTTCACGCACATCCGACGTGCAGACGAGCACGAAGTCCCGCAGCGGAAATGCGTTGTCGAGAAACCGTCGGCAATTGTCGAAGTTGGGAATGCCCGTCACCACGATCTTGTCCGGGTTCGCCCCCTTCGATACGAAATGGCGCTTGTAGCCCTCGCTCGCGACGCAGAACATCGCGTATTGATCGCTCAATCCGGTGACCGCGGTTCCAGCAAACCAGCGCGGGAGCCAGGGGTATCTGCGCCACGCGTGGTACCAGAATCCCTCAGGGTCGGTCATCCCCTCCTGGACGAGGACGATGGGATAGCACCGGATGTTACGAGGGACGACCAGATCCGAGCAGGTCACGACCAGGCTGTAGGGACCATTGCGTCCCATCAGGTCGAGTGGCAGTCGGTGACACTCGAGGTACGCAAGGGCCCGAGCCGACAGCTTGTAGCCCATCGGCGTCGTCTCCGTCAGGCCCAATCGCTTCAGGGTGTTTGCGTATCCATCGTCGTAATACGTGGTGAAGACGCAGTCGCACTCGCGCAGGTGTTGCGCGACCTGATGCATCTGCGTGGTTTGGTTGATAGAACCGCAAATGAAGAGGACACGTGGTCGTATCATGCAAATGAAGCCACGTCGGACAGGACTTACGTGGCCTGACGCTCTCGCCACACATTATGCGGTGGTCATGTCATCACGACGCGACGTTCGCGTGACAGAAATGGAACGAGCGTTGGTACTTCAGGAACGGCGGCGACTGCAGACGTGCGCCTCGAGCAGGTCACACAGCTCGCGAACGGCGCCGTGCCCACCAGCACGCGTCAGCGTGACATCGGCGATGCGAAGGACGTCGGGATGCGCGTCGGCGACGGCCACGCCGCATCCGACAAGCTCCATGCAGTCAGCATCGTTGACGTCGTTACCGACATAAACCACACGTGACGGCACGAGGTTGCGCTCGCGCAACAGGGTGCGGAGACGGTGGGCCTTGTCCCGCACGTCCTGTTCGAACGGCAGTCCAAGCTTGCGGCAGCGGGCCCCGACGACCGGGCTCGCTTCGGTCGACAGGACGAAGAGATCGATCCCCAGTCTGCGAAGTCTCTCGAGGCCGAGTCCGTCGCTGCGATTGCACGCCACGCGCTCGTCGCCATCTTTATCGATCCACACGCGGTTGTCCGTCATCACGCCATCGAAATCGAACACGACGAGACGCGGATCCTCAGGGAACGGCGGGAGAGCCCCCGGGCGCACAACCGGCCGCTCGATGTGGCCGAGCAGCCACTCCGCGCGCTGCCAGTCCGCCTCCGTGCTGATGTCGGTCGCGTAAGCAGCATCGAGCACGAGCGCTCGGATGCGTTCGCCGCTGATCGATTCCCGCTCTCGGATGACGTGTGTGCGGACGGCATCGACGTGCCCGGTATGCCGGAACGTCCGTGGCTCCTGGGCGGGCGGGTTGTCAGCATCCGCGGCTTCTGCGATGAGCGGCGTCATCGTCCCGTCTGTTCGCAGCCGCCACATGTTGCACGGATTCTGCGACACCTCGACGACGCCGCGCACGGAGTCGATCGTGTCATCGCAGCGCAGGATCTCGATCGCGTCGTCAACGCAGTCCGGCGGACGCAGCGGTGAAGTCGGACACAGCTGGACGACAAACTCGGGGATGCGGCCGCTGTTCGCCTCCAACCATCCGACGACGTGCTGGAGGACGGGAGGGTCATCGCCGACCATGCCGGGTGACCGCAGAAACGGCACATCCGCTCCCCAGGTGCGCGCGACTTCGGCGATCTCCTCATCGTCGGTCGACACGATGACCCGATCGACCAGTCGCGCCCTCAGCCCTGCCTCGATGCTGTATGCCAGCAGCGGCACTGCGCCCAGCGGCCGGATGTGTTTCCGCGAGATCGATTCGGATCCGCTGAGCGCCGGCACCACCGCGACTGTGCCGGTCATCTTCACCACGCAGTCCAGCCTCCATCCACGACGAGATTACTGCCGGTCATGTACGACGATGCGTCGGACAGCAGGAAAAGCAGCGCTGCCGAGTATTCATGACGGTCAGCCATGCGGCCGAGCACCGTGCGAGCCGAGTATCGCCGAACGAATTCATCCGGCTGTTCGGCCAGCACACCGCCTGGCGTCAACGTGTTCACGCGGATGCCGGTGCCGGCCCAGTACGCAGCGAGATACCGGGTGAAGCCGAGGACGCCGCTCTTGGTGACGGAATAGGCGACCGGTTTGTATCCGCGCTGACTGTCAGGTTCGTCGGCGTCGTACAGACGCTGGTCGGGCCCAACGAGACCATATGTCGACGACACATTGACGATGGCACCGTGCTGCTGCGCCAGCAGGGTTGGCGCCACCGCGCGGGCGCACAGGAACATCCCGGTGAGATTCACGGCGAGCGTGCGATTCCACAGGTCGAGCGAATACTCTTCAAAGGGAACATCGAAGTCTGTCGTCTGATCACGGGCGACCGCGGGGTTGAGCGCGGCGTTGTTGACGAGGCCGTCGATGCGTCCGAAGGCGGCCAGCGTCGTTCGAGCAAGCTGCGACACCGACGCTTCGTCTGTGATGTCAACGCCGACGCCGATGGCGGTACCAGGCAGGCCGCGTAAGTCTGCGGCGTCGGCCGTCACGCGGGACTCATTGATATCCGCGAGGACGACGGACGCGCCGGCAGCGACGAGGGCACGCGCGTACTCGCGCCCGAGCAAACCGGCTGCGCCCGTGACGATGATCGCGCGACCGGAGACGTCGAAAGCGTTGGTCGGGCCGTCGCTCACGCCAAGAGTCTCGCCCATGCACGTGAAGCCGGTGTCACGTGAGCGTTGCGTCGTGATGACATCACCACTGCATATGGGGATTCCTGTCGGCGATACGCTGATTGCGTTCTCGACCGCCTTGGAGTGACGTCCCTCAGTTGCTCGCGAATGACCGCTACCGCTTCAGCGCTTCGTCAAGGAGGAACAAGTCGGTGAGCACGGCCCGCACGTGGCTCGATGCGTTCAGGTTGTCCACGAGCTGTGATCCGATCGAGGGCTGAGCGAGCACGAGGCGGACAGCGGCCCCGGCATTTCGCGCGTCGTGATCGAGCACGCTCACGAAAGCGCCGTAGGGGGCCCGCTCTTCAACGTCCACGTGACGCACGGCGCGCCCGGCGGCATCGGCCAGGCCGTCGAGCGCCTGTTCGCACTTGCGCAGGAACACTCGGATCTGGCTGCCCGACGTACTCCCCTGCTCGTGCGGAAGTCCCTGTGCGGCGTAGGCGAGCATGAACTCGTACGCCTCTTCGATCGCGTCGCACCGTGCGGCGAACTCGGAGCTCGCCTGATCGTCGCCCGGCGCTGGTAATGATGACGACGGTTCGCCGTCCACTATCGGCCCGTCGGCGGATTCGCGGCCACGCGCCAGCGCTCCGGTTCGTGGTGCTCGAGATACTGCCGGCGCGTGATCCAGCCGAGGATCATCGCCTTCGTGATCCACCATTTCTCGGGACGGATCGCGAAGTAGACGTGGGCCATGACGAGGCCGACGAGCGCGACGCCGGCCAGGCCATGGGCCACATACGTCACACCCCAGGTCGCGTCGCTCAGCAGATATGGGTTTCGTGTGAAGAGGGGTGTTCTCACCCGCGTCATCATGAGCACGCCCGTCATCACCGCGCCGAGCGCGGTCAGCACGATGACCGAGTGATAGAGCCGATTGCCGAGCGGATATTTGCCCGACTTGGGTCCGGGCACGTCGTGGCCCAGCTCACGCATGATCTCGGCTTTGAGTTCGGGCACGTCCTTCGGGCCTACCCAGATGGACCAGAAGTCGAGCCACACCGACGCGTGGATGATGTGAAAGACGATCGAGCCGGTCAGCACCAGACCTGCCACCCAATGCCACGTGACCCACGGGAACTTCACGCCCACGACGGGAAGGAACGCCGTGAAGAGCAGCACGAACATGGCGGCCGCCATCACCCAGTGGAAGGCTCGCGCCATCAGTGAGTGCCGCTGGATGCGCTCGGGCAGCGAGGTGAGGGTTGCTTCCAGATGATCGGTTTCAGTGGCAGGCCGTTTCCGATGCGCTGAGAGCAGCATGTAGCTGCCATGCGCCACGAGGAACATCACGCCGGCAAAGAGCGAGGCCCAGAAGAGCGTCCACGAGACGTGCGTCAGGATGCTCTCGCCCCAGGGGTTCAATCCCCACTTGACCAGATCCATGTCTCACTCCCGGGAAAAATTCAAAATGCAAAATTCAAAATGCAAAACGCCGGAGATTCGTGGCTAGGAATCTTTCGTTTTGCATTTCGCATTTCGCATTTTGCATTGCAGGTTGTGTTCTCCAACAACCTGCTACGTGTCGTTGTTTCCTCTGATGGCGCGCTTGACGAGGTTCCGCATCAACGGGACCTTGTAGGCGTTGTAGCGAAGCGCCTGCGCTCCCTCGATGGCGATCTGCCCGGCGCGCTCGGCCGTCTCCTCGCTGCGCGGCTG
>DATFRP010000091.1:0-21473 GCA_035263125.1 Vicinamibacterales bacterium
CCGCTGTGGCTAATCGAATCACGCTAGTTGGATCGCGTTATTGAACCCACCGCCCCGTCCCAATAACCTATGCGCCCAGTTCGCTACGATCGGAGCGTCATCGCATGCGTGTTCCCCCCGTGTTTGTCGCAGCTGCCGTCGCGTTCGCCGCCCTTGTCGGCCACGGTTCCGACGCATCGGCGCAGGGTTGCATCCTCTTTCGTCAGACCTCACCGATGTTCGGCACCACTGGGACGCTCGGCGAAGAGGTCGGTACGTGGTCGGTCACCTTTACCGGACGCAATTCGACCGCCGATCACCACTACAACGGTACCGTCCGCCAGATTCAACGCGAGACGGAGCAGACCTACGTCGTGAACCGGCAGAATTCGATGACGGCGACGATCGGCTATCAGTTCTCGCCGCGCATCAGCTTCAACGCCGGCATCCCGTACGTCGAAGCCTCGTGGGGAATCCCCTCGCCGCGAGCGGGTGGCCCAGCGGCACGAGCCAACGAAAACGCGCACGGCATCGGCGACATCACCACGCTCGCACGGGTCGCGCTGATCAGCCCCTCGTCCGGACGAAGCTGGAACATTCTCGTCGGCGGCGGCGTGAAGTTTCCGACGGGCAACAACGAGTCGACCGACATGTTCCCGGACGGCAGCGGGGCCAACAACGATGTGCGCTACGTGGACATCTCAGTGAATCCTGGCGACGGCGGCTGGGGCATGATCTGGGATCTCCAGGGCTACAAGGCGATCGGGCGCTTCACCACGTTCGGTTCCGGCACCTATCTCGTGAACCCGCGCAACACCGGCGCGCCGACCCGCGGCACGCTCCTCACGGCCACACCGACCAACGTCAACACCGTTTCGGATCAGTTCGTGTTCCGCGCCGGAACAACGATGAGCGTCACGCGACACATCGCGGCGTCGATCGCCTGGCGCGTCGAAGGCGTCCCGCGCTACGATGTGATCGGCCGCTCCGACGGCTTCCGGCGTCCGGGGGTCGAGATGTACTGGGAGCCCGGAGTGACCCTGTCTGCGGGACGTCACGCGATTTCGTTCAACGTGCCGATTGGCTACTACTTCAACCGTTTCCCCAATCCGTACACCGGGACGAGGGGAGATTCGACGTTCCCCGAGTACGTCGCGATTGGCACCTACTCGCTGCGGTTCGGTGGCCGCACGCATGCGGCCACGACGCCAGGTGTGAGCGATCAACCTCCCACGCCGCGAGTGATGCCGGCGCCAGCGCCAGGGCCGGGGCGGGTTCGCGAAGAGGGTCAGGACCAGTGAGACTGGCCGGGCGCGTTCTGTGCGCCGTGCTCCTGCTGGCCCTGGTCATGCCGCACACGGCGTCGGCCGCGGACACGTTCAAGCCGTTCACACTGAAGACGCTCGAGGGATCGCAGCGATCCCTCTCCGATGTTCTTGGCAAGGCCACGCTCGTCGTCTTCTTCTATCCGACGTGTCCGTACTGCAACGCCGCCTTCCCGGAGGTTCAGCGCATCTACACCAGGTATAAGGACCGCGGTCTGTCGATGGTGTGGATCAACGTGATTACCGACGAGGAAAAGCTGATTGCGGACTGGCAGCGCTCGCATGGCTACACCGTGCCGGTCCTGCTCGGCGATCGTCCGCTGGCGATGAGCTACAACCTCCGCATGACGCCGACGCACTACCTGCTCGATGCGAAGGGGCAGATCATCTCGAGTCACGCGGGGTACAAGGCCGGCGACGAGAAGGCGCTCGAGCAGTCGATACAAAAGGCGCTCGGCCTCTGAATGTGCGGGTCAGCCGTGCCATGCTGACGGCGCTCCTGCTCGTGACGTTGGTGGCACGTTCGGGTGCTGCACAGCCGACCGCAGCTGATATCTCCCGCGAAACCCGGCATCTGAAGTTCACGGCCAGGCTCACCCCACGTGTCATCAAGTCGGGGCAGCCGCTGATAGTGTCCGTAGACATCGCGCCCAAACGCGGGATGCACGTCTACGCACCTGGCTCGAAGTATCGACCGATCGCGGTCACGTTCGAGCCGCAGCCCGCGCTGACGATCGACGAGCCGATCTATCCGCCAGCGACGCCGTACTACTTCAAACCGTTGAAGGAAACAGTCCATGTCTATCAATCGGCGTTCCAGCTGCTGGTGAAGATGCGTACCGGCGCGGCTGCGCGGCACCGATCGATCGTGCTCAAGGGCGCACTCGAGTACCAGGCCTGCGACGATCGCGTGTGCTACCTGCCCGAGTCGATTCCGCTGCTGTGGACGGTGCGTGTGGATGAGTGAGCGGGCCGTGTGAGTGAAAAGAGAGTCGCGTCGTGCGCCGTTCCGTGGAGCACGAGACGATTCCGAAGCGTTCCCTCGAATGTCGCACCGGCCTTGACCGCAACCCGATGACTGGCCATGTTGCCCGCGGCGACGACGATCTCCAGGCGAATCAGCGATGTCGTTTCAAACGCCCACTCACGAATCAACCGAACCGCTCCGGTGGCGACCCCGCGCCTGGTTGCCGAGGACCGAACCCAGTAGCCGACGTTGGCGCGGGCATTGGGCAGGTCCAGCTGACTGAGGCCGCATCCGCCGAGATAACGCCCATCGGTCGACTCGATCGCGAAGGCGAATCCGGTTCCCCTCTCGAATGCCGTCACCTGAGTCTCCAACCACGATCGAGACTCCTCGATGGTGTACCCGCGGTGACACCACGGCAGCCAACGTTCGAGATCGGTCTCCGATTCGCGCACGGCCTCATGGACGGCGCTCGCATCGTCCAAGCGGTACGGTCGAATCCGGCCGAGTGCGACGGTGTCAGCGGATCGAGTCATGACTGCCTCGCGTGATCGTACAGGCTCTGCGGTGATTTCTGTGCCCCGGGACTTTCCTGATGGATGTCTCATAGGAGTGCCGGCTGATCAGCGAAACGGAGTCGTCAAACCGCCATCGACGATGAGCGCGTGACCGGTGACGTAAGTCGACTGGTCCGAACACAGCCACAGAATCGCCTCAGCGGCCTCCTCGGGTCGGCCGATCCGTCCCAGCGGAATCCGCTTGCTGTATTGCCCTTCGGCTTTGCCGTGGTCGCCCGGCGACATCTTTTCGAAGACCTGCTCGAGCATCGGCGTTCGAAATGCACCGGGAACGATGGCGTTGACGCGAATGTTGCGGGCGGCGAATTCCAACGCTGCAGTCTTGCTCAGCGTGACAACGGCGGCTTTGGCGGCGGCGTAGAACGCGCTCATTGCCGCCCCGCCGAGGCCGGTCACCGACGATGTGTTGACGATGACACCCGCTCCATTGGCGAGCATGGCTGGTATCTCGTGCTTCATACAGAGCCACACGCTCTTCACGTTCGCGGCCATGTGCTGGTCGAACTCCGATTCGTCGTAATCGGTGAGCGGTTTGAAGACGCCCACCTCGATCGTGGCCGCGTTGTTGACCGCGATATCGAGCCGGCCGAACTTCGACACGGTGTGCTCCACGACCGCCGCAACGTCGTGTAACCGTGAAACGTCGGTGCGGACGAACTCCGCCCTGGCGCCCATCGTCACGAGCTCGGCAACGACCGCTGCACCGCGCTCCTCGCCACGGCTCGCGATCACCACCGATGCACCCTCGCGTGCGAAGGCGAGCGCGGTGGCGCGTCCGATGCCGGAGCTTCCGCCAGAGACGAGGGCGACTTTGCCAGCAAATCGAGACATCACTCCCTCTACTCCCTCTCGTTCGTAGTGTCCGCCTTTATGCTAGAGAGAGCGCGTTCGATATTTCGGCGGCCGCACGTGGGCCAAGCGACGACGGTGCGGGTGCGGCCTCGCTCCGATTCCCACCCCAACGCGCAAGCTGCGCGTTGGGGGCCCCGGGGTTCGACGCCGCGGAAAAACGGCTCGTCCGCGCGTGTGCTTACGCTGACGGCGACGGCTGATCCTGATCCGCGCAGCCGTGAACAATCGTGTCGATAACGAGCTGACCGGCGCGTCCGTGGCGAATCACTGCCGTCGCCGATGGGGTCGCTCCCGAACCGTTTTACTTTCTTCGCTGATCGCGGCGCGAACAGTCGCTCGGCCGCAGCCACACCGCCGTCGCGTGGCGGAGTGTGCGGCGGCTCAACGGGCGGGCCTGGGGTTGCCTGGGGTCCGCGACCTGTTCGCGGCGTGAGGAGCGAAGAGAGTAAATCGGGTCTGGAGGCGCAGCGAGCGCCGTCGCCGGTGATTCGCCACCAGCGCACCGGGCAGCTGGTTATCGACACGATTCTTGGCTGTCGTGCGAATCATCCAAGGCGACGGCGTCATCGTCAGCTCCATCGCCGGAAGGCCCGATTTTCCACGCCGTCGAACCCCGGGGCCCCCAACGCGCACGCTTGCGCGTTGGGGTGGGAATCGGGAGCCGACGCCAGGCCCGCCCGGTGAGCCGACGCTACGGAGATGTCGAAGATGCTTTAGGAGTCCTGACCCCCGTTGCGGCAGATCAGGTCCATGAGCGCCCGATGCGTGCCCTGAGTCGCGACGTCTTCAGACGACGCCTGCGGTCGAAGTTGCGTGTAGGTGCCATCGCTGTTCATGACCCACGCGTGCCGTTCGTCCTTGAGCAGGACATCGAGGGTCTCCCACAATCGTTCACGAGCGTTCCGTGCGAGCACCGGTGCGACGACCTCGACGCGACTCGACAGGTTCCGCAACATCCAGTCGGCCGACCCGATCAGAAACGTCCCGTCGTACGGGTCGGCGCTGCCGTCGGCAAAGTAGAAGATGCGCGAGTGCTCGAGGAACCTACCTACGATTGAACGAATGCGAATCGACTCGCTGACGCCGGGGATGCCGGGCCGCAGGCAACAGAACCCGCGGACGATCAGATCGATCGGGAGCCCGGCGCGCGAGGCTTCGCACAGGGCGGCGATCATCTCGGCGTCTTCGAGCTGATTCATCTTCGCGACGATGCGTGCGGGACGCCCGGCGTGATGATGCGCGACCTCGCGCGCGATGAGGTCGAGGAAACCCTGCCGCATCCCGCGGGGGGCCACCAGCAGCGTCTTGAACTCGGGCGGATCCGATCGGCCCGTGAGATGGTGGAAGAGACTCACCACATCGGCGGTCACGCGCGCGTCGCAGGTGAGGAGCCCGACGTCGGTGTAGACCCGTGCCGTTCGCACGTGGTAGTTGCCGGTGCCGATGTGCGCATAGCTCCGCACGCCTGACGCTTCCTTCCGGACGACCAGCGCCACCTTGGCGTGCGTCTTCAAGTTGGACTGTCCGACGGTCACGTGCGCACCGGCGCGCTCGAGCTCCGACGCCCAGTGGAGATTCCGCTCTTCGTCGAAGCGCGCTGTCAACTCGATCACGCAGGCCACCTGCTTCCCCGCTTCGGCGGCCTTGATGAGCGAACGGACGAACGGCGTATCGTCGCCGACGCGATAGACGGTCATCTTGATCGCGATCGTGCGCGAGTCATCGGCGGCGGCGCTGATGAAGCGCTCGACGCTCTGGTCGAAGCTTTCGTACGGGTGATGCACCAGCAGATCGCCCTGGCTGAGGGTCTGGAAGATGTTCGGGCCGTTGTCGAGTCGTACCGGCGTCACCGGCGTCCACGGGGCATCGCGCAGGGCCGGAACATCGAGATTCGCGATCTGGAACAGGCTCGTGTAGTCCAATTCTCCATCGACCTCGTACACGTCCTCGCTTGCCAGCTCGAATCGCCCCTGCAGCATCGCCCGGATGCGGCCGTCGGCATTCGCGGCGCACTCGAGTCGCACGACCGGTTCGTAGCGGCGCTGTCGGATCTGCTCGCGTACCAGCTCACGCAGGCCCTGATCGCCCTCGTCATTCATCTCGACTTCAGCATCGCGCGTGAGCCGGAAGAGCGTCGGAGACGACAAGCGCATGCCCGGATACAGCTTGTGCGCGTTCTCTCGAATGACCTCGTGGAGACGGACGAACACGCGCTCCCCTTCAGCAACGTCGTCCGTCAGCGGGATCCATTGCACCAGTTCGGGAGGTACCTTGACGCGCGCGTCGAGTCGCTGGCCCGTATGATCTTCCAGCACGAACGCCAGCGACAGAGAGAGGTTCGAGAAGAACGGGAACGGCTGCGACGGATCGATGATGAGCGGCGTGAGCGCGGGCGAGACCTGGGAGTCGAAGTATTCGCACGCCTCCAGCCGCTGCGCGAGCGTGAGCGCGTCCCATCGACGAAGGTGAATACCGTGACGTGACAACGCAGGGACGAGCGTGCCACGGAAGTGTTGCGACTGTTGTATCAGCTGCGGACGCAGCCGCGCGCGAATCTCCTCGATCAACCGATGCTGACTCGGATTGTCATGGTCGCGAAGCAACGCCATCCGCTTCATGAAGAACTCGTCGAGGTTCGACGAGAATATCGCCAGGAACTTGGCTTGTTCGAGGAGCGGCGTGCGGTCGTCCAGCGCTTCGGCAAGGACGCGGCGGTTGAACTCGAGCCAGCCCAGATCGCGATCAACCCATACGGCATCGAGCGGGTCCCCGGGCGCAGACACGCCGGCATCGGGCGGCAGATGGGTCATGGACACGACATATCCTGCAGATGCGGGCGCCGCGTCGACGCACGTGCGCCGTGGTGATCCGGGCGAGAGACGCGGAGTATAGAGAACCGATGTAACGTGAATGCGACTCGACTCAGCGGGCCTGAACGGAATATCTCGTGTCCATTCGACAGACGTTGTCTCCCGCGCAGCGCCGCGCGCTTGCCGCGCTCGTCGCCAGGCCGATCTACGAGTTGGTGCCGCTGAAGGGCGCGCTGGACGCGGCCGTGGCGCTGCCGCCTCGATCTCCCATCACCATCACTTCGTCTCCGCGCCTCGGACTCGACGCCACCCTGACTCTTGCGGAGTCGCTCAGTGCTCGCAGCCACGATGTCGCCCCGCATCTCGCTGCGCGACTGATTCGCGATCGATCACACCTGGCCGACGTGCTCACCCGACTCAGGACTGCCGGCGTACGGAAGCTGTTCATCGTCGGCGGTGATGGGCCGCCCGTAGGTGTGATGCAGGACGGGCTGATGCTCCTGCGCGAGATGCAGGGCATGGGCGAGGTCTTTGACGAGATCGGTGTGCCCGCGTACCCGGAAGGGCACGCGAGCATTCCGAGCGACGTGCTGCTGCGCGATTTGCGGGAGAAGCAGCCTCTCGTCCACGCGATGACAACGCAGATGTCGTTCAATTCTGAGGCGGTCGGCGCATGGGTGACGACGATCAGGAGCGAGGGCATCGCACTCCCAATCCATCTCGGGGTTCCCGGCGTGGTTGGTCTGCTGAAGTTGACCTCAATCGCCACGCGGATTGGTGTCGCCGATGCCGCGCGATATCTCGTGAAGCATCGCGGCATGTTCGGTCATCTCGCTACGCGAGGATCGTTCGGGCCGGACAGGTTCCTGGTCGATCTCGCGGGAATGCTGGCCGACCCGCGCGCCGACGTCCGCGCCCTGCACGTCTTCACGATGAACGAAGTCGCCGCGACGATCGCATGGCAACGGCAGATGCTCCAGGAACTGGGGGATTAGCACTGGAAGGAAGATTCACGCTCTTCACAGGGCGCTCGACCAGGGACCACTAGACCATATCAGTTCTCCGTCGGCCGCTCGAGGCGATCGACGATCAATGTGTCGCGCTGCTCGTGTGACGAGTCGAGCTTCAGACCCAGCTGCTCGCGAATCGCAGTGAAGACGGACGGCGGTGCGTCGGGCGACGGTACGACCTCTGGTCCGCCACGCGAGGAATTCTGGTCGAAATTCATCCGCATGTAATAGGTACCGGTCAGGCCCGTCTTGTCGACAACGGGACGACCGGTGGTCATACGCAACATGTTGACAAGACTGCCGATCGTCGTCTCTGCTTCAAGCAGATCACCCTGCCGGCCCTGTCCGTCGCCCATGCGATCACGCAACACGGCACCGATCGTCCGAAGCGTGCACGGCGGCGGAGGCGCTTTGAAGTCTGGTGTCTGCGGACGCGGTAACGGCGGTCCGCCGTTTTGAGCGGCTTCGGCCGCGGCGCGCTGCGCTTCGAGTTGCGCGGCGCAGTCGACGTTCGAGGGTTTGAGGCCCGGCCCGAGTCTCCCGTCGTTGCGGGCGAGCACGAGGTCGTAGACCTGCTGCTCACGTTTCTCGACATGCACGGTCAGCTTGAAGCGATCCGCCAGCATCGCGCGGAGCATCGCGATACGGTCGTCAGGTGTCGCCTTCGCCAGAGTCGATGTGGCGCTCACGTCGTAGTACTCGAGTCTCGCCCAGTCCGGCAGTCCAACCATGTCGATCGGTATGTGGGGCGGATACGCGCGCGCGATCAGCGTCATGATCGGCACGAAGGTCATCGTGAACCCGCCGTCCGGACGTTGAATCTGAGTCGGATTCTCGAAGCGCCCCGCCACGTTCGCCGCATTGCGCTTGATCGACACGACTTCGAACGTCGGCGATTGAGCAGAGACAGGTGGGACGATGAGTGTCGGCGCTGCGATTACGAGTGCAAGCGCGGCGAGTCCTGTCCGCATGCGTTACCTCTTCTTTGCTTCAGCTGCTATAGCGCGCGGTCATGACCCGCTCGCTTCCTTCAGCGCCGGTAACACGCGTCGTCGCTTCTGCCGAAAACGGCGCGCCGATCACAGGCGGGCCTGTCAGGGGCCCTCCGGTCATCTGCTTGCCTGAGTCGCGCATCTGCTGACCGGCGGCCGCCGCGGGGATCGCGGCAACCAGGCAGAGGCATACACACACACGGCCTAATCGAGACGGCATTCTCATTGCTGCTCCGCATCGCGTGCCAACGTTGGTGATATGACGACTGCCTCACGGCTTTGGCCGCGGAGCTCGCGGGTCAATTGGACAGTATCGAGCTCGCCCTCCCATCGTGCGACCACAATGGCGGCAACACCGTTGCCGATGAAATTGGTGATCGAACGCGCTTCGGACATGAAGCGATCGATGCCGAGGATGAGCGCGAGTCCCGCGACCGGAATCGAGGGGACCACTGCCAGTGTGGCCGCCAGCGTAATGAAGCCGGCGCCGGTCACACCTGACGCTCCTTTCGAGGTCAACATCGCCACGCCGAGCACCGTGAGCTGCTGCCGCAGCGAGAGCTCGATGTTCAGCGCCTGCGCCACGAACAGCGCGGCCATCGTCAGATAGATGTTGGTACCATCCAGATTGAACGAATAGCCGGACGGCACGACGAGGCCGACCACCGACTTCGAGCATCCAAGCCGCTCGAGCTTCTGCATCAACGGGACGAGCGCCGATTCCGAGGACGCCGTGCCGAGCACCGTGAGCAGTTCGTCCCTGATATACGCGATGAAGCGCACGACGTTGAAGCCGGTGAACGCGGCGATCGTGCCCAACCCGATCAGCACGAACAGCGCACAGGTCAGATAGAAGCTGCCCATCAATGCCGCCAGCGGGCGCAGGGCATCGATGCCGTAGCGGCCGATCGTGAACGCCATCGCCCCGCCGGCGCCGATCGGCGCGAGCTTCATCAACGCGTTCATCATCGCGAAGAACACGTGCGAGCAGGCGTCGATGAACTGATGGACCACCGCACCACGCGCTCCCATGTGCGTCATGGCGTAGCCGAACAGAATCGCCACGAACAGCACCTGCAGCAGGTTGCCCGATCCGGTGAAGGCGTCGAAGAAGGTGGCCGGAATGATCCCGAGCACGAACGCCGTCGTCGTCTGCGTCGTCGCGCGCTTCGCGTAGTCGGCCACCGCATTGGCGTCGAGCGTCGCCGGGTCGACGTTGAAGCCGTCACCGGGACGGATGACGTTGATCACCAGAAGCCCGATGACGAGCGCGATCGTCGACACCACCTCGAAGTAGATCAACGCCTTGCCGCCCACCCGACCGACTTTCTTCATGTCGCCCGCACCGGCAATACCCAGCACCACGGTGCAGAAGATGATCGGACTGATGAGCATCTTCACGAGCGCGATGAACCCGTCGCCGAGGGGCCGGAGTGCAACCGCCGTTGCAGGCTTCGCGTAGCCGAGTACTGCCCCCGCAACGATCGCGAGGAGGACCCAGAAGTAGAGATGTCCTGTCAGGCGTTTCATAGAGCGTCGTTAGTGTAGCTCGCCCGCCCGCAGGAGGGAGCAGAGGGCGCAGAGACGACGATCAACGCAGGGATCGCCGAGGGGCAGAGATCGCCTAGGCGACTCTGCGATCTCCGCGCTTCTGTGATCTCTGCGCTGATCGTCGTCTCTGCGGACTCTGCTCCCTCCCGTCGACCGTCGATCTGGATCGCTGACGCGTTTCAGAGTACATAAAGTTGATGCCCATGACCGTGACACAGGTGAAAGACAATCGGCTGCTCGACGGCAGAATCGTTCGCGACCGCATTCTCAGCGAAGTCGCCGAACGGGTGCGGAAGGCCGAGACGAGGCATGCGATCGGGCGCCTCGTCTCGATCAGCATCGGCGAGCACAAAGAGGTGGCGGTCTACGTCCGCGGCCAGGCGAACGCCGCGAAGAAAGTCGGTCTGCGATTCGAAGATCAGACGTGGCCGAGCACGCTCACGCAGGATGAATGCAAGACGCGGCTCGTCAAGATGAACGACGACCCCGACGTGCTCGGCGTGATCCTGCAGCGCCCGGTGCCGAATCACATCCATGGGCGTTCGCTCGCGTCCGCGATCCATCCGTTCAAAGATCTCGAAGGGATGAATCCCGCGTCGATCGGCAACATCGTCTACAACGAGCTGGCGCTCGCGCCGTGCACGGCGGCGGCGTCGGTCGAGCTGATCAAGGCCACCGGTCTCACACTCCATGGTCTCGAAGTCGTGATGGTCGGCCACTCGGAGATCGTCGGCAAGCCCGCGGCCTTCATGCTGATGGCCGAAGGTGCCACGGTCACGGTATGTCATCACATGACGCGCTCGGTCGCCGCGCACTCGCGACGTGCTGACGCGGTGCTGGTCGCCGTTGGTAAACCGAAGTTCCTCCATGGTGACATGGTGAAGCCGGGCGCGGCCGTCATCGATATCGGGATCAACCAGGTCACCGGCCCCAACGGCGAGACGATGATCGTCGGCGACGTCGACACCGACAGCGTGAAAGAAGTGGCAAGCTGGGTCACGCCGGTGCCCGGCGGTGTAGGCCCGGTGACCGTCGCGATGTTCATGCGGAACGCGATCGCGGCGCATCAGAAACAGCTGGCGGCGGGCTGGCTCGGCTGAGCCACGGAACACGGAGAACACGGAGGATTGGGCCACGGAGAACACGGAGGACACGGAGTTTTGGGCCACAAAGATCACCAAGGTGAGAAACGGAGTGCCCTCGTCGCCGTGCCTCTTTCTTTGTGATCTTCGTGATCTCTGTGGCTAAATCCTCCGTGATCTCCGTGATCTCCGTGGCCCTAACGCTTCGTGACCTCCGTGGCTCGGCGAGTCCGATGGTGGAACTTATCCCCTTCTCCAACCCGTATTCAACGACATGCTCAGCACACTCCTGCTTTCCTCTGTTCTGACTGCCGCGATCCCGGCGGCTCAGGCGCCGCCAGCCACCACGCAACAAGGTGAAGCGCTGTACGGTGAACGCTGCGCGATGTGCCATGACGCCGGTGTATCGCGCGCGCCGAACCGTGAGGGGCTCAATCGGCTGACGCCCGACGCGATCCGCCAGACGCTGACGACCGGCAGCATGAGCGCGCAGGCCGTAGGGCTGACTCCGGCACAAGTCGATTCGCTGGCGCGTCTGCTGGGGCGCGTCGCCTCTGCGCCGGGAACTGCAGGCGGCGCCGCGTGCAGCGCCAGCGCGAGGGCGCTTGCAGACGATCGCCCGCGATGGAACGGGTGGGGCGTCACACCCGCGCAACACCGTTTCCAGCCGGCGGCGATGGCACAGCTCAGCGCCAACCAGGTTCCACGTCTGAAACTGAAATGGGCTTTTGGATTCCCTGGTGTCACGCGCGCGTTTGCGCAGCCGACGGTCGTCGGAGGACGCGTCTTCGTCGGAAGCGCTGCCCCGCTCGTCTACTCGCTGAGCGCTGACACCGGTTGCCAGTACTGGGCGTTCAAGACCGATGCTCCTGTCCGAGCAGCGATCACCATCGGATCGCGCACCGTGAATGGATCGCGGCAGTGGGTCGCGTACTTCGCCGATCAACGAGCGAACGTCTACGCGGTCGACGCGGTCAGCGGACAGCAGCTGTGGAAGCGGCAGGTCGAGAGCTATCCGGGTGCGACCATCACGAGCTCGCCCACGCTGGCCGGCGATGCGCTCTATGTCGGCACGTCGTCGGCGGACGAGGTCCTCGGAGCCAACGCGAAATACGAGTGCTGCAAGTTCCGCGGAAGCGTATCCGCGATCGACGCGGCCACTGGCGAGATCCGCTGGAAGAGCTACACGATTCCGGAAGAACCGAAACCCGTACGGAAGAACGCGCAGGGCGTGCAGCTGTGGGGACCGTCGGGTGCCGGCGTCTGGTCGTCACCCGCCGTCGATGCTCAACGAGGCGTCGTCTATGTGACGACCGGCGACAGCTACTCCGATCCACCTGCGAGCACATCGGACGCGTTCATCGCGTTCGATCTGAAAACGGGCAAGCTGCTCTGGTCCCGCCAGACGACTCCGAACGACGCGTTCAATATCGCCTGCGTATTGCCGGAGGCGCTCCAGGCGAATTGTCCGCAGGCCAACGGCCCCGACTTCGATTTCGGATCGTCGCCGATGCTGATCGATCTTCCCAACGGGCGCCGAGCGTTGATCGCCGGTCAGAAGTCAGGCGTGGTGCACGCGGTCGATCCCGATCGCGGCGGCGAGATTCTCTGGCAGACAGCCATCGGAAAGGGCAGCGCCCTGGGCGGCGTGCAGTGGGGCACCGCGTTCGACGGCTCCCGCGTGTATGCCGCGCTGTCGGACGTGCAGACCGAGCCGGTGCCGGCAGGCACTCCAGGTGCGCAGCCCAGTGGCCTTGGCGGAGGTGCAACGCGTCTCAATCCGCGAGCCGGCGGCGGTCTCTTCGCCATCAATCCTCAGAACGGCGATATCGTGTGGAAGACGCCGCATCCGGGCTGCGGCGATCGTCCTGGTTGCAGTCCCGCTCAATCTGCGGCGGTGACGGCGATTCCCGGCATCGTTCTCTCGGGCGGACTCGATGGTCACCTTCGCGCGTACAGCAGCGACAAGGGCGCCATCGTCTGGGACGTGGATACCGCGCAGAAATACGAGACCGTGAACGGTGTGCCTGCCAACGGCGGCTCGATCGATGGCCCGGGTCCAGTGGTCGCGGGAGGAATGGTGCTGGTGAACTCCGGCTACGCGATCTTTGGCGGCATGCCCGGCAACGTGTTGCTCGCGTTCACGGTGGACGGCAAGTGAATAATTAGGGCCGCCTTCGGCGGTGGGGCTTCGGTGTTGGATCAAATTCGATGGAGTGTTTCCCCACCGCGTCGCGAAAGCGACGCGGCCCCACCAGGTTGCAAAGCAACCTGGCCCAACGAGTCGCCAAAGCGACGAGCCCCACTGCTCGCCAAGCGAGCAGCCCTCTGGATCACTTCGCGTTCTGCTTCGCCGCCGCGTCCATCAACGCCTGCGTCTCGATCCCGGAACAATTGAGCGACATGATGCGATCGAACGGCGCCAGCACCAGCGTCTGCTTCGGCACGGTCCAGGGCCCCGTCAACACGACAGGATCTTCGACGGTCGCTTCGATCTCGAGCGTGTTCGCATCGACGCGGCGATAGCGCTCCACGATGTGCAGTTGATCGGAGTGTGGCGACACACGTCCTTCGGCCGACATCCACGTGTTGTCGGTAAAGTTCCTGGTGTCGATGACGAAGGTATCGCCTTCCCAGTGGCCGATCGAATCTCCGCGATAAGCCGGCGGCACTTCGTCTGGATGCGGCCTCCCGTCAGTGGGCACGAGCCGGAACCCGTGATAGGTCTCAGTCAGTATCACCATCATCTTCGGCGTCGAGATGATCTGTCCTACAGCGCCCACGTCGTACATGCTGACGTTCAGCGTGCCGAACGCCGTCGGCCTGCAGCGCAGAGTCGGATCGTCCTTGTCGCTCAGCGCCTTTGCCTTGGCCGCAAACTCCGCCTTGTAGAGACTCATGAACGTCGGTGGCGGAGTGCCACGCGCCGCGCCTGGTGCACCTCGCCCACCGCCGCGCGCGCCGCCGCGGCCGCGTGCGGCGCCGACGTCGGCACCACCCCACCACACACCGGTGAGATCGGGATGCCCGTCTGCCATCCGCGGGACTGGACCCGGCGCTGTCGGCGCGGCTGCAGGTGCCGCCGCCGCTCCCGATCCACCCTGTCGCGCCTCGGCCCTGAACCTGCCCGGCGTCAACGACGCCACAGCGTAGACACACGCGAGGAAGACCACTACTGCGATCAGACGACCCTTCATGATCGACTCCTGCCTTCAGCCGGTCGCACTGTCACTGGGCTGCCGGGCCCTGCTGGGATCCGAACATGCCGTACGACGTGCCATCCGCCAGAATGAGCTCCCTCAACATGCCCATGTTCTGCGACGGATCCTTGGCGTGGAAACCTTTGATCGTGACCTCGACGCCCTTCTTGATGATGCCGGGCTTGAACCCGTTGCGAACCATGCCGCTCGGTGTCCCAGCCTCGAAGCCCCACCGCTCCACTTTCCCGGTGCTCGGGTCTTTCACGTCGAGGAAGAACCACGAGTGCGGGTTCTCGAGTCGGATCTCGACAATCGTCCCCTGAACCGAGACCGGCTTGTTCATGTCGAAAGCAGCGGAAAACGAGTGATGCGCCCGGGCGGTCGCCGCGACGCCGAGGGAAATGAGACTGCAGACGAGCGCCGTGAGGATGGTGCGCTTCATCGAGACCTCCTGGTTCGAATTCTACTCCCAGCCGTATACTCCGTCCTATGCGTGCCACTACTTCCGTCATCGCCGTGATCAGCGCCGGGTTACTGACCTCCAGCGCCTTCGCCCACCATAGCTTTGCACCGCATTTCGACGCGAGCAAACCTGTCAGCATCGCCGGGACGCTGACCCAGTTCGAGGCGAAGAACCCGCACAGCTACGTGCACATCAACGCGGTCGACGAGAACGGCCGGACGCACGAGTACGTCTGTGAATCACACGGCGTCACGCAGCTCACGCGCAACGGCATCACGCCGCAGCTGCTCAAAGCGGGCAGCAAGATTCGCGTGACCGGGTCGCTCTCGCGCCACAGCCCTTACATGTGCTTCTTCGACACCGTCGAGATCAACGACAGCGGTAAAGCCTTGAGCGTCAACGGACCCACCGGGCCTTCGCGCCCTGCGGCGCCGGAGCTGCCAAAGCGCAGCGACATCTTCGGCACGTGGCTGCTCGCGCCGATCCCCAATCGCAGCACCAGCGGTCCGCAGCCGATGATCACGTTCCTCACCCCGGCCGGCCAGAAGGCGACCGCTGCCTACGACCCGTTCAAGGACGATCCGACGTTCCGCTGCGACCCGGTCGCCGTCCGTCGCGTGTGGGGTGCGCCAGGTACGCCGCTCGAGATCAAGCGCGACGGCAACGACGTCGCGCTGCATCACGAGTGGATGGACGTGCGGCGCGTGATCCACATGAACATGAAAGACCATCCCAAGAGCGGTCCGCGCAGCTCACTCGGCCACTCGATTGGTCGCATGGACGGCGACACGCTCGTGATCGACACAGCCAACTACTCTGCCGGCGTGCTGAACCAGTACGTCGAGCAGCCGGGTCAGCCGACGAAGGGGTTGCTCCACTCCGCAGCGCTCACCTCGGTTGAACGTCTGCACCTCGACGCGGCGCGGCAGCGTCTCGTCGTGGAAGTCGACCTCGCGGATCCCGATTTCTTCACCCGGCCATTCGATCGGACGATGTATGAGTACGCGCCGTCAGCGCTGAAGATCGAACCCTTCAACTGCTCGCGCGAGGGAGTCACCGGTTCGATCAAGAAGTGACTGGAAACATCGTCAATCCAGAGCGGCGGCCCGTAGCGCGCGTGCTAGGCTGACACGATGAGTCGCCGTATTACGCAGCGGGAGCTCCGCAACGACAGCGGTCGCATCATGCGCGCCCTCGACCGGGGCAAGGCGTTCATCGTCACGCGCAATGGTGTCCCTGTCGGAGAGCTGATTCCGTTGCGACAACGGGTGTTCGTGCCCGCCGATGCCGCAATTGCCACGTTCGCGGGAGCGCCGCGCATCTCGTCGACGCGTTTCCGGAAAGACGTGGACACCGTGATCGACCAAGATCCGGAGCCACGTGGCTGACTCACGGCATCCACGAGGATTGATCGATACATCGGTGCTCCCTACGGCCGGGGTCCACGCAGCGCTTGCCGCCGGAGACCGAAAGGCGCGCGGACGACGAGCGATGGATCTCTTCATTGCCGCGACGGCAGTGGCGGCTGGGCTACCACTGTACACGCGCAATCCGACCGATTTCACCGGGATGTCGGACCTGCTGGAGATTGTCGAAGTCTGATCGCGATCGTGCGGGTGCGCGCAGGAAAACAACGCCCCAAACCCGTAGAATACGTGCAGTACGTCCGTACCCAGGTCACGTCACAGGGAGGCGAGGATGCGCCGAAGGAATCGGGGTTGCCAGCTGCTGATTGGCGCGCTGTTGATCGGTTCGACGACGGTCTACCCCGCCGCCCAATCGACACGCCCCGCGGCGTCGCCGATCGCAGAGCGATCGGGCGGCGACACCGACGGATTTACTCCCCTTCACCAGGCTGTTCGCGCGAACGATCTCAGGAGCGTCGATGCCCTTGTCAAGCGTGGCGCCGATGTCAGAGCTGCAACACGCTACGGAGTGACGCCGATCGGTCTGGCGGCGCTCAATGGCAACGCCGCGATCCTGCGCAGGCTGATCGATGCCGGAGCCGACGTCAATACGGCGACGCCAGGCGGCGAGACAGCGCTCATGACCGCGTCACGTACCGGCAACATCGAGGCGGTCACGCTGCTGCTCGATCGGGGCGCGACGGTCAACGCCAAAGACACCGTCCGGTCGCAGACGGCGTTGATGTGGGCGGTCACCGAGAACCATCCCGACATCGTCAAGCTGCTGGTCGCGCGCGGCGCGGATGTCAAGGCGCAGACCACCATCACGACGCCGCGAGGTGAATACGTCCCTGCTCGGGCGGGTGGGGCGTCCGGAAACGGCATCATCCGTCAACGCGCGCTGCCGACGAAGGACGGCGGGATGACGCCGCTGCTGTTCGCGGTGCGCGATGGCAATGTCGCGATGACGCGGATGCTGCTGGAGCTTGGCGCCGACGTCAATCAGGCTTCCGGCAATCACACCTCGCCGCTCCTGATCGCGCTGCTCAACGGTCAGGTCGCGCTGGCGACCGAACTGCTCGAGAGAGGCGCCAATCCGAACATCACCGACGACTATCACCGCGGAGCGCTGTTCGCGGCGATCGAGCTGCGCAACTTCAATCACGAGAAGTACCCGTTTTTGTACAGCGATGGCCGGGACCCGCTGGATCTGATCAAGGCCCTTCTCGAGAAGGGCGCCGACCCGAACGTTCGGGCCGATACGACACCCGTGCACGGCCTGATGCAGTTCGATGGCTCGTGGGTCAACTTCGACGGGCAGACAGCCTTCATCCGGGCCGCGCTCTCCGGCGACATCCAGGTAATGCGGCTCCTGCTGCAGCACGGCGCGGATCCGAACATCGCGACCACTCAGGGATCGACGGCATTGATGGCGGCGTCGGGCATCAACTGGATTCCGGCACAGACGTTCACACGCGCTGAGGCGGATTACGTCGAGGCCGTGAAGCTGTGTCTCGACCGCGGCGCCGACGTGAACGCCACCAACACACTCAAGCTCGCGGCGATACACGGGGCGGCGAACCGTGGCTGGGTGCCGATCATCCAGATCCTCGCCGACCACGGCGCGAAGCTCGATCAGCCCGACGTCGGCGGCCGTACGCCGATGACGTTCGCCGAAGGCACGTTCCTCGCGATCCGTCCGCCGGTCGCAAAGCCGGAAGCGATCGCGCTGTTGAAGAAGTTGATGGGCAATCAGGCGACTTCCACGACAGCATCGTCGAAATGAAGACACGGATCGTTGCCAGTGCGATCGCCGTCGTCGCGATCGGGTGGGTGGCGCTGATCGCACAGCAGCCGCGCGTGCAGCCGCGCGCGAGAGTACCCGTAGGGGCCGGCTTTAGCCGGCCCGTCATCGATCAGTATTGCGTCACCTGCCACAACGACAAACTGAAGACCGGAGGCCTCTCCCTCGAAACGATCACGCTCGATCGTGATGCAGAGACATGGGAGAAGGTCGTTCGCAAGGTGCGCGCGGGCCTGATGCCACCGGCGGGCGCCAGGCGTCCCGACCGCGCCACCCTCGACACGTTCGCGAGCAGCATAGAGAACGCTCTCGATCAGGCCGCTGCCGCCAATCCCAATCCGGGACGCGCGCCGCTCCATCGCATGAACCGCGTCGAGTACGAAAACGCGATTCGCGATCTGCTCGCGCTGGACGTCGACTCGTCGACTCTCCTTCCCGCAGACGACTCGAGCCGCGGCTTCGACAACATCGCCGATGTGCTTGGCGTCTCGCCCTCGCTGCTCGAGCGCTACGTCGCGGCGGCGGCGAAGGTCAGCCGGCTCGCGGTCGGAGAACGCGACGCCGCGCCGAACCAGGTCACCTACACCGTGAAGGGCGATCTGAGTCAGAACCAGACGCTCGAGGGACAACCGCTCGGTACCCGCGGCGGAACCACGATCACGCACAACTTCCCGGTCGACGGCGAGTATCAGATCAAGCTCTCGCTGCTGAAGCTCAGCTTCGGTCAGGTCTTCGGCGAAGGCGCCGAGGGTGAAGAGCTCGAGGTCACGTTGAACGGCCAGCGGGTGAAGCTGTTCAAGCTCGATGAAGTGGCCATGTTCTTCATGCGCGAGGTGCCCGGCTCGCATCCCGCGAAGCCGACGCCGACCGACCCGATCGAACAACGCGTGCGGATGACGCCCGACATCCGGCTCGAATTCCCTCTGAAGGTGAAGGCCGGCCCGCAGACGATCGGCGTTGCGTTCCTCAACAAGGGCTACGCGGCCAACGAGGACCTGGTCAAGCGTCCGGCGTCGAGCACCTACGACGTCTTCATCGGCATGCAGTACGGCTACACGACGGCGCCGCATCTTTCGCGCGTCGTCATCACGGGGCCGTACAACCCGACTGGTATCAGCGATACGCCCGGCCGGCAGCGTGTGTTCGTCTGTCATCCGCCTTCGCCCGCCTCCACCCCTGGCGGTGCTTCGGCGCGGCTACGGCGGGACCCGGTGAGCACAGCCGAAGAGACAGCCTGTGCGAGGCAGATTATCTCGACGCTCGCGCGGCGCGCGTATCGGCGCGCCGTGACAGACGCCGACGTCGATGCACTCTTCTCCTTCTATCAGCAGGAGAAGACCCGGACCGGCAACTTCGAAGCGGGGATCGAGATGGCGCTGCGCCGTATCCTCGCGGATCCCGAGTTCATCTTCCGTTTCGAGCCGACGCCGGCCGGCGTCAAGACGCCGTATCGCATCAGCGACACGGAACTCGCCTCGCGACTGTCGTTCTTCGTGTGGTCGTCGATCCCGGATGACGAGCTGCTGAAGCTCGCGCTCGACGGCAGGCTGCATCAACCCGCGGTGCTGGAGAAGCAGACGCGTCGGATGCTCGCCGATCCGAAGGCGCGCACGCTGGTCACCAACTTCGCGAACCAGTGGCTCTATCTGCGCGATCTGAAGAGCGCGAATCCCGACGTCACGGTGTTCCCCGATTTCGACGACAACCTGCGTCAGGGCTTCCAGCGGGAGACCGAGATGCTCTTCGAGTCGGTGATGCGCGAGGATCGTTCGGTACTCGACCTGCTCGAGGCCGACTATACGTTCGTCAACGAGCGGCTCGCAAAGCACTACGGCATCCCGAACGTGTATGGTCCCGACTTCCGGCGCGTGCCCGTGCCGAGCGACGCCCGCCGCGGTCTGCTCGGGCAAGGCAGCCTGCTGCTCGTCACGTCGAATGCCAATCGCACGTCGCCTGTGATCAGGGGCAAATGGATCCTCGAGAACCTGTTCGGGAGCCAGGCTCCGACGCCGCCTCCTGATGTCCCGCCGCTCGAGGAGAAGCCGACAGCGACGGCGAAGTCGGTCCGAGAGCGCATCGAGCAGCACCGTGCCAATCCCGCGTGCGCCGGCTGCCACAAGATCATGGACCCGATCGGCCTGTCACTCGAGAACTACGATGCGATCGGCCGATGGCGCAGCGAGGATGAAGGGGTGAAGATCGATGCGTCGGGACAGCTTGTCGACGGCACACCGATCGATGGACCCGCCGCACTGCGCAAGGCGCTGCTGGCGCGTGGCGACGTCTTCGTCGCGGCGATGACCGAGAAGTTGCTGATGTACGGCGTCGGCCGAGAGACGAAGTATTACGACATGCCGGCCGTGCGCACGATCATGCGCGACGCCGCGAAGAACCGCTATCGCTTCTCGGATCTCGTTCTCGGTGTCGTGAAGAGTCAGGCGTTTCAGATGAAGATGACTGACAGGTCGTAATGCAAAACTCAAAATGCAAAATGCAAAACTCGGCGGGTGAAATGGCAGAACGAGGCCGCAACGGAAGACAAGTCCTTTTTGCATTTTGAATTTTGCATTTTGAATTACTGAGAGCCACCAATGTTCATCACGAAAAAACATCTCCCACGCCGAACGTTCCTTCGCGGAATGGGTGTCACCCTGGCCCTGCCGCTGCTCGACTCGATGATTCCGGCGAGCACCGCACTGGTGAAGACGGCCGCGCTCCCGAAAAGCCGCTTCTGCGGCATCTACATCCCGCACGGCGCGACGATGGACAAGTGGACGCCGGCAGCGGAAGGCAGCGGGTTCGCCTTCACCGAGTCGCTCAAGCCGCTCGAGAAGCTCCGCGATCGCCTCGTCGTCGTCAGCAACCTCGCGCACCCGATGGCCGGGGGCAAGGGATCCGATGCCGGCGCCGACCACGCGCGATCGGCCGCAGTGTTCCTGAGTGGCGCGCATCCCGAGAAGGGCACCGTGCACGGCGGCAAGACGGTCGATCAGCTGCTCGCCGATCACATCGGTCAGGACACGCCGCTGCCATCGATCGAGGTGTGCATCGAGGAAGTGGCGCTCAACTGCGGTGCGGGCTACGGCTGTGCGTACTACAACACCATCTCGTGGCGGAACGACACGCTGCCGCTGCCGATGGAGAACAGCCCGCAGGTCGTATTCGAGCGGCTGTTCGGCGACGGCAGCAACGCCGCGCTGCGCCTCTCGCGCAAGCAGCAGGACAAGAGCATTCTCGACGCGGTGACCGACAAGGTCTCGCGCCTGCAGAACGGGCTCGATGCCGGCGACCGCGCACGGCTCGGCGAGTATCTCGACAACGTGCGGGAGATCGAGCGCCGGATCCAGAAGGCCACCGCGCAGTCCGCCAACAACCCCGACGTGCCCGAAGCGCCGGTCGGCGTGCCCGAGGCCTTCGAGGACCACATCAAGTTGATGTACGACCTGCAGGTGCT
>DATFRP010000092.1:0-15918 GCA_035263125.1 Vicinamibacterales bacterium
ACCCGCGCTGTCTGCTGAGGGCGCTTGCCAGGGCGAAGTGCGTGTCGCATAACTGATCCTCAGAACACCATGAGCGAGGCTCACCCCGCACGATGAAAATCGCGGGAAGCATCACTTCTACCGGCCTCGTTGCCGTGAGGACACGAGGAATCAGGGAGAGAACGGAGGATTTTCACACGGGGGTACCGGGGCAAACGGAGTATGAAGCGTTCTTCTCCGTTTCCTCCGCAGCCTCCGTTGCCGCGTCAGGCGGAAGCAGATTTTCTGAGATCACGAAGGCGGTTCCGGGTGTTCGCCCTCCGTGTCTCCAACTTCGTGATCTTCGTGATCTCCGTGGCCCATTGTTCTCCGTGTCTCTCCGTGTCTCTCCGTGGCTCTCCGTGGCTCTTCGCAGCACAACGAAGTTACACGGCAATCACCGGCCCGATACATCGCAACGCGACTCTTGTTCCTCCCCCGATGAGATTCGGCACTGAGTGCCCGCAGAGCAGGAGGCGCACACATGAGTCAGTACGTCGCTCGACACAAAGCCCTGGTCACGTTGATCAGCGCGCTCATCTTGATCATCGGAGGCTGGGTTGCTGCAGACCGCGGTGGGTCCGAAGGGCGCTCATCTGACTTCCTGAATTTCTCCGCACCTGCTGGCGATCGGCCGGCGACAACCAACACGATCATCAACGGAATGAGCGCGGCCGTCCTGCCCAACGGCCGGCTCGTCACACCAGCAGGAATCGAGGTGAGCGTGCAGGCGCCGAAGCCATTCGGGCTGGCGCTGTCTCCCGACGGCAACATGCTCGCCACCGTCAACAGCGGCGCGGGCCCCTTTTCTCTGACGTTGATCTCTCAGATCAAGACCGGCACACCAACAGCGACGCGCATCAACGTCGACGCGAGCTTCATGGGGGTGACCTTCTCGCCTGACAGCAGACGCGTGTATCTCTCGGGTGGTGAGAACGGCAACATCTGGGTGGCCGATGTCGTCACCGGCCGAATCATCGGGTCGGTCAATCTCAACGGCTCGACGCATCCGCTGGACAGGCCGCTCGCGGTGGCGAGTGCGCCGTCCCTTCATTTCAAGGGCACGTTCCCGGGCAACATGACGCTGACCAGCAACGGCCGCTTCCTCTTCGTCGTCGATCAGGGCAGCTTCCAGGTGTTCGTGCTCGACACCTCGAAGATCGTCACCGGAGTCGACGCGCAAGGTCGCGTCACCGAGCCGGACAACTTCGCCGCCGTCGTCAGCCATGTCAAAGTCGGCCGATACCCGTTCGGCATCGGGCTCTCTCCCGACGAGCAGACGTTGTTCGTGACGCACGTCGGCGTGTTCCAGTACACACATCTTCGGCCGGCGAGTCCTGTCGGTGACGACAACGTCGACTATCCGCTCTGTTATCCGGGCGCGGGCTACCCTGACGAGACGCGGAACGATCGCGTCATCGAAATCAGCAAGGTCGACCCACGCAGTCTGCCGACCAGCCTTCGCGATCCCGATGGGATCCGCTGCGGGTACGTGCCAGCCAACCGTCTCTATACCGTTCCCGGTCTCGGCAGTCCCAATGTGCCCGAGTCCTCGTCGGTCTACGTGCTCGATGTGAGCAACCCGCTGACGCCGCAGACGCGCCAGGTCGTCAAGACCGGGCCACGTGTCGGCGAACGTGAGGACGGCATCGACATCTACAGCGGCAGCCACCCCAACTCGGTCGTCGTCGGACCCGAGGCGATCTACGTGGCCAACGGCAACAACGACACCATCTCGATCCTCGATCGCTCGAGCTACGAAGAGCGCGACCGCATCAACCTGTCGCTTCTTCGTGGACAGGATCGCGTGCTGAAAGGCGTGCAACCGGTCGGACTCGCGCTGAGTCCGGACGCGCAGACGTTGTATGTGGCCGAAGCCGGTGTCAACGCGATCGGTGTCATCAGATTGAATGGAAACGGCAAGCACGGTCACGTCATTGGCCACATTCCCACCGGATGGTGGCCGAGCAGCGTCGAAGTGAGCGCCGACGGCAAGACACTCTATGTCGCCAACGCGCGTGGTCGAGGGGCCGGTCCCAATCAGGTTGGCGAGAGCCGATCGCCGAAGTTCACAGTGCTCGGGACCGTCAATATCATCCCGCTGCCGAGCGACTGGAGGCTCGACGCGTTCACCGCTCGCGTGTACGCCAACAACGGCTTCGCCGATCGCCACGATGACGACGACCAGGGTCACACCGATTCGAACAACCCGATTCCGGACGAGGCCGGAAAAGCCAGCAGGCAGATCAAGCACGTCATCTTCATCAACAAAGAGAACGCGACGCACGACCTGATGCTGGGCGACATCACGAGCACGCGTCGCGGAGCGGCGGTCGACGGCAACCCGAGCTTCTCGCTCGGGTACGAAGCGAGCCCCAACCATCACGAACTGGCGCTGCGTTTCGCGTTCAGCGACAACTTCTTCCTCGAACCGTCGGTGTCCTCAGACGGCCATCGATGGTTGACCGGGCAGTACACGGCCGAACTCGAGGAGACGCACTGGCCCGCCTCCTACGGTGGCCGTCGCCAGGACGCCGGCGACAATCCAGCGGTCATCGCCGACTACCCCGGACGCATCGGCTTCACCGACGCCAACGCCTCGCCTGAACCGAACGACTACAACGCGCACGGCGGCATCTATCTCCATCTGCACCGAAACGGGAAGAGCTTCGTCAACTTCGGCAACGGTTATGAGTTCGCGGTGATCGACGAGCCGAACGCTGCCGACCCGACCGGCGCACGCGAGCACGCGAACGTGCCGATGGAGAAGGTCGTTCGCGACAACAGCGATCATCTGTATCCGACCTACAACACGCACATCCCCGACGCGCCGCTTCCTGAAGACCCGACGCGGTTCAGTCGATTCGGCCGCTTCAATCAGGTGTTCGAGGCGCACTACGTCGATCGCGCACGCGACGTCTGCAAGCTGCCGCAGTACGTGGACCTGTACTATCCGAACGATCACGGCGGCGGCGCGCGCGACATCCATCCGAGCGGCCCCGACTGGTCGTTCAAGCGCTTCGTGCAGGACAACGATTCTGCGCTTGGTCTGACCGTCGAGCTCCTGTCACACAGCCCGTGCTGGAAGGACACGGTCATCTTCGTCGTCGAGGACGACACGCAGAACGGCGCCGATCACGTCGACGGCCATCGTTCGATCTTTCTGGCGATCAGCCCATGGGTGAAGAAACAGTACGTGGGCCACACGCACATCAGCCTGGCGAGCATCTTCAAGACCGTCGATCTGATCCTGGGGATGCCGCCGCTGAACCAGTACGACGCTGCCGCCACCGACCTTCGGCACATGTTCACCAGCACGCCGGACTTCGCGCCGTACAACTACCAGCAGGTGCTCTTCGCGCGGCAGGTCAATCCGCTGTGGCCGCTCCTCACAAAGGACATCGACTTCAGTCGACCGGATCGGGACGAAGTCAAGCTTGCCGCGGCCATCATGAAGTCCGAGGGACTTCCGCGCAAGAAGCCCGCGGTGAAGCAGTAGCTGTTGTGTCGCGCGAGAGCCAGGCACCTGACGCCTGGCTCTCGCGTCGATTGACTTCCAAGGACGCGTGTTGAGGTTGAAGAAAGGCTCGAATGCGCTGGACGTCTGGGCAACCGACCCGATGCTGCTGGCAGCCGCCGATGGCATCGCGCTGCTGGCCGACGGCCACGTCTACGTCAACTCGGTCGGCCAGGGCACTCTCATGCGCGTTCCCGTCCGCTCCCAAGTAGAGTTCATCCCGCCAGAATCGCCACGCTGCGTGTAACAACCGATTGACCCGCTGACGCGAAGCGCGTATAACGCAGCCTCGAGCGGGTCTTGTAGGCATCCTGTGTCCGCACGCGCGCGACGTGCGGAACTATCTGGGAGAACCTCCATGGGAAAACACGCGTGCAAATGGCTTTTGTGTGTCTGCCTCATGCTGGCGCCTGGCGTAGCCTTCGCCCAGTCATCGATCGCAGGCGTCGTCAAAGACACCTCGGGTGCCGTGCTTCCAGGTGTCACGGTTGAAGCATCGAGTGACGTGCTGATCGAAAAGGTTCGATCAGCGATCACCGACAACAGCGGTCAGTACCGCATCGTCGATCTGCGACCGGGCACGTACTCGGTCACCTTCACACTGCCAGGGTTCAACACATTCAGACGTGACGGCCTCGAGATCACCACGGAGTTCAACGCGACGGTCAACGCCGAGATGCGCGTTGGCGGTCTCCAGGAAACGATCACGGTGACGGGCGAAAGCCCGATCGTCGACGTGCAGAGCGCCAAACGACAGCGCACGTTGGACAGCGAGCTGGTGCAGGCGCTGCCGACGGCCAAAGGCTACGCCGGGCTGATGGTGCTGATCCCGTCGATGGTTCAGAGTGGCGGCGGCGTACCGAACGTGCAGCTGAGCCCTGGCATGGTCGTCTTCGGCGGCCGTGGCGGCCGAGGCAATGAGGGTCGTGCGCAGGTCGATGGCTTGAATACCGGCGCATCGCTGAACGGCGGCGGCGTCTCCGGCTATCGACAGGACGTCGAGAACGCGCAGGAGATCGCGTTCACGACCGCGGGCGGCCTTGGTGAAACCGAGGTCGGTGGTCCCACGATCAACATTGTGCCACGTACCGGCGGCAACACCTTCCGCTCGCATGTCTTTTTCACCGGCCTCAAGGGCGGCATGCAGGCGAGCAACTTCTCTCCAGAGCTGCAGGCCGCGGGACTGCGCACGCCGGCGAAAACCAACTACATCTACGACACCAGCTACTCGCTCGGCGGCCCGATCAAGCAGGACAGGATCTGGTTCTACTTCCTCGGTTACTACCGGGGCAGCGAGAACACGATCCCCGGCATGTTCTACAACAAGAACGAATGGGACCCGACGAAGTGGAGCTACGTGGCCGACACGACCAGGCCCGCGCTCTCGGGGGGACGCGGTCCTCTGCAGCCCGCCCTGCGTCTGACGTTCCAGGTGTCGCGACGCGACAAGTTGAATCTGTTCTGGGACGAGCAGATCAGCAACAACAGCCTGGGCGCCGGTTCGGCGACCAGCGCGCCGGAGACCGGCGGGCGCAACCACGGGTGGCAGCGCGTGCAGCAGGTGAAGTGGACGTCCACGGCGACGAACCGGCTGTTGCTCGAAGCGGGCCTTGGCACGTACCTCTCCAACTGGAACACGCGTGAGCGATACGCGGAAGACTCGCCGTTGTCAGTGGACGCGCGCCGCAACCTGATCCAGGTGAACGAACAGTGCACGGGCACGCAGCCACTCGACGCCTTCGGCCGCGGCGGCACGTGCGCCGACAACGGCGGCATCGCCGGACTCACGTACCGCAACCAGGCGACGTGGAACGCCGACTGGATCGGCGCGCACACGTGGAATGCAGCGGCCACGATCGTGAGCGGCGCCAACAGCATGAAGATCGGATATCAAGGTGCCTACCATGCGGACAATCGCAATCAGGAAGGCGGCACGAACGACCTGACGTATCGCTTCAACGAAGGCATTCCGAATCAGCTGACGCAGCGTCTCGAGCCGTACCGGACGTTCTCGCGCGTGCGGTACAACGCGCTCTACGTGCAGGACCAGTTGACGCGCGGGCGTCTCACGATGTCCGGCGCCCTGCGCTACGACCACTCCTGGAGCTACTACCCCGAGCAGTCGATCGGCGGTCAGGGTGTGCGTTTCATTCCAGTACAGTTCACGTGGCCCGAATCGAAGGGCGTGATCGGGTACAACGACATCACGCCGCGCATGGGCGTCGTGTACGATCTGTTCGGCACCGGCAAGACCGCGCTCAAGTTCAACGCGGGCAAATATCTCGAGGCCGCGGTCAACGGCAACGGCAACTACTCGGCGCTGCTTCCGAGCTCGCGTATCGATCTCACGCAGAATCGGTCCTGGACTGACGCCAACGGCAACTACATTCCGGACTGCGATCTGACGAACGGCGCCTCGCAGGATCTGCGCGCGAGCGGCGGCGACCAGTGTGGAGCGTGGGCGAATCCGAACTTCGGCAAGGCGGTCGATGCCAACGGCAATCCGATCTACAGCCTCGGCTACGCGGAGAAGATTCTCAAAGGCTGGGGCACGCGGCCATCGGATTGGCAGATCGGTGTCACGCTGCAGCAGGAGATCCTGCCGCGCGTGTCGGTCGAGGTCGGGTACACGCGACGGTGGCTGCAGAACTTCACCGTCACCGACAACCTCGCCATCAATCCGGGCGACTTCGATCAGTTCAGCGTCATCGCGCCATCTGATCCACGTCTGCCGGGCGGCGGTGGTTTTACTGTCAGCGGGCTGTACAACGTGAAGCCAGACAGGTTCTCGGTGGCGCCGAACAACCTGCGCACCTACGCGCCTGACTACGGGACGATCTCGCAGGTCTACAACGGCATCGATATCAACATCAACGCGCGGATGCGAAACGGCATTCAGCTCCAGGCCGGGACGACGACTGGACAGCGCGTGACTGACTACTGCGACGTCCGCGGCCAGCTGCCCGAGCAGACCGGCGGGTTCTCCACGGCCAGCGAAGTAGCGGCCTACAGCCCGGTGAATCCGTTCTGCCACGTCGAGCCCGGTATGACCACGCGGTTCACGAGCGCGGGCACCTACACCGTTCCCAAGGTGGACGTGATGGTATCGGCCACGCTCCAGAGCTCACCCGCCGAACCGCTGCAGGCGAATTGGACGATCCCCACTGCAACTGTCGCGCAGTGGCTCGGCCGGCCGCTCTCCGGCAGCGCCGCCAACGTCACCGTGAACCTTCTCGCGCCTGACCAGATGCGCGGTCCACGCGTGAACCAGCTCGATCTGCGCGTCGGGAAGGTGCTGCGCTTCGGCCAACAGCGCGCCACGGTCTCGGTCGACATGTTCAACGCGCTCAACGCCGACACGGTGCTGACCTACAACCAGAACTTCACACCCGGCGGCGCGTGGCTGGTGCCGACCAGCGTGCTGACCGCGCGGACCGCGAAGATTACGGTGCAATTCGATTTTTAGAGAGAACGAGAACGGGGGGAACGGGATTTCACACGGGGGAAACGGTGGTAACGGGGATAACGGGAATCGATCTTCTTTCCTGTTTCCCCCGTTAACCCCGTTGTCCCCGTGTTCATGTCCCGTTCTCCCCTTCTTCCCGGTTGCCTCTCTATCGCCATCCCCCACCAAGGGCTCGGTAGATCTCAACGAACGCAGTCCGCTCCCGCAGCTGCGCGTCCGCCACACCCAGTTCGGCGCTGAACAGACGGGTGTCGGCATCGAGCACTTCGAGATAGCTTGCGGCCCCGCCTTGATAACGGACCTCGGCCAGCCGTCGCGCATCGCGAGCGGAGGTCACCAGCGACGTCTGCAATTCGCGAAACTCGCGGCGTCTGCGGTATTCGACCAGCGCGTCGGACACTTCGCGGAAGGCGCGCTGAATCACCTGCTGGTAGGCAAGCAACCGCTCTTCGCGCTGGGCCTCGGCAACCGCTACCTGTGCGTGCGTGCGTCCGGCGGTGAAGATCGGCTGCGTCAACGCCGCAGTCGCCGTCCAGACGGTGCTCGCTCCGGACAGCAGCGCGGTCAGCGCGGTGCTCTGCACGCCTGCCGATCCAGTCAATGCGATCGACGGAAAGTAGGCTGCGCGCGCGACACCGATCTGCGCGTTCGCGGCAATGAGCTGCTGCTCGGCCTCCTGGATGTCGGGACGCTGTTCGAGCAGGGACGAAGGCAATCCCTCGGGGACTTCGGCGGTCAGCGGCGCAAGTGCGGTCTCATCGCGATCGATCGATCGGGGATTGCTGCCGATGAGGACGCTGATCAGGTTCTCCTGCTGTTCGATCTCCCGCTCGAGCGTGACGATCTCGCTGCTCGCGTCGTAGACCAGCTGCTCGGCCTGTCGCACGTCGACCAGGCTCGTGGCGCCTCCCTGCTCGCGGATCTGCGTCAGGCGCAGCGATTCGCGTCGCGAATCGAGCGTGCGTCGCGACACGTCGAGCTCGTCGTCCAAGGTGCGAAGCGTGAAGTAGGCGGTCGCCAGATCACTCACCAGCGTAGCGACCACGGCACGCCTGCCCCATTCCGTTGCCGCGAGCTCGGCGCGCGCCGCCTCGGTCGCCCGGCGATAGCGTCCCCAGAAATCGAGCTGCCATGCGGCGGCCAACCCGAAGCCGGTTCCGCCGATCGTCCGCCGCGCACCGGGCGTCGTGAAACCGGTTCGCTGGCCGATGGCCTCGGCCTGGGCATCGACTTCTGGAAATTGATCGGCACGCGTGATGCGAAGCGCTGCCTCGGCCTCCGTCACACGCGCCGCGGCGATGCGGACGTCGAAGTTGTCGGTGAACGCCTGCTTGAGAAGCCGTTGGAGCGCGTCCTCCGCGAACACGTCGAGCGCCGGCACTTCGGCGATCGACGTCGCGGTCTGCTCAGGCGCGGGTGTCGTCGTTGAACCGCGATATGTCGTCGGTAGATCTGCAGGCGGCCGCGAGTATGGAGGACCGACGGTGCACGCGCCGACCGCACAGAGAAGCGGCGCGCCGATGAACAGCAACAGACTTCGTGGTCTTCGTGATCTCCGTGGCCCAAGGCGCACGCCTCGAGAACGTGATGCGGTCATGACAGTCCCTCGTCAGCGACGAGGTCCGTCGAACGCTCGGGCCTGCGCACGAGCCGCTCGACGCCGACAAACAGCACCGGCAGCAGAAACGTAGCGATCATCGTGGCGGCGAGCATGCCGGCGACGACGACCGTGCCGAGAATGCGGCGTGACGAAGCGCCGGCACCAGTCGCTATCCACAACGGCACGCATCCCAGGATGAACGCGAACGAGGTCATCAGAATGGGACGGAGTCGAAGACGCGCGCCTTCGAGCGCGGCGTCGACGAGGTCCATGCCGTGTTCGAACCGCTCCTTGGCGAACTCGACGATCAGGATCGCGTTCTTCGCGGCGAGGCCGATCAGCATGATCACGCCGATCTGCGCGTAGACGTCGAAGTCGAGCCTCCTGAGAAACAGGCCGGCGAACGCACCGAACACCGCGACCGGCACCGAGAGCAGCACCGAGAACGGCAGCGACCAGCTCTCGTAGAGGCCGGCGAGAATCAGGAACACGAATGCGAGCGAGAGCGAGAACAGGCGCCACGATCCACCCGACGCCTTCCGCTCCTGATACGACAAGTCGGACCAGTCGTAACTGATCTCGCGAGGCAGGACCTGCTGCGCCACTTTCTCCAACGCATCGAGTGCCTGGCCGGAGCTGTAGCCCGGCGCCGCCGACCCGGTGATCTGCACCGCGCGATAGACGTTGAAGCGATTGGTGTACTGCGGCCCGTAGGATGGACCCGTGGTCTGCAGCGTCGACAACGGCACCATGGTTCCGTCATCGTTGCGTACGTAGAAATCTGAGATGCTGTCGGGCGTGGTGCGTTCGGTCCCCTCGGACTGCAGGAACACACGCCATTGCCGCCCGAACCGATTGAACTGGTTCACGAACAGCCCGCCGAGAAACGCCTGCATCGTCTGGTAGACGTCGCCGAGCGCCACGCCCTGCTTGAGCACCTTGTCGCGATCGACGTTGACGAACAGCTGCGGGACATTGGCGGTAAACCCGGAGGTCACGTTCGCGAGCTCGGGCCGTTGACGCGCTGCGGCAAGGAATTTTTCCAGCTGCGTGCTCAGGAATGCGAGGTCCTGACCGCTGCGATCCTGCAGCCAGAACGAAAAGCCCCCTTGTGAACCGAGCCCTGGAATCGATGGAGGCATCACCGCCACGGCTGTCGCCTCGGGAGCGGCGCGTCGAAGCTCGCGGTTCAGGCGGTTCACGATCGTGCGGGCGTCCAGTGCGGGTCCGCGCTCGTCCCAGTCCTTCAACCCGATGAAGTAGAACGCGTAGTTGCTGGCGGTCACGCGATTCGCCAGGCTGAAACCCGCGATCGTCGTGTAAGCCTGGATGCCATCGGTCTTGGCCAGGACCTCTTCGATCTTTCGACAGACGGCGTCAGTCCGATCGAGTGACGCCGCCGGAGCCAGCTGCACGCTCATGAGCATGTAGCCGTAGTCCTCTTCGGGGACGAAGCTGGTGGGCAGCCTCATCCCGAGCACGCCGGCGAACACCGTAAAGAGCGCGAGCACCGACACGGCAATCGCCGATTTGCGAATCAACGCATGGCTGACGCCAACGTATCCATGCGTGGCCCGTTCGAACCAGCGATTGAAGACGCTGAAGAACCGCGCGACGACGCCGCGAGTCTTCCGACGCGGCTTGAGGAGCATCGCGGAAAGCGCCGGCGACAGAGTCAGCGCGTTGAATGCGGAGATCAGTACCGAGACGGCAATCGTGAGCGCGAACTGTTTGTTCAGCCGCCCCTGGATGCCGCTCATGAACGCGACGGGGATGAACACCGACGCAAGGATCAACGCGATGCTGACGACCGGGCCAGACACTTCGTGCATGGCCTTGTAGGTCGCGTCGCGCGGGCTCAGCCCCTCCTCGATGTGACGCTCCACGGCCTCGACCACCACGATCGCATCGTCGACGACCAGTCCGATCGCGAGTACGAGGCCGAACAGCGACAGCGTGTTGATCGAGAAGCCGAGCAGCGGAAAGACGGCAAACGTTCCGATCAACGACACCGGTACCGCGATCATCGGGATGAACGTCGCACGCCAGTTCTGCAGGAACAGATACACGACGAGGACGACGAGCACCATCGCTTCGACGAGCGTGGTGAGGATCTCGCGAATCCCCTGCGAGACCGCCCGGGTGGCGTCGATGCTGTAGCGATACGCCACGTCGGGCGGAAAGCGCGTGCTCAGATCCGCCATCGTCTTCTTGACGGCGTTGGCGACATCGAGCGCATTCGAGCCTGGCGATTGAAAGATGGCGATGCCGCATCCAGGCCGGCCGTTGACGCGACCGATCTGCTGATAGTTCACGGCGCCGAGCTCGACACGAGCGAGATCTCTCAGCCGCACCACCGAACCATCGGGATTCGATCGCACCGCGATCTGCTCGAACTCCTCAGGGGTCTGGAGCCGCCCCTGTGCGCGCACGGTGTAGGTGAATTCCTGGCCCGTCGGGATCGGCCGAGAACCGATCTGGCCCGCCGGGTTCACCGTGCTCTGCTGCTGGACGGCCCGCGTGACCTCGGGGATGGTCAGCCCGAGCCGCGCCATCACATCGGGTTTCACCCAGATGCGCATCGCGTAGTCGCCGGCGCCGAAGATGCGGACTTCACCGACGCCGGGAATGCGATAGAGGGCGTCGACGAGGTTGATGTTGGCGTAGTTCGCCATGAACAGCGTGTCGTGGCTGTTGTTCGGCGAGGAGAAGCCGATCACCATCAACGGAAATCCGGTCGACTTCCGCATCGTCAACCCGAAGGCGTTGACATCGGGCGGCAGGTTCGGCGCCGCCTGTGCCATCCGGTTCTGCACGTTGACCTGGTCGATGTTCGGATCGGTGGCGACATCGAACGTCACGACGAGCTGCATCGATCCGTCGTTGCCGTTGATCGACTGCATGTACGACATGTTGTCGACGCCGTTCATCTGTTGTTCGAGCGGCGTGGCGACCGACTGCTCGATCGTGGACGCATCGGCACCGGTGTAGGTGGCCGTGACCATGATCTGCGGCGGCACGATCTCGGGGAACTGCGCGATCGGCAGACCGCTCATCGCGACCAGGCCGCTGATCACGGTGACGATCGCGATGACGATGGCCACGATGGGGCGACGAATGAAAAAGCGGGACATGACGGGTTACCGGTTTTCCGAGATCTGGAAGGGCCGTGGAGAAACGACGGCGCCATCCCGCGTCGGCGGGCCTTCGACCACGACGGTCACGCCGGCGGACAGACCTTCGTCGATGACCCAGCGGCTGCCGACGCGCGGCCCCACCTTGACGTTGCGCGTCGTCACTTTGTTGGACTCGTCGACGGTACGGACCTGATACGTACCTTGCAGCTCGGTGACCGCGCGCTGCGGCACGAGCAGCGCCGCCGGCAGAACGTGCGTATCTGCCTGAACACGACCGTACTGACCCGGGCGCAGGAATTGACGTTTGTTTGGAAATGTCGCGCTGATGCGGATGGTGCCGGTCTTCGGATCGATCTCGCGGTCCGCAGCCAGAAAGGTTCCCGTCTCCGGATAGGTGCTGCCATCAGCGAGGATCAGTCGAAGCGGCGCAGCTCCCCAGAGCGCCCCGCGCGCGCCGTTCAGCGATCCGGCCGCCTCGATGTATTCCTGCTCACTCAGCGGGAAGTACACCTTGATTGGGTCGATCTGCGAGACGGTCGTGAGCAGCGTCGAGGGGCCGACGAGATCGCCGATCTGCGCGGTGGCAATTGCGGCCACGCCGTCGACGAGTGACACGACGTGGGTGAATCCCAGATTCAGTTCGGCGGCCGACACCGCCGCCTGCGCAGACTTGAGCGCCGCGGAAGCGGCGAGCTCCGCCTGAACGTCGTTGTCCAACTGACTCTGCGCGATGGCACGTTGCTCGGCGAGCGGCCGGTCGCGTGCGACATCACGCTGCGCCTTCCCGAGCTGCGCCTCGGCCTCTGCGACGCGGCCACGCGCTTCCTCCAAGGCCGCCGCGAAGGGCCGTGCATCGATCTCGAAGAGCACCTGGCCCTTCTTGACCATGGCGCCTTCCTGAAACGTGCGGCGAATGAGATACCCGGTAACCTGCGGACGAATCTGCGCGTTGACGAAGCCATCGAGCGTCGCAATCCATTCGCGGGTGAGCGCCACGCGCTCGGGCGACACTGACGTCACGCTCACTTCGGGCGGCGCCGGTGGCGCAGGTGCCGCAGTGCTGCCGCTGCAGCCGCTGATTGAACCGAGAACCAAAAGCAATGCAGGTATGAAGGACCAGTGAACGAAACGAGACATAGGGCACTACCCTGAGGTCGAGGCTTTCACCGCCGACGGACGAAGCGAGTAAAGGAATTGCTCGACCGCCGATTCGAAGATCCGATCGGTGGCGAGCGGCTCAATCTTGTTCACACCGAGGTGGACGTGAAAGAACGCCTGATGCCATAACCCGGAGATGATCAAGCGTGCGGCGACGGCGGCGTCGACGTCGGGCCTGAACTCGCCAGAGGTCTGCCCTTCTTCGATCAGCCGCTGAACGCGGTTCCACCGTTGGACGAGACCACGCCCCCACGTCCTGAACACCGGCGGGGCCTCAGTGACGATCTCGCTCACCAGCAGACGCTGCCAGATGCCGGCACGACGGGTGAGGCAGAAGGTCCAGAAGTGCTCGAGCAGCACGCGGAGCCGCGTCGACGCTGAGCCGCCCGTCAGCGCGAGCAGCTTCTCGCTCGCCGCGTGCTTCTCCGCAATCCGTTCGGAGATCGTCCGCGTGAGCAGATCGTCTTTGTCCGCGAAGTAGTGATAGACCGTCGCCTTGGAGACGCCGGCATCGGCGGCGATGTCGGCGAGCCGCACCCGGCTGTAGCCGCGCTGGGTCACCAGCTTCAACGCCGAGGCCATCAAGGCATGTGGCCGGTCAACCGGTCGCCGTTGCCACCGCGGACCATCTGGTCGGGCAACCGCACGCCGAGCCATGAACCGAGTATGGTTCGTATTTGACCCGTGGTCAATAATCACAGCCGATGCTCCAGTTCACAGTTCAGGGGTTCAAGGTTCCAGGTGCAGGGTTCCGGTTCGCGGTTCGAGGTTCATGGTTCAGCAACGAGGCAGCTCGACGCCGAACGAGGAACTCTTGAACCGAGAACCGGAACTCGGCACTTGGAACCCCTGAACTGTGAACCGTGAACTGCAGGTGCCAGCAATCGCGAAGTCATCAATGTCCCGGAGGGGCAAATGTGACATTTGCGCGACATCGGCGTGATCCGCGCAGGCGGACGTAAATGTCTCCAGCGGTCTGCTTAGTATGGTTTTCTATCAGGCGAAACACCCCGTTCTCGCGTCAGGAGCCCTTTCAGCATGCGTCGTGCCCGTTGTTCCTCGCGTTCATCCCCACTCGTCATCTGTCTGGTCCTTGCCGCACTTGTATCGGCGTGCACACAGACATCCGCGCAGCAACAGGCCAACGCGGGAGGAGGCGGGCGGCGAGGTGGTCGAGGCGGCGGCCGCGGTGGAGCGCAGCCAGTGGTCGTCGCATCGGCAACGCGAAAGGACGTGCCGGTAGAGATCTCCGCCGTCGGCAACGTCGAAGCCTCGACGACGATCGCAGTGCGCTCGCAGGTCACGGGCGTCCTGCAACAGGTCGGGTTCCACGAGGGCGACTTCGTGAAGAAGGACTCGGTCCTGTTCACGATCGACCCTCGACCGCTTCAGGCGGCGCTCGAACAATCCCAGGCCAATCTCGTGCGCGACCAGTCGCTGGTCAATCAGGCCGAAGCGCAGCTCGCACGTGACGGTTCGACCGCTGAGTACCAGAATGTCAGCGCCCAGCGGCAAATGCAGCTCGTCGAGCGAGGCCTCCTCGCCAAAGATGCCGGCGATCAGGCACAGTCACAGGCAGACGCGACCGCCCTCGCTGTGAAGGCCGATCGCGCAGCCGTCGAAAGCGCACGCGCGCAGCTCAAGGTGCAGCAGGCCGCCGTCGATGCCGCAAAGGTTCAACTCGGATACAGCGTCGTCCGCTCACCGATCGATGGTCGCACCGGCGACCTGACCGTCAAGCCAGGCAATCTGGTCGCCGCCAGCACCACCCAGTTGATGACAGTCGTGCAGGTCGAGCCGATCTTCGTCACGTTCTCCGTGCCCGCAGTTCATCTCGCCACGATCAAACGCGCGGCCGCGGCTGGACGAGGGTTGAAAGTGATCGCCGTCCCTCAGGATGGTGATCCGCAATCGGTCGAAGGGCGCCTCACCTTCTGGGACAACGTGGTCGATCCCGCCACCGACACCATCAAGCTCAAGGCGACGATGACCAACAACGATCACCGCCTCTGGCCGGGGCAGTTCGCACGCGTGACGCTCGAGCTCGACACGCTTCCGAACGCGACGGTGATTCCGCAGGAAGCGATGCAGATCGGACAGGACGGCGCCTTCGTCTTCGTCGTCACCGACAAATCGACGGTCGAACAGCGGGCGATCACGGCCGGGCAGCGTGTGGGCGATGACGTCGTGGTCCAGAAAGGCATCGAGCCGGGCGAACGGGTCGTCACCGAGGGTCAGTTGCGGCTCGAACAAGGCACGCGCGTCCAGATCGGAGACGCGAACGGAACGCCGGCCGGCGGACGCGACGGCCGCAGCGGACGAGGCGGGCGTGGCGGCCGGGGCGGTCGACGCGGCGGCGATGCCGCCGGCGGCAGCAACGCCCAATGAACATCTCCGAGATCTTCATTCGAAGGCCGATCGCCACCAGTCTGTTGATGGCGGCGATCGCGCTGTTCGGCGTCATCGCCTATCGCAGTCTTCCGGTCAGCGATCTGCCGGCGGTCGACTATCCCACGATCAACGTTCAGGCCAATCTCCCGGGCGCCGATCCGGCAACGATGGCGTCAACGGTGGCAAGTCCGCTCGAACGCCAGTTCACGACGATTGCCGGCGTGGACGAGATGACATCGAGCAGCGGCGCAGCCAGCAGTCAGGTCACCCTGTCGTTCGATCTCGATCGCAACATCGACAGCGCCGTCGTCGACGTGCAGACGGCGATTGCCGCCGCGATGCCACTGCTGCCGTCGACGCTCACCTCGCCGCCCTCGTTCCGCAAGCAGAACCCGGCCGACCAGCCGATCCTGCAGCTCAATCTGACCTCCGACACGCTCGCGATGTCCGCGGTCGACGAGTTCGCGGAGAACGTGCTCGCCCCGCGGATCTCGATGATTGCCGGCGTGTCGCAGGTGCAGGTGCAAGGCGCGCAGAAGTACGCCGTGCGTGTGCAGCTCGATCCGACGGCGTTGGTGAACCGCAAGCTCGGCATCGACGAAGTCGCGAATGCCATCGCCAGCCAGAATGT
>DATFRP010000093.1:0-37660 GCA_035263125.1 Vicinamibacterales bacterium
CTTTCATCTCAGTTGCCGTCCCGATCCCGTTTCTCGACCTCCTGACGTATCGCGTCCCTGAGCACCTCGAGCTCCCGTCGATTGGTGCGCGTGTGCGCGTGCCGGTTGGAACGCGCACCGTGACGGGGTGTGTCGTCGAGCACGGCGTGAACGGTCACGCGCCGGAGGGCCTCAAGGACATCGGCGTGGTGCTCGATCGCGAGCCCTTCCTGCCGCCGAATGTGGTCGATCTGTGTCGGTGGGTTGCCGACTACTATCTCGCGGGAATCGGCGACGCGATTGCCGCGGCGATGCCGCCGGGTGCCCGCACCAAAGCATCATCGTTCAGGACGAGGCGCGTCGCGTCACTGACCGCCCACGGCATGGCCGTTGCGCAGGACCCCGCCGCGGATCGTCTTACAGAAAGGCAGCGTCGTGCGCTCGAGGTCTTGCACGGGGCGACGGCGCTCGCGCTGTCCGATTTGCGGGAGCGCGGCATCACATCCGACGTCCTCACGCGCCTCGCGGCGCGCGGTCTCGTGACCTTGAGAGGAGAAGCCGACGAACGTGATCCGTTCGAGCGATCGGTCCTGGCCGGATACGTGCCGGACGCGACCCGACGGCTCACGACCGAGCAGGCTGATGCGTTCGGCCAGCTCGGGGCACTGGCCGACAGCGGTGAGTTTCGCGTGGCGCTCCTGCACGGCGTGACCGGAAGCGGGAAGACCGAGATCTACGCGCGTCTGGCCGATCAGGTCAAACAGCGGGGGCGACAGACGCTCCTCATGGTGCCCGAGATCGCGTTGACGCCCTCGGTCGCGGCGCTGTTTCGTCACGCCTTTGGCGACCGCGTGGCGATCCAACACAGTGGGTTGTCAGATGGCGAGCGCCACGATCAATGGCATCGCATCCGCCGTGGTGATGTCGACGTCGTGGTCGGCACACGCTCGGCCGTGTTCGTTCCGCTCTCGCGTCTTGGTCTCATCGTCGTCGATGAAGAGCACGACACGTCGTACAAGCAGGAAGAGGCTCCGCGCTATCACGGGCGCGACGTCGCCGTTGTCAGAGCCCAGCGCGAGCGGGCGCTCGTCGTACTGGGATCGGCCACACCATCGATGGAGACCTTTCAGCACGCGGAAAGCGGCAAGTACGTACGCGCGACCCTGACGCGGCGCGTGCTCGATCGGCCGCTGGCTGCGGTGAGCATCGTGAACATGCGGGAGGAATACAAGGACGAGGGCCCCGATATCGTCATCAGCCGCGCCCTGGCTGCTGCGATCGAGGATCGGCTCACACGCCGCGAGCAGGTGCTCGTGCTGCTCAATCGTCGCGGTTATGCGACAGCGGTGCTGTGCCGGCAGTGCGGCGACACGTTCGAGTGCCCCAACTGCACGATCTCGTTGACGGTCCACACCGCCCGGAACGGCTGGCGGGCCCGCTGCCACTACTGCAACTATTCGACGATGGTGCCGAAGGCGTGCAGGAAGTGCGCGGCGCCGTATCTCGAGCACGCTGGTTTCGGCACCGAGCGAGTCGAGCAGCATCTGCGCGATCGCTTTCCGGACGCGCGAATCGGCCGCGTCGATCGCGACTCGGTTCGCCGGAAGGGAGCGCTGACGTCGCTGCTGTCCCGCTTTGCGGCCGGCGATCTCGACGTGCTCGTCGGCACGCAGATGATCGCGAAGGGGCACGATTTCCCCCGCGTGACGCTCGTCGGCGTGATTTCGGCGGATGTCGGATTGGGGCTGGCCGACTTCAGAGCGGCGGAGCGCACGTTCCAGTTGTTGACGCAGGTGGCGGGTCGCGCGGGACGCGGCGAGCGCACCGGAGAAGCGATCGTGCAGACGTTGTATCCGGAGCACTACAGCATCCAGCTCGCGTGCCGGCAGGACTATCCCGCGTTCTTCGAGAAGGAACTGATCTATCGACGCACGATGCGCTATCCGCCGGCGGTGGCGCTCGTGAATGCGGTCGTGCGCGGCCGGTCGTTCGACGACGCGATGCAGACGGCGACCGATCTCGTGCGCCGGCTCGAGCCAGCCGGCGCGGTTGGCGGCTTCCTCATTCTCGGTCCGGCACCGGCGCCGCTCATGCGATTGCGCGGCGAGCACCGTGTGCAGTTCTTCATGAAGGGAGCCAGGCGCGCGGACATGCGGCTGGCACTGAAGGCCGTGCTCGCGCAGATGCCAGACATTCGGCGCCGCGTCACAGTCGATGTGGATCCGCTCAGCGTTCTGTAGTCAGCGACCGACAATCGATGTCGGCACCGGCGTAAAGCACAGAATCATCATGACGATCGCGAATCCGGCGAGCAGGAGTCGAGGTGTGTCGAGTGGCTCATTCTCATCGGGCGTCCGCGGATGATGGCGCCCCATGATGCGCAGCATCACGAGGACCAGCAGCGTCCACACCAGATACGCGCCCGAGTGGAGGAATGCCATCGAGTAGATCGTGAGCCCGATCAGACATGCCACGACGATGAGCGTGATGGTCGATGAGATACGTCCGAAGACCGCATAGCTGATGTGGCCACCATCCAGCTGGCTGATCGGGCACAGGTTGAGCGCCGTCGCCAGCAGACCAAACCACGCCGCCCAACCAGCAGGATGCAGGTTCACCGTCTGACCGACGGCAAGTTTTCCGAAGAAGAGCCACGCGATCAGCTTGAAGAGCAAGGGCTCGCCGAAGTCGTACCCGACGAAATCCGCTGGCAGTGTCACGACATTCGAGAGACTCATCCCGAGGAACAAGACCGGAACGAGGACCACGAAGCCGGCGATGGGGCCGGCGATGCCGACGTCGAAGAACTGTCGCTTCGTGGGAATCGGCTGCCGGATTCGAATCACTGCTCCCAGCGTGCCGGGGGTGAAGAACGGTCCGAGCCAGATCGGAATGAAGTAGGGAAGCGAGGCGTCGATCCCGTAATAGCGGCAGGCGAAGTAGTGGCCGAACTCGTGTGTGCCCAGGATCAACAACACCCCGGCGCTGTACCACATCCCATGGAGCAGTTGCGCAGAAAGGGAGGGCAGGGTCGACGAAGTTCCAGCTCCCGTGGCGAACGACGCATAGAATTGAGCACCGACCAGCGTTGCCGTAAGGAAGGTCAGCACGAAGAGCACGACGTGGCGCGTGATGGGATCGGGCCGGCGCGACGGCGGCATCACATAGGGACGCCCGCGGTCCTCCGCAATGGGGATCTCAGGTGGGTCGGTTGGAGAGGGGCGGCCCATGCGGGCGGTGTTACCCGATGTTCTGCAGATCTTTGCCGGGTTTGAACCGGATCGTCCGCCCCGGGGGAATGCGGACCTCTTTACCGGTTCGCGGGTTGCGGCCGATGCCCCGCTTCCGCGGCTTGACCTGGAAGACGCCGAAGCCACGCAGCTCGATGCGATCGCCCCGCTGCATGGACAGGCGCATCGCGTCGAATACGGCGTCGACCGCGACCTCGGCCTTAACCTTCGTGATGTCGGCGATTTTCGAGACCTCGTTGACGATGTCGACCTTGATCATGCGTCGGTTGCCTCAGCTGCAAACACGGTAACTACTATAAAAATAATCACTTAGCCTGTCAACAACACCCGCCGTTGCCGCATAGATCGCTGCCTTCCGTCGTTCTCGTCGGTCGCCCGAACGTTGGGAAATCGACACTGTTCAACCGGCTGACCGGTACGCGCCGGTCGATCGTGACCGCTATCCCAGGGACCACCCGCGATGTGATCACGCACGTGGTCGAGTGGCAGGGCGCCCGATTCGCGCTCACCGATACGGGCGGCATGTTTGGCGCGAGCGAAGATCCGCTTCATGCGCTGGTACTCGAGCGCGGGCGGCGAGCGATCGGAGATGCGGATCTTCTTGTGCTCGTAGTAGATGGCCGCGAAGGGCTGATGCCCGGCGATCAGGACATCACGAGCGCGGTGCGCGAGGCCAACAAGCCCGCGCTGCTTGCCGTGAACAAGACGGACGACCGGCGAGCGAAGGATGGTGTCCTCGAGTTGTACGAGCTCGGCTTCGATCCCGTCTTCGAGATCGCCGCTGAGCACGGGACTGGCGTCGGTGATCTCCTGGACGCGATTGTCGAACACCTCCCACGAGGCACGCCCGCGCTCGAGAAGCCGCCCGAGCTCGCGGTGGCGATCGTCGGCCGGCCCAACGTGGGCAAGTCGTCACTGGTCAATCGGTTGCTCCGCGAGGAGCGCATGATCGTGAGCGAGATGCCGGGGACGACGAGAGATGCCGTCGACTCTGTGCTCACCTGGCATCGTCGTACCTTCCGCATCGTCGATACCGCCGGCATTCGACGGCCCGGACGCGTCGCGCGCGGAGGCCAGGTCGAAAGCGTCAGCGTGCTGCTGGCACGACGGGCGATCGAGGGTGCCGACATCGTGGTGCTCGTCATCGACGCGATCGAAGGGGTGACCGATCAGGATGCCGCGATTGCGGGGGAAGCCGACAGAGCGGGTCGCGGGCTCATCATCGCCGCAAACAAGTGGGATCTGACACGGGACAGGGGGCCCGACTTCGCGAAGACCTTTGACGACGAGTTGCGAAGGCGCCTCAAGTTTCTCGACTACGCGACAGTGCTGCACATCTCCGCCAGGACCGGTGAGCGTACGCCGAAGCTGCTCGACACGATCGACGCCGTCGGGGAGTCGCGGCGGAAGCGAGTGAAGACGGCCGAGCTGAACGTGTTCGTCGAGCGCGTCTCCGCCGAACATCCCCCCGCAAGCCCAGGACGCGCGCACGTCCGCATTCTCTATGTCGCGCAGATCGCCGTCGCGCCACCTACATTCGTCTTCTTCACAAATGTGGCAACGACGTTTCACTTCTCCTATCAGCGATACCTCGAAAACCGGCTGCGCGAGGAATTCGGGTTCAAGGGGACGCCGATTCGGATTCACGTGCGGGCGAGGCGAACGGGGAAGGGGGAGGCAAAAGGTGCAAGGGGTTCAGAGGGTCGCCGTTCGAGGGGTTCAGGAAGTTCGAGAGGTTCGCGAGGCTCACGAGGTTCGCGCCGCGGCTGAACCCCTGAACCTTCTGAACGCCCCTGAACCTTCTGAACCCTCTGAATTTGTTCGAGTTCACTGCTATACTCGTCACTGCATGACGCAGAAGTGGTACAAAGCCGCTGAGGTCTGCGAGCTGGCCCAGCTGCAGTCTTATGTACTGCGATCGTGGGAAAAAGAGTTCCCGGGGATTGGCGTCCAGAAATCGGTTGAAAGCCCGCGACTGTATCGGCAGTCGGATGTCGACCAGGTGCTGAAGATCAAGCAGCTGGTGTTTGGTGAAGGGCTGACGCTGGCTGGTGCGCGCCGGCGGATCGACGAGAGCGCGGGAACGACGGGCGCGTCCGATGAAGATGTGGCCGAGGTGCTCGAGGCACTTGCGTCGGATGCGCGGACGCGCATCGCGCATGTGCGCGACGGGTTGAAGTCGATCCTCCATTTGCTGTCGAGCGCGCCGGGAACGGTGGTCGTCGTTGATGACTATCGACTCGAGCCGCCCTCATCTGCGCCGACGAGGCGTTCGCTCGCGGTGCGATCGAAGAGTTCGCCCCCATCGAAACGTGCAAGCGCGCGGAAGCCGGCGCGACCCGTCAAGCGAAACAAGCGCGCGAGCGCGTAGACGGTTCGGAGGTTCGGTTCAGGGTTCTTCAAAAACTCGGGATGTGGCGCAGCCTGGTAGCGCACTTGACTGGGGGTCAAGGGGTCGCTGGTTCGAATCCAGTCATCCCGACCAATTTTCGCGAGAGTTCCCCCACGCTCTCGAAGGAATCAGGATTTAGAATCCTGATTCCTGATTCCTCCTCGATCACTATGGTCTCTCGCGTCTCAGCCGCGACTACTCGAACGGCCAGCGTCGTTCGGGTCCGGCCGGAACGCGGCGAGCAGCTGCTTGCCATCAATCAGGTCATCACGAGTCCTGAGACGCACCTTCGATACGAGATCGAGCGCCTGCTCGGCCAGGGCGGATTCGGACAGGTCTATCTCGCGCGACGCTTAGGACGCTCGACTCTCGTTCCGGAGATCGTCTGCATCAAGATCAGCCGCCGCATCGACGGCTGGCTGCGCGAAGCGTACTTCGGCAGTCTGCTCGACGCTCATCCGCGCGCCATTCGAGTCTTCGATACGTTTCCGTTGATCGAGGCCAATCGCTCCGTCGCGTACTGCCTCGCGATCGAGTACGCGAGCCACGGTGACCTGAGCGCCTTCCTACGTCGCCAGGGTCGCGTGTGGTCCGAGACGGCAGCCCGCCGTGAGATCGCGGGCATCCTCGAAGTGCTCGGCAAACTGCATCGCGGTCAGCTGCTGCATCGCGACCTCACTCCGGTGAACGTCTTCGTCTGCGAGGGGAAGCGCTTGAAGCTTGGCGATTTCGGGATCGTGAGGGCGCAGAGCGATCAGCGCGGGATTACCGCGCGCACGATGAACAGGATGACCGCGCCGAGCGAATTCCTCGCGGGCGCTGCGCCCAAGTGGCAGGCGCGCGACGATGTCTATCAGGTCGGGCAGCTGCTGGCGATGCTCGTGAAGGGCGACGCGCGGGCGCGCATCCGCACGTCGGAAGTGCGCGAGCTGTCGTGCAGCGATCACCTGAAAGAGATCATCCATCGTTGCATCGGCGAGCGGAGAAAGCGCTACGAGAATGCGAGCGAGCTGATCGACGCGCTGCGTACCCCGCCCGCGTCGTTGAAGTCGGGTGTGCTGCGAAGCCTCGACGGTGTCCATCTCGCATTCACCGGCATCCTGAGCAGGAAGCGCCGCGATGCTGCGCGTGCCGCTCAGCGCGCCGGAGCGATCGTCCACGGAGGACCGTCGGCGCTCACGACCGTCGTCGTGCGCGGAAAGCCGAATCCGCTGCAGGCCGCCGGCCGCGACGGCGGGCTGAAGCTGATGGAGATCAAACGGCTGCGACAGAAGGGACAGCGAATCACGCTGCTCAACGAAAAGCAGTTCTGGCGGCTCTGTCCGTCCGCCTGAAGGCGGACACTACGTCTTAGCGTGAGTTGTTCGCGAGCGATGGCAGGCGCAGACGCGCCGCGAGACCTCCCGTCGGGGATTCAGCCAGTTCGATCGATCCGCCATACAGTTCAACGAGATCTCTGACGATCGCGAGACCGAGGCCGCTGCCTGGCACCGCTTCATCGGCGCGCACGCCTCGTTGCAGGACGCTCTCGCGCATCGCCGGCGCGAGCCCGGGACCATCATCCTCGACGGTAATGAGCGTGCACCCGGCTCCTGTATCGGACGATCGGACGATGATGCGCGCACGTGCCCACTTGCAGGCGTTGTCGAGCAGATTGCCGAGCATCTCCTCGAGATCTTCGCGCTGGCAGCGAACGTCGTGCTCGGGTGCGACGCACACGTCAATGGTGACGCCCCGCTCCGTGTAGAGCTGCTTCAGCGTGCGCGACAGCGCGTCGGCTGACGGAAGCACGTGGCAGTGCGTGCCCGGCGTCGCTCCCGACGCGGCCGCACGGGCGTGCGCCAGGTGATAGTCGATCTGCGTGCGCATGCGTTCGACCTGTGATCCCAGCGACGCGGCGAGCTCGCGGTGTCCGTCGCGCTCCGCGCGCTGTGCCTCCTGCGACAACACAGCAAGTGGCGTCTTGAGACGATGGGCGAGGTCGCCCGCCTTGGCGATGGCCCGCTGCACGAGATCCTTGCGGTGATCGAGGAGCGCGTTGAGGTCGTCCACGAGCGGCTGCACTTCGTTCGGATAGCTGCCGGTCACACGGTCGGCCTCGCCTCGATGCACCGACGAGAGCCGCGTTCGAAGCTCGTCGACCGTCGACAGCCCTTTGCGCACCTGCCACATCCCGGCCACCATGGAGGCGATGGCAATGGCGAGCATGAGCGTGAAGTGTCCGAGCGCGAAGTGAATGTGCTGAATGATGGCGGGACGCCAGAACATGACGTGGATCAGCACGAAGCTGACGGACGCAAACAAGCCGATGGTCCAGAACATCGTCCCGACCATGACACGCGCGCGCAGCGAGGGAAGACGTTTCATGATTCCGCCTGTGCACGTGCCTGGTCGGGCACGACCCGGTACCCGAGCCCGCGAACGGTTTCGATGATGGCTGATCCAAGCTTGCGACGGAGGCGTGCGATGAAGACTTCAACGGTGTTCGATTCGCGGTCGAAGTCCTGCGCGTAAATGTGCTCGGTGAGCTCGGCGCGCGACACCACGCGCCCGTTCTGATGCATCAAGTACGACAGCACGCGGAACTCGTGGCTCGTGAGCGAAACTGGCGTGCCGTCGAAAGTGACGCGAGCCGATCGCGGATCGAGCGACAGCCGTCCGCAGCGAAGCTCGGGTTGCGCGCGACCATGTGCCCGGCGAATCAACGCCCGCACCCGCGCGAGCACTTCTTCCATCTGAAACGGCTTGGTCACGTAGTCGTCGGCGCCGCTGTCGATCCCAAGGACTTTCTCCGACCATGTCCCCCGTGCGGAGAGCACGAGCACCGGCACCGGCATGTCTGCGTCGCGCCATCGACGCAGCAGGGTCACGCCGTCGACCGCCGGCAGCCCGAGATCGAGCACGATCGCGTCGTACTGCTCGGTCTGTGCGAGGAAATCCGCCCGCGCGCCATCATCCGCTGCGTCGACAACGTAACCGGCAGCCGACAATGCTTCGGCCAGCCGAGCCGACAGCGTCCGTTCGTCCTCAACCACGAGAATGCGCACGGATATCTCGCACTTGTTATAGCGCGACTGATGATGAACGGCGGATGAACAGGGAAAACCAGGAATCAGGAAGCAGGAAGCAGGACTGAGCAAGGCCGAAGGCGGCAGCCGTCAGGCCTCAGGCCTGGCCCAGCCCTGATTCCTGCTTCCTGAATCCCGATTCCTGCCCCCTACGTAAGAGAAAACGGGGGGTACTCATCCACGAGCAGCATCATGTAAGCCTCGACTCGGAGAATCCATCGCATGACGCCGACAGAGAACTCGTACATCCCTCGAGGGTAGGCGCCTGTGAACAGGATCGTGAACCACGCGAGGATGGTCGTCAGGCCCCAGGCGATGAAGAGGAAGACGAGGATGAGGAGATGAGGGATCACGAGAATGAGTCTGAAGGCGACAGTCAGCCGATCGCGTCGGCCCTGCGGGTCGACGATGTCGAAGGACGTCGGATAGGGGGCATCTCCAAATGGCGGGTATTGATCCTGGAGGAGCATCAGGTAGGCGCGAGCGCGCGTCTGCCACCGAAGGTAAAACGCACAGAACTGTCGGATCCCGACGATGTGAATGCCGGCAAAGACGATCGTGAACCAGCTGATGATCGCCAGGAACCCGGCGACGGCACCGAGCAGCCCGCCCTCGCCGAACGACCATGTAGAGTCATTCCGAGAGCTGCTGCTGGCGAACCCGATGCCCGCGCCGCCGACGAGAATGATGTGCGGGATCGCGAGAAAAAACCGGAAAAACGTCGTCAGCCGATTCCGGTTCTCGATCAACGGTTCGACGGTGACAGACACTGGATATGTCATGCGCCGAGACTATACAGAGGAACATCAGCCAGCGTCCGGGAATCTGGCCAGTAGTCTGTTAATCTGCGAGGCTATGTCCGCGGATCCGATTCTCGTCACGGTGCCATTCACAGGATTTCTTGAGGAAAGTCGTTCCGTGTGACAGAACCTGCCATTGTCATCGCAGGCAAGGCTTTTGCTGGAAACAGGGAGAGCGCGTTGGCCTTATAGTACTGCCCTCACAGTCGATGTCTGCGCCCGACCCCCCGGGTGCGCGTGGTGTTCCGGTCCCAGGGAGCGTGTGGTGTTCGAGCCTGGTACTCAACTCGGTCGTTATGAAATTCAGCGACGGCTCGGTCGCGGCGGTATGGGGACCGTGTACGTGGCACACGACCCGGTCCTCGGTCGCATGGTCGCGATCAAGGTCTTTGCCGGCGATCTCGACGTACCCGACGCACGCGAGCGCTTCTCGCGCGAGGCGCGGGCGGCTGCCGCGCTGAATCACCCCAACATCGTCACGGTCTACGACTTCGGCGAATACGGCTCGCAGCCGTACATCGTCATGGAATACGTGCCGGGCGAGACGATGGCCAACCTGATTCGCCGGAAGATGCCGGTGTCGATCGGCGACAAGCTCCGGTGGATGCAGGAACTGTGTGCAGGCGCCGGCTACGCGCATCAGATGTCGGTCATCCATCGCGACATCAAACCCGCGAATCTGGTGATCGATCGATCCGGCCGCCTCAAGATCCTGGACTTCGGGATCGCGCGGATGCTCGGGATCGCGTCGAACACCTCGGTGATGATCGGCACGCCGGGATACATGGCGCCAGAGCAGATCACCGGTGATCCGGTCGACCATCGCTCAGATCAGTTCTCGATCGGCGTCGTGTTCTACGAACTGCTCGCCTACGCCGAGCCGTTCCCGGGCGATACGCTGCCGGCGATCACGCACCGCATTCTCAACGAGCAGCCCAAGGCGTTGCTGGGACTTGCGCCGGACGTCACGCCGGAGATCGTGGCGATCGTCGAGCAGGCGCTGAAGAAGAACATCAACGAACGGTTCAACGACACTGAAACCTTGCGCCTTGCGATCGTGCGCGTGCGGCGGCAGTTCGAGTCCGACGACAGCTGGAGCGGCGCATCGACGCCGATGAATCGCGACATCACGCCGCCCGGCGGTATGAATCGTGGAACGGGGTCGGAACGACGACGAACTGGCGGTGGAGTCGGAGTGGCGCAAATGACGCCACCGCCCGATCCGCGCCGGACCGATCGCGAGGCGATCGCCCGTCGACGCTCGCAGCAGGTCGAGGCTGCACTGGCCGAGGCCCGACGGCTGTTGGCGGCGCAACAGCTCGAGGCGGCGCTCGACGCCTGTCAGCAGGCGCTCACGCTCGATGAGAATCATGTCGGAGCGATCGAGCTCGAGCGGAGACTCGCAGCGGCGCTCAGGGTTCGCAGGGGCGTCGACATGCCTGCCGAGGATCCCGATCTGACGATCGCGAGCGAGCCGATGGGCCAGGATCCGCGGCTCATGGAATCGCAGGCGGTCACGCGCATGCACGAAGACGGCCTTGCGGTGACCGGACCGACCATGCCGATCGAGCTCCCCGGCGCTCCACCACTTGGTGTCGGCGAGCGCACAGTATTGCGGCCGGTCAACCCCGTCGGAGCTCGAGAACGGGACCCGTCCTACGCGGCCAGGCAGCAGGACCCGTCGTTGGGGGACGCCGAGCCGACGATCGTCGCGCCCGCCCGTCGCACGCCCGCGCCGCGAGTGGCCAGGCCGGCGGCCATCCCACCCGCAGAAGCGCCCGTCGCGAAAACACCGGCAGCTCCGGCGCCGACGAAGGCGAAGTCTGCGAAGGTACCAGTTCAAAAAGCGCCTCCAGGACCCGACTTCATGACCCGCATGAAGTCAATCGCCGCTCCGGCGGCCGAGGCTGTCTCGAAGTCGCTGCGCTCGCTCACGCCGCCTGCGATGCCAAAGCAAAAGGCGATCGTCCTCTGGGCGAGCGTTGGCGCGGTTCTCCTGCTGGCGATCGCGGCGACGACCTACTTCCTGACGCGAGGACCGGTCCCGACCGGCACGCTCGTGATCGATGCCGCGCCGTGGGCGACGGTCACGGCGATTCAGAACGACAGCGGAACGGCCCAGACGCTGCCATCGCCTGCCTCGACGCCGCTGTTGCTGGTGCTGCCCGCAGGCAACTATCAGGTCACGCTGACTGGCCCGAATTCGAAGGTCGCCACCATCAATGTGCGAGTCGATGTTGGCGGTGTTGCCGTCGCCCCGATGGCCCGCTTTCAGACTGTGACGGTCGAAGAGTACTTCGAGCAATACCTGGGTTCTGGCTTGGCGGGACTCCCGGCGCCCGAATCGCCCGCCGCACCTGCTTCGGCGCAATCGGCACCTCCGCCGACATCGACTGGAGGCAACAAGTGATGCGCCTGATCCGCGTCGCGATTGCCATTTTGATATGTGTGGCTCTCTATCCCTCGCTGGCCGCCGCCCAGGATGAAGCGTTCAAGAAGGGCATGCAGGCGCGCGGCGACAAGAATTGGTCCGAAGCCGTGCGGCAGATGCGCCTGGCCATTCAAGAGAACGGGCAGGAGTCATCGCGCAAGGTTCGATCGAGCCTTGTGTCCAGCGTCTTCGGAGGTGGGGGCGTCGAGTACCTGCCGCACTACTTCCTCGGCGAAGCGCTGCACAACCAGCAGGACTGCGCGGGTGCGGTCACCGAGTGGGCGATCTCGATTGATCAGAAGGTCGTGCAGAGCAAGACCGATTTTCTGCAGGTGATTCAACGCGGGTACAAGGAATGTGCGGCGAAAGGCGTGTTGCTGCCGGGTGATTTCGACACGCTGTGGAAGTCGACGCGACAGGTCTACATGGAAGCCAATGCACTGGCCAAGAAGATCACCGATCTTGGCGCCGCGCACCGGGACCAGTGGATGCCGCTGGCATCACAGTACGAGGAAGGGGGGCGCAAAGAGCTCGAAGCGGCGTCCGCGCGGTTGAACATCGCCCAGAAGACGCGGTCCGCGAGCGACTTCGCCGAGGCCAAGGGGGCATCCGAGCGCGCCATGGTCAAGCTGAAACCGCTCGAGGACTCGCTGAATACCGCGATCGCAAACTTTGCCACGGCCCAGGACAAGCTCAGAGATCTCCAGAAGGAGATCGAGAACGCCGAGAACGCAGACTATTCGATCGATGCGGCGAAAGGCGCGTTGACCGAACAGATGGCGGGGTCGCGCAAAGCGGGTCGCGACCAGCTCGCTCAGGCACGGACGCAGTTCGCGGCCGCTCAGAAGACACAGAACGCCGCCACCATCGCCGAAGGCATGAAGTCGGCGCAGAATGCGACCAAGGCCTTCACTCAGGTGATTGAACAACTGAGGAAGATCGTGGTGGCCACAACCAATCAGCGTCTGGCCGAGGCCATCAAGGTCGCCGACGAGGCGTTCCTGTCGGTGTCGGCACTGATGGAAACGATGAACCGCCGTGCGGCGCAGACGCCAGACAAGATGACGCCGGAGATGACGAATGCGCGCGACGCGCTCCAGAAGCGGATCGATGCGCAGCGCTCGCGCTACGAACGCGTACGGAAGACCGGAGATCTGAACGGCCTCGCCGACGTGACCAGGCAGACGATGGAGGCACAGGGCACTCTCAACACGCTCATCCAGGCCTTCGGTCCGCTGACGCTGCGAGACCGGGGTGTGCACGCCGCGCTCGAAGAGGGTGCGCATCAGTTTTTCGATGGCGAATATCAGAAGGCGCTCACCGCGCTCGATCCGTCGACCGGTGTTGCCGACGCCTCGCTGCAGCTGCACGTGCATCTGTTCCGCGCCGCATCGCTGTTCGGACTCTTCGTCCGGTCCGGCGAAACACGCCAGGAGCTTCGTACGCAGGCGCTCGCCGAGATCGAGCAGTGCAAACAGATCAACTCGTCGTTCGAGCCGGACTCGCGGGTCTTTGCACCGCGGTTCATCACGCTGTACAAGACTGGAGGCGCGGCAGCATCTCAGACCGCCACCGCGACGCAGCAGTAAAAGGAAGGAAGAAGAAGCCCTCATGATCCTCACCCTTGAAGTGACGGGGCCGCAGGAGGGCGCGCCGCGGGCCGACATCAGGAAGGTCTTTGAGGCCGCCGGAGGAACGATTGGCCGACTGCCCGACAACGATTGGGTCCTGCCCGATCCGTACGTCTCGAGCCGTCACGCCCGCATCCGCTTTCAGAACGGCGCGTTCCTGATCGAGGACACGAGCACCAATGGTGTCTTCATCAACTCGCCTGACAATCGTCTCGTGCGCGGGCAGCCGTACACGCTCAAGTCGGGAGATCGGATCTTCATCGAGCCGTACGAGATCAGAGCCTCGATCACCGCGCCGCCGATGGCCGCGGCCGATCCGTTCGGGCTCGAGGATCCGTTCACTGCGTCAGCGCCTTCTCCGCGGACGCCGGACGCCTCGCCGTTCGTTGGCGATCTCATTCCAGGTTCGGAAGATCTTCCGAGCGGAGAAGTCGATCCGTTGAGCCTGCTGGGTTTCGACGGGAACAAGCAGGCGCCACCCAACGTTCCGAGAGCGGCCGACCTTGCGCGCGACTCGGTGCTGCGCGACTACTACAAGCCGCCGGTGGTTCCCATCGAGCCCGAGCCCGCTCCACCGGCGTCGGCATCGTCGTCGCTGATTCCTGACGATTACGATCCGCTGGCGAGCTCCGCTGTGCATCCCCTGGCTCCGAGACCCGCTCCCGTCGCACCGCGGCCGGCGGCGCCTGCACCACGGTCCGCGCCCGATCCATCGCGCGCTGTTCGTCCCTCGCCTGCGGCATCTCCGGCGCCTCGGGTCGAACCCGCGCCGCCTCGGAGACGGCAGGCGCCAGCCGCGTCGGGCGGCATCGAAGCGGCGCTCGCGGAGGTGTTGAAGGGAGCGGGCGTCGAAGGCGCCGTGGTCACACCGGAGCTCGCGCAGCATTTCGGCGAGATTCTCCGGGTCGTGGTGGCCGGCGTGATGGACGTGCTGCAGGCGCGCCAACGCATCAAGGACGAATTCAGGATGCGTGTGACGACGTTCAAGACCAGTCAGAACAACCCGCTGAAGTTTTCAGCGAACGTCGAGGATGCTCTGCACAATCTGCTCGTGAAGCGAAATCCCGCGTATCTGGGGCCGGTCGAATCCTTCGAAGATGCGTTCGACGACATCCGGAACCACCAGATGGCGATGCTCGCCGGTGTCCGCGTCGCGTTCGAGGCGATGCTGTCCGAGTTCAACCCGGAACGGCTGCAGGAGGAATTCGATCGGCTTGGCAAGGGATCGATCATGCCGGGGAAGCTGCGGTACTGGGATCTATATCGGGACAAGTTTAGTGATATGGTCTCTGACGCCGAGGCGAGCTTCAGGGAGCTATTCGGCGAAGAGTTCGCCAAGGCGTACGAAGAACAGCTCGAACGGCTCAAGGCTCAGGGCCGGGAGCGCATTCTGTAAACCAACGGATACGCGAACCATGATCCATCACGCTCGTTTTCTCGCGCTGTCCGGGATGCTTGCCGTAGCGCTCGTCGTGCCCGCGTGCAAGACCGTCCCGATCAAGCCCTCCAACGTCTCGAAAGCCAAGGTCGCGTTGAGCGCCAGCGGGGACGTCAACCCCGATGCCAGCGGCAAGCCGTCTCCGGTTGTTGTGCGTGTCTATCAGCTGAAAGCCGATTCCGCGTTCACGGGCGCCGACTTCTTCGCGCTGTTCGATGACGAGATGAAGGTGCTGGGTCAGGATCTGATCAATCGCGAGGAATACGTGCTGACGCCGGCCGAACATCGCACGGTTGAACTCGTCGTGCCGAAGACGGCCCGGTTCGTCGGCGTGATCGCGGCGTTTCGCGATATCCGCAACTCGCAGTGGCGGGTCGTGGTCCCCGCGCCGTTCAAGAAAGATGATGTGACGCTGTCGGTCGAGCGCGCGCGAGTACAGCTCGCGCCGACCACCAAGTGACCGTGACGAATGTCCGTCTATAGCAAGGTTGTCTGGTCCGAGGGGCTGTTCCTCCGCCCCCAGCATTTTCAGCAGCAGGATCGCTATTTCGAGCGGTACGTCGAGACGCGGTGCCAGGCGCTCGTGCCGCACAGCTGGGGCTTCACCGAGCTTGACGTCGAGCGGGACCTTCTGAGCATCGGCAAGTTCGGGCTGCGACGCGCGGCCGGCGTATTTCCCGACGGAACGCCATTTCGCATGCCGGACGATGATCCGCTGCCGGCCCCGATCGACATCGGGCCGGATGTCCACGATCAGATCGTCGATCTGGCGCTCCCGCTGCGCCGGGCCGGCGCCGTCGACGTCGAACGCACAGCGGGGCCGGATGGATTGATCCGGCACGACGTGCGCGAAGTGGAAGCCAACGATGCCACGTCGAGCTCGGGCGATTCCGCACTCCTCGAAGTGGGCCCACTCCGCACGCGGCTGCTGCTCGCGAGCGAGGTGACGCAGGCGTATGCGTGCGTCCCGTTGGCGCACGTGGTCGAATGCCGCTCGGACAAGCAGGTGCAGCTCGATGACACGTTCATTCCAACGGTCCTCGACGTACGCGCGTCGCGCCGGCTGGCGACCTACATGACCGAGCTGCTCGGGCTGCTGCATCAGCGCGGCGACGCCCTCGGCGGGCGGGTGGCGTCGACCGGTCGCGGCGCATCAGCGGAGATCGCCGACTTCCTCATGCTGCAGGCGATCAACCGCTGCGAACCGGTGCTCGCGCACTTCGTCGACTCGGGCGTGCTGCATCCCGAAGATCTGTTTCGATTCTGCGTGTCGGCTGCCGGCGAGCTCGCGACGTTCACGACTTCGTCCAAGCGCCCGCCGAAGCTCGAAGGGTACCGCCACGATCATCTGCGTGAATCGTTCGAGCCGGTGATCGTCGCGCTGCGTGCGGCGCTCAGTGCCGTGCTCGAGCAGAGCGCGATTCCGATTCCGATCGAGTCGAAGAGATTCGGCCTCAGCGTTGCGGCGGTCGCCGATCGAACGTTGTACGCATCGGCGGTGTTCATCCTCGCCGCGCGCGCCGACGTGCCCGCCGAGGATCTCCGCCGCCGGTTCCCGAGCCAGCTCAAGATCGGTCCGGTGGAGAAGATCCGCGATCTCGTGAATCTGCAGTTGCCGGGCGTGCCGGTGCACGCTGTGCCAGTTGCCCCGCGGCAGATCCCGTATCACGCGGGCTTCGTGTATTTCGAGCTCGATCAGAGCCACGACCTGTGGGGACAGTTGAAGACCTCGGGAGGGGTCGCCCTGCACGTGGCGGGAGAGTTCCCTGGGCTCGCCATGGAGTTCTGGGCGATCCGGACCTGAAGGCGGATCAAGGCATGTCGGAGATCGACGACCCGTTCAAGCCATCAGACGCCACGGTGCTGCGACCGCGGCCCGGTGCGGGACGACGCGGCGGAGGTGATCCGCTTCCACCCTCGTCGCGCCCGCCAGGTGTGCCTCCCGGCGGCGGAGCCGGGTTCACCGAGCCGGTTGCGGCATCGGCGCGCGATCTACTCGGCGTGGGGCTCAACCCGTTGGTGCAGGCCGCGAGTCCGCTGCTGATGCTCGCCGGGCAGATGCGCGGCACGCTCTCGGCACCGGAAGTCGGCGATCTCCGACGGCACGCGCTCGAAGAGATCAGACGATTCGAGGAGCGCGCACGTGCGGGAGGGGTGTCCGGAGAAGTCACCCGCGCCGCGCGCTACGCGTTGTGTGCGAGCCTCGACGAAGCGGTGCTGTCGACGCCGTGGGGCGCGCAGAGCGATTGGGCCCAGCAGACGCTGCTCGTCGCACTGCATCGCGAAGCCTGGGGCGGTGAGAAGTTCTTCGAGATGCTCGAACGCATCTCGCAGGATCCGGCGCAGCACATCGATCTCATGGAGCTGCAGTATCTCTGCATCGCGCTGGGATTCGCAGGCAAGTATCAGGTCGTCGATCGCGGGCATGCCCGACTCGCCGACGTGCAGCAGGACCTCTACCGGAAGATCCGTCAGCACCGTGGAACAGCGCCCGCCGATCTCTCGTTGCGATGGCGGGGATTGCAGGACAAGCGCAACCCGCTGATCCGCTACGTGCCCTGGTGGGTGGTTGGGGCGGCGGCGCTCGCCATTCTGGCGATCGCGTTCGTGACCTACTACGCGCGTCTGGGGCGTTTCTCGGCGCCCGTCGAGTCTGCGCTCGCCGGTGTCGGCCTCGAAGAGTTCGGCGTACCGCATCCCGTGGCCGCACCGGTCGGGATGACTGTCAAGCAGCTGCTCGCGCCGGAAGAAGCCAAGGGGACGATGCGGGTGGACGAGGACGGGGGCAAGACGACGATCACGCTCCTCGCGGCCGATCTCTTCGCGTCGGGCAGTGCCTCGGTCAACCCTGCCTACGACGACACGCTTCGCAAAGTCGGCGAGGCGCTCGAGAAAGTGCCGGGCCGGGTGCTGGTCACCGGTCACACCGACGATCAGGCGCTGCGGTCGTTCCGCTATCGCGACAACTTCGAGTTGTCGCGCGAGCGTGCGCTCAGCGTGTTGGGCATCCTCAAGCCGGCGATTCGCGATTCCGGGCGCCTGGAGTCCACGGGGTACGGTTCATCGCAGCCCAAATATCGGCCCGAGTCGACACCCGAGAACCGGGCTCGCAATCGGCGCGTGGAGATCATCCACGTGCGTGAATCGTGAGGCGCGCATGTTTGCCTTTCTGAAGAGCCGCGCGTTCCTGACGCTCATTGGATTCGTTCTGCTGTTCCTGTTCATCTGGTACGTCGGCCCGTTCTTCGGCTTCGCCGATCGGTACCCGCTCGAATCGGTCACCGGCCGCCTGATCGTGATGGCGCTGGTCGTGGCGATCTGGATCACGTCGATCGTGCTCAAGCGCACGCGCGCAAGTCGCGCCAGCGACCAGCTCGTGGCCGCCGTGGTGATGCAGTCGAAGGCCGACGAGCGTCCAAGCGCCGAAGCGCTGCAGCTGCGCGAGCGCTTCGAAGACGCGGTCGCCACGCTGAAGGGCAAGCGGAAGAGCGGCCACAGCCTGTACGAACTGCCGTGGTACGTGATCGTGGGTGCGCCGGGATCGGGCAAGACCACCGCGCTCGTCAACTCGGGACTGAACTTCCCGCTCGAACAGCGGACGGGAAAGGGATCACTGCGCGGAGTGGGTGGCACCCGCAACTGCGATTGGTGGTTCACCGATGAAGCGGTGTTCCTCGACACCGCGGGACGCTACCTCACTCAGGATTCCGACGCCGCGTCCGACAGCGCGGGATGGACCGAGTTCCTCGCGCTGCTGCGCAAGTATCGCACCCGTCGTCCGATCAACGGCGTCATCCTCACGATCAGCGCCCAGGATCTGATGGTGCAGGGTCACAGCGGACGCGAGGCCTATGTCGCGGCTGCGCGACGACGTCTGAACGAGCTGAACAAGGAACTGAAGATCCAGCTGCCCGTGTACGTGATGGTGACCAAATGCGATCTGGTCGCCGGCTTCGCCGAGTACTTCGACGATTTCGAGAAGGAAGGTCGCGCCCAGGTCTGGGGCGTCACGTTCCCTTACGAGCAGACGATCAGCGGAAAGGCGCCGCAGGACTTCGGCGCCGAATTCGATGCGCTGATGACCCGGTTGAACGAACGCGTGTTCACCAGGCTCGAAGAAGATCGCGACGTCCGCCGCCGGGCACGGATCTTCGCGTTCCCGCAGCAGATGGCGGCGCTGCGCGATCTGCTCAACGGGTTCGTCACCGACGTGTTTGCGTCGACGCGGTTCGATCAGCAGATCCTGCTGCGCGGCGTGTACCTCACGAGCGGCACGCAGGAAGGGACGCCGATCGATCGTCTGCTCGGCGCGCTCGGGCGCCGGTTCTCCGTCGCCGCAGATGCGGTCGCTCCCGGTGGTCGTGGCAAGGCGTACTTCATCGAGCACCTGCTGAAGGGCGTGCTGCTCCAGGAGTCAGGGCTTGCCGGCATCAATCGTCGTCTCGAGGTGCAGAAGGCCGCGGTGCAGCTCGGCGCGTATGCCGGGATGGTCGCCGTCGCGCTGCTCGGTCTCATCGTGTTCACGATCAGCTACAACCGTAACCGCACGTATGTCGACACGGTGGCGGCCGATGTCGCGACGCTGCAGAAGGTGCCTCGTATCCCGCTCGGCGGGTCGATCGATCTCACCAGTCTGTTACCTCGCCTCGAGGCGCTGGGCGCTGTGGCGAACTCGGCGAATCGGTATCGCGACGACTCGCCCTGGTCCATGCACTGGGGCCTGTATCAGGGGAACGCGCTCGGCAACGCCGCGCGCGCCGCGTACTCGCGAGAGCTGAACAACGCGCTGCTGCCGACGCTGACCGGCCGCATCCAACAGCGGCTCGTGGATTACGCGGCGGAGCCTGAGAAGGTCTACCTGTACCTCAAGGCCTATCTGATGCTGAATCTTCCCGAGCATCTGGACAAGGACCACTTGAAGTACATGGCGGACCAGGAGTGGCAGACGGCGTACGCGACAGATCCGAAAGCGGTCGACGCGCTCACGAAGCATTTCAGCAACCTCCTCGCCTACAACTCGTCGCTGCGCAAGATGCCGATCGATCGGGCGCTTGTCGATCAGGCACGACGGACGATTCCTGCCGAGTCGATTCCGCGCCTCGTCTACAGCTTCATCAAGGTGTCGTACTCGGCCGATACGCAGAACGCCCTGCGCTTCGACAGCCTCGGCATCGAGCAGGTGTTCCGCAGGAAGAGCGGCACGAGCCTGTCGCAGCCGATGCCGAGTCTCTTCACCGCGAAGACGTTCAACCAGGTGGTGGACCATCGCGCTGAGGAGATGCAGAAGCAATTCGACAACGATCGATGGGTGTGGGGCGAGTCGTCGAATCCGATGAAGGCGGCGGGGGTGAAGGCGCAGGTGCTCGCGCTCTACGAAAAGGAATACATCCAGGTGTGGGATGCCTTCCTGAGCGACCTCGGGGTCGCGTCTCTCAATGGCACCGAGGATTTGAAACGCGCCCTCCGTGCGCTCGGCGGTCCAACGTCTCCGTTGCGCAGTTTGTTGAAAGTCGTCGACGACAACACCATGCTCGTGAAGCAGCAGGCCGCGGGGCCGCAATCCACGCTGTCGACCGCGCAGGACGCGCTCAAGAAGATTCTCGCGACCGGGCAGAAGATCGTGGGCGTGCCTGCGAGCACGCCGGGGCTCGAGGTGACGCAGCACTTTGCGCCGGTGCATGCACTGCTGGCCGGCGACCCCGGTACCGCACCGATCGATCGCATCGTCCAGCAGATCAGGGAGATTCAGGACAAGCTGCAGACCGTCGGGAGCGGAATCGGTGAGCAGCAAGGAGACACGGAGACGCTGTCATCGGTGAGCCGCATGTCGGAGTCGCTCAAACAGGATGCCGCCAGCCTGCCGCAGACGGTCGGCACGCTCGTCGCCGAAGTTGGGAGCCGCACGCAGGCGCTCACGCGTAGTGGCCTGAGGGCATCGCTGTCGGATCGGTACCGTCAGGAGGTCGTACGCGAGTGCACGATGGCTGTGCTCGGCCGGTACCCCTTCACCCAGGGCAGCACGACCGACGTGCCGCTGAACGATTTTGGAAGAATCTTCGGCTACTCCGGTATCTTCGACACGTTCTACAAGCAGAACCTCGATCGGCTCGTCGACAACTCGAAGAGCCCGTGGCGGTGGCGGTCGGATGCCTCTGGCGAAGCGGTGGGACTCGGCGTCGGCGTGCTGTCGCAGTTCGAACAGGCGCAGCGGATCCGCGAAATGTTCTTTCGCCCGGGTGCGCAGACGCCGCAGTTGGACTTCACGCTGACACTCACCAACCTGAAGCAGTTAGCGAGTCGTGTCGTCCTCGAGCTCGATGGCCAGTCGTTCTCGTATCAGTTCGGTCCGCTGCGCGCGATACCTGCGAAGTGGCCCGGTCCCAATCCCGGTGTCGCCGCGTTGACGTTCGAGGAACGCGGCGGGGGCAGGCCGCACGTCGAGTTCAAGGGGCCGTGGGCACTGTTCCGGCTCGTCGACTCGGGACAGACGCGCGCGGGCGAGTCATCCGAAAAATCCGTGCTGGCATTTCAGAACGGCCAGCATGGAACCGACATCATCATCGACGCGTTGAGCGTACACAATCCGTTCGGCAATCGCAGCTGGCAACGTTTCAGCTGTGGAGGATAAGCCGCAGCATGTCCGGTCCTGTGGGAATAGGTTTCTACGGGAAACTGCCGAGTCACGGCGACTTCCTTCGACGGCGTGTCGCCGACGCGTTCGTTGGCGTCTGGGACGGATGGCTGCAGGAGTGTATCTCCGCGAGCCGATCGACACTTGGTGATCGCTGGCTCGACGTGTACCTGACGAGCCCGGCCTGGCGATTTGCATGTGCGGCAGGTGCGTGCGGTCCGGCCCCCGTCGTCGGGGTGATGGTGCCGAGCGTCGATCGCGTCGGGAGGTATTTCCCGCTCACGATCGTCGCGCAGCTGCCGCTCGATGCATCGGCGCTGGCGGCAACCAAAGCCGATGGATTCTTCGAACGGGTCGAGCGCCTGGTGATCGACACACTGGGAGCGGAGGTTGTCGACTTCGATCGATTCGACGAGCAGCTCATGATGCTCGGCGAGGATTTGGAAGTGCTGTCACCGCCGCTCGTCCAGCTCGATGGGGCGGCCAGCGAGGTGCTCGATACGCATCACGACGCGTGGCAGCTGCCAATCGGGTCGGCGTCCAATCTGGGCTCGACGCTCGAGCAAATGATGACCCGGCGGCTGTCCGCGATCTACGACCCGCTCGTCCTCTGGTGGACCGATGGATCGACGAAGGTCGAACCCAGCTGCCTCATCACGAAGGGGCTGCCGCATCCCGACTCGTTCTCGGCACTGCTCGACGGGTCGTGGATCTCCGGGCGCTGGCAATCGGTGGCGGCGCAGGTCTCGAACACGCTCGCGCGTGAGGAACTGCTCGTCGAGGATGTCACACCCCCCCGTTTCCGATCGGCAGCAGCGACCGACGTGGGTCGCGTGCGCGAGATCAATCAGGATTCGTTCATCGAACGTACCGAAGTCGGCATATGGGCTGTGGCTGACGGCCTGGGCGGCCATAGCCAAGGCGAGGTCGCAAGCCGGATGGTCTGCGACGCCCTTGCAGAAGTCGTGCCCGATTCGAGCTTCGAGGATGCCGTCGAATCTGCACGCGAGCGTGTCTGTGAGGTCAACGAGCAGCTCGTACGTGCCGCGACTCGTTCGGTGAACGCCGTATCGAGCGGCAGCACAGTCGTTGCGCTGCTGGCGCGCGGCACGCGTTGTGCGGTGCTGTGGGCCGGCGACAGCCGGGCGTATCGCTGGCGCGGAGGGCAGCTTCAGCAACTGACGCGCGATCACAGCCTCGCCGAGGCCGAAGGCGCGGTCTCCACCGCGATCACACGGGCAGTCGGCGGAGAGCCGACGCTCCTCCTCGACCTGTTTCGGGACCGCGTCCACGCCGGCGATCGATTCCTTCTGTGTTCCGACGGCCTCACGCGAACCGTGCCCGACGCGCAGATCCGGGCGTGGTTGGAGCACGAGGACATCCGCGGTGCTGTCGACGGCCTGATCAAGGCGACCCTGGACGCGGGCGCGCCCGACAACGTGACCGCGCTGATCGTCGAGGCCTTCACGTAACGAAATGGCGACTTTTTACACCACTTCACGTGGGGACCGTGGAGACGGGTCCTCGGGCGGCGGCCCGCAGTTTCGGCTTGGGACTTTGGCCTGAAGCCGCTAAAATTCGAGCCGCAGAGCGACGGGTTCCCGCCGCGCCCACATGTCAGCCGACTCGAGGAGAAGAGTTCGTTGTGAGGGTACGTGTCGTTATACCGACAGAGACGCGCCGGTGAGTAGCGCACGATGAGCACTTACTGGAACGGACAAGACTTGCTGTCGCCGGTGACTGCCGACGAGCCGTGTGGGAAGAATCTCGAAGACAGCGAGACGTTGGCATCGCTCGACGCGTACCAGATTTTCGGTCAGGTCACGCTGGAGCCGGTGAAGTTGGAAGACGGCGAACCGGTCCGCCGCGAGGCGCGCAAAAGCGATCGTCCGCCGAACTGGGGACTGATCAGGGACGAGGCGCTCGCGGCGCTGCAGGCGAGTAAAGACCTTCGCCTGCTCGCGCACCTTGGGGCGGCGACGCTTCGCGTCGAAGGGATTCCCGCATTCGCGCAGACCCTGACAGTGGCGTCATCCTGGCTCGAGTCGTACTGGACGAATGTCTATCCTCTGGTCGACGAGGATGCGATTTTTCGTCAGAACGCCTTGAACTGCTTTGCCGATCCGGTGGCGGTGATCGACGGCCTGCGCCGTGCGCCGCTCGTCAGCAGTCGCCAGCACGGACGGTTCAGCGTCCGCGATCTCGATATCGTGGCCGGTCAGGTCACGCCTGGCGAGTCCGAGCCGCGACCGGACCAGGCGCAGATCGATGCCGCATTCGGGGCGACGCCGATCGATGAGCTGAAACTGCTGCGGGAGAGCATCAACGGCGCGCTGACGGCGCTCGGATCGATCGATGGCGCGATGCGAAACGCCGCCGGCACCGAGGTCGCGCCGAACTTCGAGGGGCTCTCGGCGCAGTTGAAGAGGATGGCAGCCATCGTCCGCACGCAGCTGGCGGCGCATCCCAATGGTGGTGGCGCCGCTGAAGAAGGTGGTGAGGCGGCGACCGACGCGGCAGGGCCGGGGGTCGTGGCGGTGGGCGCGATCAAATCACGACAGGATGCGATTCGCGCGATGGATGCGGCGGCCGAATTCTTTCGCCGCAACGAGCCATCGAGTCCCATCCCGTTGTTCCTCGACCGCGCAAAGCGTCTGGTCGCGAAGGATTTTCTCGAGGTGCTGGCCGACATCGCGCCCGATGCGGTCCCGCAAGCGAAGTCGGCAGGTGGCTTGAGAGACGAGTAGGACGTTGAGGAGGTGAGCCGTGGCTAAGTCGAGCAGTCAGAAGTTCATCGCACGCAACCGCGCGCCACGCGTGCAAATCGAGTACGACGTGGAGCTCTATGGCGCGGAAAAGAAGATTCAGCTGCCGTTCGTGATGGGCGTGCTGGCCGACTTGTCGGGAAAACCCGCGGAGCCGCTTCCGCAGGTGGCCGACCGCAAGTTCCTCGACATCGACGTCGACAACTTCGACAGCCGCATGAAGGCGCTGAAGCCGCGGGCGAGCTTTCAGGTTCCCAACACCTTGACCGGTGAAGGCAACATCAACGTCGAGCTCACCTTCGAGAACATGGACGATTTCTCTCCGGCCGCGGTCGCGCGCAAGGTCGACGCGCTCAACAAACTGCTCGAAGCGCGCGAACAGCTCGCGAACCTGATTACCTACATGGACGGCAAGACCGGGGCCGAGGAACTGGTCGCCAAGCTGCTCCAGGATCCGGCTCTCTTGCAGACGCTGGCGTCGACGAAGAAGGATGAATCCGCATCGTAAACCCCCACGTATTAGCGGAGAGACGTATGGCCGATCCGAAATCGCAGCAGGAGCAGGTGGCTGGAGGAACAGCTGAAGTCACCGATTTCGACTCCCTGCTGAAGAAAGAGTTCAAACCCAAGACCGACGAAGCGAAAGAAGCGGTCGAACGCGCGGTGCGCACGCTCGCCGAGCAGGCGCTCTCGCAGACGAAGTTGATCGGCGCCGATGTCGTCAAGTCGATCGAGGCGATGATCGCTCAGCTGGACAAGAAGCTGACCGAGCAGATCAATTTGATCCTGCATCACGCTGATTTTCAGAAGCTCGAGGGCGCGTGGCGCGGGCTGCACTATCTCGTCAGCAACACCGAGACCGACGAGATGCTGAAGATCCGCTTCATGAATATCAGCAAGGCCGATCTGGGCAAGACGCTGAAGCGCTACAAGGGCACCGCCTGGGATCAGAGTCCGCTGTTCAAGAAGATCTATGAGGCGGAATACGGCCAGTTCGGTGGCGAGCCGTTCGGCTGCCTGGTCGGTGACTACTACTTCGACCAGACCCCGCCCGACACCGAGCTGCTGGGCGAGATGTCGAAGGTTGCCGCCGCCGCCCATACGCCGTTCATTGCCGGGGCCTCGCCGACCGTCATGCAGATGGAGAGCTGGCAGGAATTGGCGAACCCACGCGACCTGACCAAGATCTTCACCACGCCGGAATATGCGGGGTGGCGATCGCTGCGCGAGTCGGATGACGCGCGCTACCTCGGTCTCGCCATGCCTCGCTACCTGTCGCGTCTGCCCTACGGCGCCAAGACCAGCCCGGTCGAGGAGTTCGATTTCGAAGAAGACACGGGCGCCGCCGATCACAACCGCTACACGTGGGCGAACGCGGCCTATGCCATGGCGGTGAATGTCAACCGCTCGTTCAAGTTGTACGGGTGGTGCTCGCGCATCCGCGGCATCGAGTCGGGTGGAGCGGTGGAAGGTCTGCCCACCCACACCTTCCCGACCGATGATGGCGGTGTCGACATGAAGTGCCCGACGGAGATCGCAATCAGCGATCGCCGGGAGGCGGAGCTCGCGAAGAACGGGTTCATGCCGCTCGTGCACCGCAAGAACTCGGATTTCGCCGCGTTCATCGGTGCTCAGTCGCTGCAGAAGCCGTTCGAGTACGACGATCCCGATGCCACCGCGAACGCGAACCTCTCGGCGCGTCTCCCATACCTGTTCGCGTGCTGCCGGTTCGCGCACTACTTGAAGTGCATCGTGCGCGACAAGATCGGCTCCTTCAAGGAGCGCGATGACATGCAGGTCTGGCTCCAGAAATGGATCATGAACTACGTCGACGGCGATCCGGCGCATTCGTCCGAGAGCACCAAGGCGCAGAAGCCGCTCGCCGCCGCAGAAGTTCAGGTCGCAGAAGTGGAAGGGAATCCAGGCTACTACTCGGCGAAGTTCTTCCTTCGCCCCCACTATCAGCTCGAGGGTCTCACCGTGTCGCTCAGGCTGGTGTCGAAGCTGCCGTCAGCCAAAGCGAGTTGAGTTTTCCGACGTCCGTCAGCGTAGGAGTGTTTCGTTATGGCATCAGACATTTTCGCGAAGATAGGGGACATCAAGGGCGAATCGTTCGACGACAAGCACAAGGGCGAGATCGAGATCCTCTCGTGGTCCTGGGGCGTGACCCAGAGCGGCACCATGTCGCACGGCGGGGGCGGCGGCGAGGGCAAGGCGAACTTCAACGATTTCAACTTCACCCACCACGTCGACAAGGCGTCGCCGGTGCTGATGAAGGCGTGCGCGACCGGTGAGCACCTCAAGGACGCGACGATCACCGTGCGCAAGGCCGGCAAGGGCCAGCAGGAATATCTGATCATCAAGATGTCCGACGTGATCATCACCGCAGTGGCCCCGAGCGGCGCCGGCGATGGAGCAGCGACCGCCGAGCACGTCGCGATGCAGTTCGCGAAGGTCGATCTCGAATACAAGCCGCAGAAGCAGGACGGATCGCTCGACGCCGGCGTGCACTTCAAGTACGACATCAAGGGCAACAAGGAAGGCTAAACCGACGAGCGCGTCAGGCGCGGTGCCACGCTCGGGGTCCGGGTGTGGGCTCTCGTGGTGCCGTGCCGATGACCCGCCTCGCTCCATCGACAGAAAGCTGACGACGTGACACCTGTGAATGCTGGCGGCGGTGCCGGCGACATGTTCCTCAAGATCAAGGGCGCCATGCATGGCGTGATCAAGGGGGAGTCGCAGGACGACACCCACAAGGGCGAGATCGACATCCTGTCATGGTCGTGGGGCATGGCAGGCAAGGTGAGCCTGGGTGGCGGTGCCGCATCGGGGAAGGCCACCATCCACGACCTGAAGGTCAACAAGCGGGTCGACAGCGCCTCGACGGCGTTGATGCAGGCGCTCAGGACGAACGAGCCGATCTCGCAAGCGGTTCTCACGGTGCGGAAAGCCGGGAAGGGACAGCTCGAATACCTCAAGATCACCATCGAACAAGGGCGCGTGATGTCGCTCATCGTCGACACCGTCGAACCCCAGGGCGGCGGTGTTCCGGAGCTCGTCGAGCGCGTGAGCTTCTCGTTCAACAAGATCGAAGTCGAGTACGTGCCGCAAGGCAAGGACGGCCTGCCGCAGGGTGGCATGACGTTCACGGACCAATGGAGCAATCAGCAGTAGCCGCCATGACTCTCGCCGCCACCGCCGAACAGACGCTGAAGGGTGGAGATCCGGCCGCCGCGCTGGCGCAGCTGCAGGAGCAGGTGCGGGCCCGGCCGGCCGACGTGAAACTCCGCGTCTTCCTGTTCCAGCTGCTGTGCGTGCTCGGGAAGTGGGACCGCGCGCTCAATCAGCTCGATGTGGCGTCCGGCCTCGACCCTGAAGCGGTGGCCATGCAGAAGACCTATGGCGATGCGGTCCGCTGCGAAGCGGTGCGCAACGATGTGTTTGCCGGAAAGAAGTCGCCGATGATCTTCGGCCAGCCGGATCAGTGGCTGGCGCTCCTGATCGAGTCGCTGCTCGCGTCGGGCCACGGGGAGGGCTCGCGTGCGCAGGAACTGCGTGCCAGGGCCTTCGGCGAAGCGCCGACCTCCCAGGGGGACATCGATGGGCGGCCGTTCGCGTGGATCGCCGACGCCGATTCCCGCATCGGTCCGGTGCTCGAAGCGGTCATCAACGGCCGGTACTACTGGGTGCCGTTCTCGCGGCTCCTCAAGATCGAGATCGACCCGCCAGAGGATCTTCGCGACCTCGTCTGGATGCCCGCGCGCCTCCAGTTCGAAAACGGCGGCGAGTCGGTAGCCCTGATTCCAACGCGCTATCCGGGCTCGGACGCGAGCGAGGGTCTCATCGCGCTCGGGCGCAAGACGGTGTGGGAGGAGCTCGCCCCTGACATGCACCGCGGCCTCGGTCAGCGGATCATCGCGACCGACGTCGACGAGACGCCGATCATGGAGGTCCGCGCCATCTCGATCACCGGTACCGAAGAGACCGCGGATCTCGCAGGCGACCGTGGCTGAACAACTCCTGCCCCAGGACCGGCTGCAGCCAGCGCTGCTCGATCGCCTCACCGACGACGAGCCGGACAAGAGGCAGGAACCGCCCGAAGTGCGCGTCCTCTCGAAGAGTCGACTGCGGCAGTCGGTCCTGCGCGATCTCGCGTGGCTCTTCAACTCGACGCGACTCGACGCGGTGACCGACCTCACGAAGCTGCCTGCCGTACGACGGTCGGTCGTGAACTACGGATTGCCGGCGCTTTCCGGTCACACTGCCTCGTCTCTCGACATGACCGACCTCGCGCGCGCCGTGCGCGAAGCGATTCTGATGTTCGAGCCTCGCATTCTTCCGGGCACGCTGCAGATTCGCACCTTGCTCGACCCCGGTGAGCTCGATCATCACAACGTCATCGGCGTCGAAATTCATGGTGAGCTCTGGGCGCAGCCCGTGCCCCTGGAGTTCCTGGTCCGCACCGAGTTCGACCTGGAAACAGGGAAGGTGCAGGTCGCCGATCTCGTTTCTTGAGAGGCAGGTGTCATGGATCCCCGCCTCCTTCAGTACTACAACCTCGAATTGCAGCATCTGCGCGAGATGGGCGCCGAATTCGCGGCGCACTTTCCGAAGATCGCGGCCAGGCTCGGGATGCACGGCCTCGAGGTCGACGATCCCTACGTCGAACGATTGCTCGAAGGCGTGGGATTCCTGGCCGCGCGCGTTCAGCTGAAGCTCGACGCGGAGTTCCCGCGCTTCACGCAGGCGCTGCTCGAAATCGTCTACCCGCATTACCTGGCGCCAATTCCGTCGATGCTGATGGCGCAGCTCACGCCCGATCTGAACGATCCGAGCCTGGCCGGTGGATTCAAAGTGCCGCGCGGCGCGGCGTTGTCGAGTGCGATCGGCGCCGATGCGGCCGACTGTGAATTCCACACCGCGCACGACGTGACGATGTGGCCGATCGAGATCACGTCAGCGAGTTACTTCTCCTTCGCGCCGGACCTCCCGCTCAATGCGCTCCCGATCGCGCGTCGCATCAAGGGCGGTCTCCGGATTCGACTGAAGGCGAGCGCCGGTCTGACGTTCGCCCAGACGCGGCTCGATCGCTTGTGCTTTTATCTCACGGGTCGCGACGACGTCGCGAACAAGCTGTACGAACTGTGCCTGGCCAGCGGGCTGGGTACGCTCGTGGTGCCGACGAAGAATCCTCCGCCCTGGCACGAGCTCCTTCCCGCCGCTTCGGTCCAGCCGGTCGGTTTCAGCGACGATGAAGCACTGCTGCCGGTGACGCTGCGCTCGTTTCAGGGATACCGTCTGCTGCAGGAGTACTTTGCGTTCCCGCAGCGGTTCCGTTTCTTCGAGGTGTCGGGGCTCGCTCGTGCATTGAAGCGGGTCGATGCGAACCAGGTCGAGCTGGTGATTCTGCTCGGTCGCGGCGATCCGACCCTCGAGAACGTCGTCGACGCGTCGAATCTGGCGCTCAACTGCACACCCGCCGTCAATCTGTTTGCCAAGCGCGCGGATCGCATTCACATCAGCGAGAGCGCCCACGAATACCACGTCGTCCCCGACCGTACCAGGCCGCTCGATTTCGAGGTCTATTCGGTCACCCGTGTCGTCGGGCACGGCATCGGGACGGACAGCGAACAGCAGTTCCTCCCGTTCTATACCGCCTACAGTTCAGACGAGACCCACAGGCACTCTGCGTACTACACAACGCGCCGCGAGCCGCGATTGATGTCGCTGACCGCGAAGCGGCGTGGTCCCCGTTCGAGCTATATCGGAACCGAGGTGTTCCTGTCGCTCGTCGATCCTGCACAGGCGCCGTTCAGCGGCGATCTGCGTCAGCTCTCGATCGAGACGCTTTGTACGAATCGCGATCTCGCGCTGCAGATGGCGAAGGGGACCGCCTCGAGCGACATGTCGCTCGACGTCGCCGCGCCGGTGAAGAGCACGCGGGTGATCAGCGGTCCCAGCCGCCCGTATGCGCCGCTGGCCGACGGAGCGGTGTCATGGCGCGCGATCAGTCATCTGTCGCTCAACTACCTGTCGCTCGTGCAGACCAGTCCGCAGGAAGGAGCCGGGGCCCTTCGCGACCTGCTCGAGCTGTATGCCGCGAGCGCCGATCACAGCGCGAGACGGCAGATCGAGGGGATTCGATCCGTGCAGGTCGCACGCGTGGTGCGGAAGCTGCAGGCTCCAGGTCCGCTTGCATTCGGCCGGGGACTGCAGATCGCGCTGCAGATCGACGAGCTGGCGTTCGAAGGCACCAGCGCCTTCATGCTCGGCTCCGTGCTCGATCGCTACTTCGCGCGTCACGTTTCGATCAATTCGTTCACCGAAACGGTCTTGCGGTCGGAGACCCGTGAGATCAACCGATGGGGGCAGCAATGGGGCGCGAGACCGACGCTGTAGCGTTTTTCGCCGCCCTCGCGGAAGCGCCGTATCGGTACGACTTCTACGAGACGATGCGGCGGCTGGAATGCCTGTACGACACCAAGCCGCGATGGGGACAGGCACTGCGTCCGATCGACGAGCCGGTCCGGCTCGGACAGGATCCGGATCTGTCGTTTGCGCCTGCACCGCTGGCCTCGTTCGAGGCCAGGAACGGAGGAGCGCCACGCCTGCAAGTCAGGCTGTTCGGTCTGTTCGGTCCCAATGGTCCGTTGCCGTTGCACATGACCGAATACGTGCGCGAGCGGCTGCGTCTTGCGAACGATCCCACACTGAGCCGCTTCTTCGACATCTTCCATCATCGCTTCCTCTCGTTGTTTTATCGCGCGTGGGCACAGGCCCAACCGCACGTCAGCCGCGATCGGCCGACAGCGGATCGCTTTACCGTCTACATCGGCGCCTTCATAGGCATGGCGCCGATGACGTCCCGAGAGCGGGATGCGCTCCCGGACCTCGCGAAGTTCTTCCACGTCGGCGCGCTGATTCGGCAGCCGCGCAACGCCGAGGGTCTGGTCCACATCCTTCAGCACTTCTTCCGGGTGCCGGTGCGCATCGAGGAGTTCGTCGGCCACTGGTTGGCGCTGCAGATACCCGAACGCACGTCGCTCACGCGCGACGGCAGCGCCCTTGGCGCGGGCGCGGTGCTCGGGAGTCGCGTCTGGGATCGGCAGCACAAATTCCGGATCCACCTGGGTCCGCTGACGCTCGCTCAGTACGAGAGTTTTCTGCCGGCGTCGCAAAGCGGCGAAGGCGGACCGACGTCGCGAAGCGGCGCCTTGAGGAAACTCATCGACTGGGTTCGTCTGTATCTCAGTTTCGAACTCGACTGGGACGTTCGGCTGCAGCTGAAAGAGCGCGAGGTGCCGCGCCTGGCACTCGGTCGTGCCGGGCAGCTCGGTTGGACGACGTGGCTCGGTCAACGTCGTGGAGGCACGGATGCTGACGATCTCTGTCTGGACGCCGAAGCGTTCCTCGATCGCGCGGGAGACATCGCTGCATGAGTGAAATCAGCCGTTCCGCTCTCTTTGGCAAACTCAACAGCCTTGCGTACAAGGCGATCGAGGGCGCCACCGTCTTCTGCAAGCTGCGCGGGAATCCGTACGTCGAGCTGGTGCACTGGATCCAGCAGATCCTGCAGACGCCCGACTCGGACATGCACCGCATCGTCAGGCACTTCGAGCTGGATTCGTCGCGGCTGGCCAAGGACATCACCGAGGCGCTCGATCGGCTGCCGCGTGGCGCAACATCGATTTCCGATCTCTCCTCGCACGTCGAGAACGCGGTCGAGCGCGGTTGGGTGTACGCCACGTTGATGTACGGCGAAACCCAGGTGCGCACGGGTCACCTCGTGGTCGGCATGCTGAAGACACCATCGTTGCGCAATGCCCTCGTGGCGATCTCGCGTCAGTTCGAAGGGCTCAAGAGCGACACGCTCTCCGAGGACTTCCGGCGCATCGTGGGCGGATCGCCGGAGGACGCGATGACCGCGCGCGACGGGTCGTCGCTGGCGGCGCCCGGCGAGGCGAGCGATGCGATGGCGCCGGCGCAAATGGGGAAACAGGAGGCGCTCAAGCGATTCGCAACCGATCTGACCGACCGCGCGCGCAAAGGGCAGATCGATCCGGTCAGCGGACGCGACGAGGAAGTCCGGCAGATCATCGACATCCTGATGCGGCGCCGCCAGAACAATCCGATCCTGACCGGCGAAGCCGGCGTGGGAAAGACGGCGGTCGTCGAAGGGTTCGCGGTCCGTCTCGCGAAGGGCGACGTGCCGCCGCCGCTGCAGAACGTCTCGCTCTACACGCTCGACATCGGGCTGCTGCAGGCCGGTGCAAGCATGAAAGGCGAGTTCGAGAACCGGCTGCGGCAGGTGATTGACGAAGTGCAGGCGTCACCAAAACCGATCATCCTCTTCGTCGACGAGGCGCACACTCTCATCGGCGCTGGCGGAGCCGCGGGCACAGGCGACGCGGCCAATCTTTTGAAACCGGCGCTCGCGCGGGGCACGTTGCGCACGATCGCGGCGACGACGTGGGCGGAGTACAAGAAATATATCGAGAAGGATCCGGCGCTGACGCGCAGGTTCCAGGTCGTGCAGGTGGCCGAGCCGAGCGAAGAGAAGGCCATCCTCATGGTGCGCGGTGTGGCCTCGGTGCTCGAGAAGCATCATCGAGCGCAGGTGCTCGACGAGGCGCTCGAGGCGGCCGTGCGGCTGTCGCATCGCTACATTCCCGCGCGTCAGCTGCCCGACAAAGCGGTCAGCCTCCTCGACACGGCGTGCGCGCGCGTCGCCATCAGCCAGCACGCGGTGCCGGCGCAGCTCGAAGACTGCCGCCGTACCATCGAGGCGCTGCAGACCGAGCTCGAGATCATCGGCCGTGAGGAAGCGGTCGGCGTCGCGGCCGCCGATCGAAGGAAGTCGGCCGAAGAGAAGCTTACGGCTGCAGAGACGCGTCGCGGCGAGCTCGAGGCGCGCTGGCAGGCTGAGAAGGCGGTCGTCGATCGCATCCTCGACCTGCGTGCGAAGCTGCGCAAGGGACACGAGAAGGTCGAGGGGACCGGGAGCAGGCTCGAAGCCGCCGCGCAGGCCGAGAAGGCCGGTACGCAGGCCGTCGCCGTGGCGGAGGAGGTCACGACCGAGGATCGTCAGGCGCTGCTGACGGAATTGACCGATCTTCAGGCCACGCTCAAAGGACTGCAGGGCGAAACGCCGTTGATTCTCCCCAGTGTCGACGAGCACGCGGTTGCCTCCGTCGTTCAGGACTGGACCGGGGTGCCGGTCGGCCGCATGGTGAAGAACGAGATCGAGTCGGTGCTGAACCTGGCCGACACGCTCAATCAGCGTGTGATCGGTCAGCGGCACGGGCTCGAGATGATCGCCAAGCGCATACAGACTTCGCGTGCGAAGCTCGATAACCCGAACAAGCCGATCGGCGTGTTCATGCTCTGCGGTCCATCAGGCGTCGGGAAGACCGAAACCGCGCTGACGCTCGCTGAGGCGCTGTATGGCGGCGAGCAGAACGTCATCACGATCAACATGAGCGAGTTCCAGGAGGCCCACACCGTCTCGACGCTCAAGGGCTCCCCGCCCGGCTACGTCGGCTATGGCGAGGGCGGCGTCTTGACCGAAGCGGTCCGTCGCCGGCCGTACAGCGTGGTGCTGCTCGACGAGGTCGAGAAGGCCCATTCCGACGTGCACGAACTGTTCTTCCAGGTCTTCGACAAGGGCTGGATGGAGGACGGCGAGGGCCGTCGTATCGACTTCAGGAACACGATCATTCTGCTCACCTCGAACGTCGGCACCGACTTGATCATGAGCATGTGCAAAGACCCCGACCTGATGCCCGAGCCCGAGGGGATCGCGAAGGGGCTGCGCGAACCGCTCCTCAAGAAATTTCCGGCCGCGTTGCTCGGTCGACTCGTGGTCATCCCGTACTACCCGCTCAGCGACGCCATGCTGGCGAACATCGTGCGCCTGCAGCTCGGACGGATCGCAAAGCGCGTGGTGGAGCACCACAAGATCCCGTTCAACTACGATGACGACGCGGTGAAGCTGATTGTCAGCCGGTGCACCGAGGTCGAGAGCGGTGGGCGTATGATCGATGCCATCCTCACGAACACAGTGTTGCCGGCGATCAGCCGCGAGTTCCTGACGCGGACGATGGCCGGGGCCGCGTTGAATGGCGTGCGCCTGGGCGTCGCCAACAGCGATTTCGAGTACCGGTTCGACTGATGAATGAGGGCCGCAGTCATGTCACGGCACGCCAGGAAATGACTCCCGACCCCGTCGAGACACGCATGGAGCCATCGACTACTACAGACCGCGCCGTCAGTCTCGAGGAAGCGGTGTCGATCGCGATCAGGCTGCAGCAGAACGATCAATGGACTGCGGCGGCCGACCTCTATCGGCGCATCCTCGAGATCGCGCCCGACTACGCCGATGCCCTTCACTTCTCGGGCGTGCTCGCCCATCAGGAAGGGCGCAGCGACGAGGCGATCGAGCTGATTCAGAAGAGCCTGGCCCTCGAGCCCGATCATGCCGACTGGTACAGCAACCTGGCGATCGTCCTGCGCGATCGTCTCAGGCTCGAGGAAGCGATCGAGGCCTGCCGCCGCGCGGTGGCGATCGACGCCAATCATGCCAACGCGCTCAGCAATCTCGGCGTGCTCCTGAGGGCGCACGGCGATCTGGCCGGAGCAGAAGAAGCCTATCGTGCCGCGATTCGAGTGAGCCCCGAACACGCGGAGGCGTACACGAACCTCGGGATTCTGCTGAACGCACAGAAGCGCACGCACGAAGCGGTCATCTGCTTCTGCAAGGCGATCACCTTCAGGCCGAAGCATCCCGATGCCCGCAGACTGCTGGCGCTGGCGCATTGCACCATCGGCGAGGTCGATGCTGCCGTGCGCATCTTCGATGAATGGCTCGCGGAAGAGCCGACTCATCCGATCGCGCTGCACATGCGCGCGGCGTGCTCGGGCCACGATGTTCCCGCGCGCGCGTCGGACGGCTTCATCGAGACGACGTTCGACAGCTTCGCGGGCAGCTTCGATGCCAAGCTGGCCAAACTGCTGTACCGGGCGCCGAGTCTGGTGACCGCGATGCTCGCGGAGGTGGAACCGGAGGCGTCGAAGCGCTTCGACGTACTCGATGCCGGATGCGGCACCGGGTTGTGCGGGCCGCTGCTCGAGCCGTATGCGCGTCGCCTGGTGGGTGTCGATCTGTCAGCCGGCATGCTCACCCAGGCACACGCGCGGAAGGTGTACGACGAGCTGATCAAGGGGGAGTTGACAGCGTTCTTCCGCAGCGCGGTCGGGGCGTTCGACGTGATCGTTTCGGCGGACACGCTGGTGTACTTCGGTCCGCTCGACGAGGTCATAGCGGCGGCGGCCCGAACGCTGCGTCCCGGCGGGCGGTTGATCTTCACCGTGGAAGCGTGGTCGGACGAGGCGTCTGCCGAGGGGTACTGTCTCAACACACACGGCCGCTACTGTCACACGCGTCCGTATCTCGAACATGTGCTTGCGAGCGCCGGCCTGCGATCCGAGATCGTGCCGGCGGAGTTGCGCCTCGAAGCCGGCGATCCAGTCGACGGCTACGTCGTGCGTGCGACAAGAATGGTAACGGAGTAGACGATGCCTCGAGCGATGGAAATCACGACACCACTCGGGGACGACCTGCTGTTCCACCGGATGCACGCGCAGGAAGAGGTGAGCCGGTTGAGCGAGCTGCAGGTCAATCTGCTCAGCCCGAAGTGCGACGTCAAGTCCGACGACATCCTTGGCAAGAACGTGACCGTGAAGCTGGCGCTGCCCGACGACAGCACGCGCTACTTCAACGGCGTCGTCACCAGGTTCTCGCAGGGGGCGCAGTACGGCCGCTACTTCCGGTACGGCGCCGTCGTCCGCCCGTGGCTGTGGCTGCTGACGCGCACGACCGACTGCCGCATCTTCCAGGAGATGACGGTCCCGGACATCGTCAAGCAGGTGTTCGCCGACGAGCCGACCGCCGATTTCAAGTTCGAGCTGACCGGCTCGTACAGGAAATGGGTGTACTGCGTCCAGTACCGTGAGACCGACTTCAACTTCGTCAGCCGGCTGCTCGAAGAAGAGGGCATCACCTACTACATCAAACACACCGACGGCCACAACACCGTCGTGCTGACCGATTCGACGAGCAAGCACACGCCGACGCCCGGCTACGAGACGATGTCGTTCGTGTCGCCCGAGCAGGTCGTGCGACCCGAGCTCGAGCGCATCACCAGCTGGGACTGCACGCACGAGATCCAACCCGGCGTCTACGTCCACGACGACTACGACCTCGAGCGGCCGAGCGTCGAGCTCAAGACGAGGAAAGTCGTGAGCCGTGGCTACTCGCCGAGCGACTACGAAGTCTACGACTACCCCGGGCACTACCTACAGAAGGGGGACGGCGAGCAGTACGCCGACGTTCGCATCAACGAGTACGGCAGCCAGTTCCAGACCTCGCAGGCGATCACCAACGCGAAAGGCATCTGCGTCGGGTCGCTGTTCACGCTGGCCGATTGCAACCGCGACGATCAGAACCGCGAGCACCTCATTCTCTCGGCCAGCTACGACGTCGAGTTCAGCGATTACGAAGCGATGCCGCACGGCGGTGGGAGCAGCTACCACTGCAGCTTCGTCGCGATGTCGAGCGCGCAGCAGTTCCGGCCGAAGCGCCGCACGCCGAAGCCGTTCGTGCAGGGGCCGCAGACCGCGGTCGTCGTCGGTCCGGCCGGAGACCAGATCTACACGGACAAGTACGGGCGTGTGAAGGTGCAGTTCCACTGGGATCGCTACGGCAAGAAGGATCAGAACAGCTCGTGCTGGATCCGTGTGTCGAGTCCCTGGGCGGGCAAGGGCTGGGGATCGGTGGCCACGCCCCGCATCGGTCAGGAGGTGATCGTCGACTTCCTGGAAGGCGATCCCGATCAACCGATCATCACCGGCCGCGTGTACAACGCGGAGCAGCCGCCGCCGTTCGGGTTCCCAGCCGGCGCAGTGATCAGCGGCACCAAGTCGGACACCCACAAGGGGAGCGGCTACAACGAGATGTCGCTCGACGACACCGCCGGCAAGGAGCGGGTGTTCGTCCACGGGCAGTACAACATGGACACCGTGGTCGAACACGACCAGACGTCGACGATTCACAATTGCCGCACCGACCGGGTCGACATCGACGACTCGGAGTCGATCGGCCAGAACCAGAAATGGGACGTCGGCGTGAACCGCGACGCCACGATCGGCGCCAACGAGACGCTGACGGTCAAGGCCAATCGCACCAAGAGCATCATCGGCAACGAGACGATCACGGT
>DATFRP010000094.1:0-4387 GCA_035263125.1 Vicinamibacterales bacterium
GAAATCCCTTTGTGTCGAGGGGCATCGCGAAGGAAGATGTCGATCGCCTCGTGTCATGGCCGCACAACTCGTCTCGACTGTCCGCGTGGTCTTCAGTGTTGCCGTTGTCCTGTCGGCGGTGTCCTGCAACTCCGAGCTCTCTCCCTCCTCTGTCGCGACGATCACGATCACCGCGACCGGCGTCGAGCCGAAGGAGGTGCAGATCAAAGCGTGGAATCACGTCACGTTCGTCAATGCCGATACGCGTCCTCACAACATCGTGTCGGATCCGATCAACGTGCACACCCAGTGCCCGTCAATTAACGAGGTCGGGTATCTGCCGCCCGGAAGCAGCCGCGATACGCGCACGCTGAATCTCACCGGCGTGTGCGGGTATCACGACCATCTCAATCTGGACGACGACTCGTTGAAGGGAAGCATCGTCGTTGAATGAGGCCGTGGTTCAGTGCGGCGGTCCTGACATCGTGCCTCGTGCTTGCGGCGCCCTGTGCACAGGCGCAGTCGGCCCGCACTGACGCCGAGCAGGCGTCCGCAGCCGCCGGCCCAAGTCCGGTGTGGTCACTTCGCGCCACCGCCGCTGTGTACGTGGTGCCGGACGAAGGCAACTACGTTCAGCCCACGGTAGCTGCTGACCGCGACGCGCTGCATCTCGAAGCGCGATACAACTACGAGGGCCGGCATTCGCTGTCGGGCTTCGCGGGGTGGAACGTCGAGTTCGGAAAAGCGCTCACGCTTCAACTCACCCCGATGTTCGGTGTCGTCGCCGGAGACACCGATGGCATCATCCCGGCGCTCGAAGTGTCCCTCGCCTGGCGGCGTCTCGCCCTGTATTCGGAGGGCGAATACGTCATCGATCTCGCGAGTCGCGCCGATCGCTACCTCTATAACTGGTCGGAGGCGAGTGTGTCGGTCACCGGATGGCTTCGGGCAGGATTCGCGACACAACGGACGCGGGCGTACAACACACCACGCGACATTCAACGCGGACCGCTCGTGGGTGTGAACGTATCGAATATCGAGGCGACGCTGTATGTCTTCAATCCCGGATCGGACGAACGCGTTGTCGTCACGGCCATCGGCGTGAAGTTCTAGAGAGCAGTGCGACGGATTGCTGAAGCGCAGAATCATGCGAGTGAGGTCCGGCTAAGGCCGGACACTACGTACGTGCCGGCACGGGGTCGACCACACTGCCGCGCCGCGTCTGCAGCCATCGCTGCAACTGGGCCATGTAGGTGAAGAACACCGGCGTCAGATAGAGCGTCACCAACTGCGAGAACAGCAGCCCGCCGACGACAACCAGCCCCAGCGGCTGACGCGCTTCGCCACCGGCGCCGTATCCGATCGCAATCGGCACCGCACCGAGCATCGCGGCCATCGTCGTCATCATGATCGGCCGGAAACGGATCAGGCAGCCCTGATAGATCGCCTCCTCCGAGCTCAACCCGCGGCGCTCGGCGTCGAGCGCGAAGTCGATCTGCATGATCGCGTTCTTCTCGACGATCCCGATCAGCATGATCATGCCGACGAAGGCGTAGATGTTCAGGTCCATGCGGAACACCAGCAGCGTCACCAATGCACCGAACGCGGCGGACGGCAGACCCGAGAGAATCGTCAGCGGGTGAATGTAGCTCTCGTAGAGAATCCCGAGCACGATGTAGACGACCAGCACCGCGATGACGAGCAGGGCAGCGAGGTTGGTGAGCGCCCCCTGAAACGCCTGGGCGGCGCCGAGGAACTGCCCCGCCACTCCCTCAGGGAGTGACGTGTCCGCGATCTCCTTCACATGCGACAGCACCGTGCCCAGCGCCGCGCCGGGCGCGAGGCCGAACGAGATCGTCGCCGACGGGAGCTGCCCATAGTGATCGACGGTCTGCGGACCAACCTGCGGCTTCACCGAGGCGAGCGTGTCGAGCGGCACCAATGGGCCAAGGCTCGCAGCAGTGGCAGCGGGGGCCCCGTTGGCGTTCGTCGCTGCGCTCGTGGTGGGGCCGCCTTTGAAGTAGAGCATCGACAACGCGCTCGGATCCGACTGGAACTGCGGCGCCAGCTCGAGCAGCACCTTGTATTCGTTGACCGGCGCGTAGATCGTCGAGACCCAGCGCGGTCCGTAAGCGTCGTAGAACGCATTCTCGATCTGGCTGGCGGTGACGTTGAGCGCCGCAGCCTTGTCACGATCGATGTTCACGTTCACCTGCGGGCTGGAGATCTCCAGATCGCTCGTGACGTCCTGGATTCCCGGAACCTCCTCGAGCCGCTTCAGCAAGGTTCTGGTGGTCGCATACAACTGCTGCGAGTCAGCGGACTGCAGCGAGTACTGATACGGGCTCTTGCTCACCTGCCCGCCGATGCGGATTGTCGGCGGATTCTGCATGAAGACTTCCATGCCGGGCACGCGCGCAAGCTCCGGCCGCAGCTGCTCGATCACGTCGTTGACGCTCGCGCTCCGCTCGTCTCGCGGCTCGAGCGTGACCACGAGCTGACCGAGGTTCGGGGCGCCAAGCGTGTTCGCGGCCGACCCGCCGATCGTCGAGACGAGCGCGACGACGTTCGGATTCTGGCGAATGATGTTCGAGATCTGGGTCTGATACTTGACCGCGTTGTCGTACGACGTGCCCTGTGCCGACTCGGTCGTGATCGCGATCTGGTCGGTGTCCTGATCCGGGATGAACCCCTTGGGCACGAGGATGAAGAGGACAACGGTGAGCACCAGGACCATCCCGGCGGCACCCATCGTGACCAGCCGGTGCTTCATCGCGACTTGCAGCGTGCGGTCGTAGAAGCCGAGCATCGCCTGGAAGGCCCGCTCAGTGGTCGCAACGAACGCGTCCAGCGCGCGGCCCTTTCGTCCTCGCGACGCCGCTGCATCGCCCGCACCGTGCTCGTGATGCAGATGCGTGGGACGCTTGAGGAATCGGCTGCACAGCATCGGGGTCAGCGTGACCGACACGACACCCGAGATCAGGATGGCGACACAGATCGTGACCGAGAACTCGCGGAATAGACGTCCGAGCACGCCGCCCATGAACAGCACGGGAATGAACACCGCCGCGAGCGAGAGCGTCATCGAGACGATCGTGAAGCCGATCTCCTTCGATCCCACCAGCGACGCCGAGAACGGCTCCTCACCCTGCTCGACATGGCGATAGATGTTTTCGAGCATCACGATCGCATCGTCGACCACGAAGCCGACCGACAGGATCAACGCCATCATCGACAGGTTGTCGAGGCTGTATCCCAGCAGATACATGACTGCGAACGTACCGATGATCGAGAAGGGAAGCGCGAGGCTCGGAATGACCGTCGCCCAGACGTTCCGCAGGAAGATGAAGATCACGAAGATGACGAGTGCGAGCGTCAGCACCATCGTGAACTGCACGTCGCGGTACGACTCGCGGATCGTCTCCGATCGGTCGTAGAGCACGTCCATGTGGACGCTGCTGGGCAGTTCCGCCTGGAACTGGGGCAACAGGCCCTTCACAGCGTCGGCAACCGCGATCGTGTTTGTCCCCGGCTGTCGCTGAATACCGAGCGTGATCGCGCGCGAGTCGGTGTCCCGGGTGTAGTACCACGAGCCGGTGTGCGGGTCCTCGGCGCCATCTACTACCTGTCCGAGCTGATCGAGGCGGATGGGGGCCCCGTTTCGGTACGCGACCACCATGCTCTTGAATTCCTCGGCGTTCATCAGCTGCCCGCTCGCCTGCAGGGTGTAGGCACGGTGCGGGCCGATGATATTGCCGGCCGGCACGTTGACGTTCCAGGCCTTGAGCGCGTTCTCGACCTCATTGATGCCGACCTGGCGCGCGGCCAGCGCGTGCGGATCGAGCTGAGCGTGCACGGCGTACTTCTGGCTGCCGAGGACCTGCACCTGCGCCACGCCGCTCACCTGCGAGATGCGCTGCGCGACGCGCGTCTCGGCCCATTCGTCGAGCGTCCATGCGGGCAGCGTCTTCGATCGCATGACGAGATAGAGGATCGGCTGGTCGGCCGGGTTGACCTTCGTGAACGTCGGCGGCGTCGGCATGCCCTGCGGCAGCAGTCGCGAGGCCTGCGTGATCGCACCCTGCACGTCGACGGCCGCACCGTCCAAACTGCGATCGAGGTTGAACTCGAGCGTGATCTGCGTCGACCCGAGCGAGTTCACCGATGTCATCGACTCGAGTCCGGCGATTGTCGAGAACTGGTTCTCAAGCGGCGTCGCGACCGACGCGCCCATCGTCTGCGGGCTCGCACCCGGCAGCTGCGCGGTCACGAGGAGAGTGGGGAAGTCGACGTTGGGCAAATCGCTCACCGGCAGCGACCGGTACGCCACCGCGCCAAAGAGCGCGATCGCCGCCATGAGAAGGCTCGTCGCGATCGGACGCTGAATGAAACCCTGAGAGATGTTCAT
>DATFRP010000095.1:0-14173 GCA_035263125.1 Vicinamibacterales bacterium
TGGCATCGACAGGGCCGTCGAAGCGGCGGTCAAGCACTTCGAGAGCATGACCAAGAAGCTCACCAAGAAGGAAGAGATGGAGCAGGTCGCCTCGATCAGCGCCAACAACGATCCGACCATCGGCAAGCTCATGGCCGACGCCTTCGAGAAGGTCGGCAAGGACGGCGTCATCACCGTCGAGGAAGGCAAGACCTCCGAGACCACGCTCGAGTTCGTCGAGGGCATGCAGTTCGACAAGGGCTACATCTCGCCCTACTTCATCACCAATCCGACCGAGATGAAGTGCGAGCTGGAAGACCCGCTGATCCTCATCTACGAGAAAAAGCTGTCGAACGTCCGCGACATGCTGCCGCTGCTCGAGAAAATCGCGCAATCGGCCAAGCCGCTGTTGATCATCGCGGAGGACGTTGAATCCGAAGCGCTGGCGGCCTTGGTCGTCAATCGGCTGCGCGGCGTGCTCAACGTGTGCGCCGTCAAGGCGCCCGGCTTCGGCGATCGCCGCAAGGCCATGCTCGGTGACATCGCCGTCTTGACCGGCGGACAGTTCATCAGCGAGGACTTGGGTCTGAAGCTGGAGAATGTCAGTCTCGAACAACTCGGCCGGGCCAAGACGATCAAGGTCGAGAAGGAAAGCTGCACGATCATCAGCGGCGCCGGCAAGAAGCAAAACATCCAGAAGCGCATTGCCCAGATCCAGGCGCAGCGCGACGCCACGGAGAGCGAATACGACAAGGAGAAGTTCAGCGAGCGGCTGGCCAAGCTGACCGGCGGCGTCGCCATCATCCGGGTCGGTGCGGCCACCGAGACCGAGATGAAGGAGAAGAAGGCGCGCGTCGAGGACGCGATGCATGCGACCAAGGCGGCGGTCGAGGAAGGCATCGTGCCCGGCGGCGGCGTTGCGCTGGTCCGCTCGAGCAAGGCGCTCGAGAAGATGAAGCTCGACGGCGATCAGGCCGTCGGTCTCGCGATCATCAGGCGCGCGATCGAAGAGCCGATGCGGTGGATCGCCCAGAACGCGGGGCAGGAAGGCTCGATCATCGTCTCCAAGGTCAAGGAGATGAAGAACGACGAGGGCTTCAACGCGGCGACCGAGACTTACGAGGATCTGGTCAAGGCCGGCGTGATCGACCCCGCCAAAGTGGTTCGCAACGCACTGCAGAACGCGTCGTCAATTGCGTCGCTGCTGCTCACGACCGAGGCGCTCGTCTCCGAGATTCCCGAGGAGAAGAAAGAGGCCGCGGGTGGACATGCCCACGGTGGACCCGGGGGCATGGGCGGGATGTACTGACCTCTGTCGGTCGAACGTCAAAGGTCAAAGGTGGGGCGGGCTTCTTCGGAGGCCCGCCCCTTTTTTTTGCGCTGTCGGTTTTATCTCAGGGTAAACGTCAGCTCGATCGTGACGAGCACCGCGACCGGTTCGCCGAACCGGGTGCCGGGTTTGAACCTCCACTGCTTCGCGGCCTTGATCGCTTCCTGATCGAGGCCGAAGGTGGAATCGAGTGACCGGACGATCTCGACGGAACCGACTTCGCCACTGGGCAGGACGACGCATTCCAGGAGGACGGTGCCCTGCACCTTCGCACGCATCGCGTCGGCGGTGTACTGCGGTTTGACCTCTTTGACCGGCTGCGGCAGGTTCACACCATTGCCCGGGCGATACGCACCGCCCCCGATGCCGCCACCGAAGCCAGGCCCGAGGCCCGAGCCGGTTCCGGGACCAGCGCCGCTCCCCGTACCAGAACCGGTCGAAGCCGACTCCGTCTTCGATTCGATCGCACCTGGAGAGGTCACGGGCGCCGCGGCAAGCGGCACGGCCGGAATGTTCAACGCCTCGACGGGGGGTGGTTCTTTTTTGATCTCCGGCGTCGGCTTGGGCTGGGTGGGGACTGAAATCTTCTGCGGTTTTTCAGTTTTGACCTCGGCCTTCTTCGGCGGGTCAGGCAGCTTGTTGCCGCCGCCTCCGCCGCCACCGGGGCCCGGGTCGGAGAGCCAGATGATCTTGTCTGACAGCTGATCCGGGAGAATCGCCTGATACGCGCGTTTCGGCAGCAACGCCGCGATCAGAAGAAGGAGCCCAATCGCGACGGCATGCATGACCAGACCCGCGCCCATCATGCTGCGGACGCGGTTCGTGGGCTGCTCGAAAACGCCGAGAACCGTAATCGGATCGTCCGGGCGGAGACTGAGAGACGAGGACGTGGGTGCCGGCTGTCGTTGCTGTCCGCGCTGGGTCGTCGTCGCCATGGTCAGATAATCGGACGATTCGGGGTGAATCTATTGTCCACCGCAGAACCGGCGGCCGCAAGGGTGCAAAACAAGTGCCTCAGGCTCGGGCGGATCCTGTATTCGCTCGCCTTCTTTAGGACGCCATCGGGACAGATTTCGGCCTGTGCAAGGGACACACCCGGTGACCTCATCTACTCTGCCGTGTACCCGTCACGGGCTCGAACCCGAACGCCAGCAGCCTGATTCCTCACTGTAACCGTGAGCGAGCGCCATTCACGGGTGCCTTTGGCGAGGGGCCTCGCCGGCGTGTAACCGATCAGGTACTGATAGCGAATCTCCCGCGCGATCGTGCTCAACGTCATATCGAGCTCTTTCGCGTCCTTGAGCTGAAACGATCGCCCACCGGTCAGCGTCGCGAGTTCCGCGGCCAGTGGTGGGCGGTTCTTCCCGAGCGTGATCGGATAGATCAGCGCATGGCTCCGCCTGGCCCGATCGATCACGTCCGAGGCGGTCGCATGGCTGTACCGATCGGTGCCGTCGGAGAACACGATGAGCGCCTGACGCCCCAACTCACCTTCGAGACGGTCGAGCGTCAGCAGGATCGTGTCATGCAGTGCGGTGCTGCTCCACGGATCGAGCGCAGCAATCGCCTGGGCCTGGACTGCGCGATCAGTCGACATCGGCGCGATGATCTCGGCCTCGTCGCTGATGGCCACGACCATCGATCGATCCGCCGGCCGGAGCTGCCGGAGGAATCCCTGCGATGCCAGCTTCGCGAGCCGAAGCGGCTCCCCTGCCATGCTGAAGCTGCGGTCGACCCCGAGGACGATGGTCGCGGGAAACTCTCCTGCCGTGAACGTGGAGATGGTCTGTTTCTGCCCGTTCTCGTAGATCTCGAAATCCGACTGTGTCAGTCCCATGACCAGGCCGCCGCGAGCGTCGGTCACGGTCGCATAGACTTCCACGAGCTGCACGCCGGTGGAGAACTGCGCCTGTCCCTGGGCAGATACGCCGTTTTCTAAAGAAAAATTAAGGATTGGCGCGCTCAACACGAGGGCCAGGACGCCCGCACCCGCGTGGTACAATTGCCGCGGAAGGTGTGACATGGGAAACTTAGGCATTCCCGAGCTGCTCATCATTCTCGCCATCATCATCCTGATTTTCGGCGCGAACCGCCTGCCGGAGATCGGGCGCGGGATCGGGAAGGGCATCCGGAACTTCAAAGACGCCACCAAAGAAGGCGCAGGGCCTGAAAAGTCCTAGGGCTGAGAAGTCCTAGCGTCGACGCCGTCCCTGCTTTTTCGCGAGGCGCTCACGCCTCCCGGGACGCGTCGCCGGCCGCCGCTCCTTCTTCGGCGCCACTTTGCTTCGGTGCGGTCCGCGCGCGTGCTCGTCGCGCCGAACCGCGTCGAGGATCTCGACCAGCCCGAGATCGACCTGCCGTCGCTCCATATCCACTCTGACGACCTGCACACGCACGCGGTCTCCCAGCCGATACACCTTCTTGGTGTTCTCCCCTTTGAGCACGTGCTGCTGTTCGACGAATCGGTAGTAGTCATCGCCCATGCTGGAGATGTGCACCAGCCCCTCGACGTAGTGATCGACGAGCTCGATGAACAGCCCGAACGCGGCGACGCCGGTCACGTAGCCGTCGTATTCATCTCCCACTTTGTCCGCCATGAAGCGGACCTTCTTCCACTGTAGCAACTCGCGCTCGGCGTCGTCTGCACGTCGCTCCATCTCCGAGGCATGACGGGCCGCTTCGGGCAGCTCGTCAGCGAGCTCCTCGCGTCGCGCTGCGCTCATCGTCGTGTGGCGCGATTCGCGGAGCATCCGGTGCACGACGAGGTCGGGATAGCGGCGGATGGGCGACGTGAAGTGCGTGTAGTGCTCCGCGGCGAGACCGAAATGTCCGAGGCTCGCCGCGTCGTATCTCGCCTTCTGCATCGTCCGCAGCATGAGCACCGCGATCGGACGTTCCTCGGGTTTGTTGCGAATGCGATCGATCAGCTTCTGGAAGTCCTTCGGCGAGGGGGCGCGGCCTTCGGCCCCGAGGCCGTAGCCGAGCGTCGCGATGAAGGCCTCGAAGTCCTGGACCTTCTTCGCATCCGGCGCTTCGTGCACGCGGTGCAGCGCTGGCACGCGGTGCGCGACCAGATGCGCGGCGACCGTCTCGTTGGCGAGCAGCATGAACTCTTCGATGAGCCGGTGCGCGACGTTGCGCTCCAGTGCGACGATGTCTTCAATCTGGCCCAGCTCTGACAGGATGACTTCGGCTTCAGGGAGATCGAAGTCGATCGATCCTCGTCTGCGTCGTCGTTGATTCAGGATCTCGAAGAGCTCCCGCATCAGCTGGAACTTCGGCACCAGATCGCGATACTGGTCCATCACCCCAGGGTCGCGATCGGTGAGGATTGCATTCACCGCCGTGTACGTCATGCGCGCATTGCTGTTGATGACGCCGTCGTGCATCTCGTAGCGGACAACCGTGCCGCGGCCGTCGACTTCCATCAGGCACGACTGGACGAGTCGATCGACGTGGGGATTGAGACTGCACAGCCCCGTCGCCAGCTCGGAGGGAAACATGTGGACTGCGCGCTCGGTGAAGTAGACCGACGTGCCGCGGTCGTAGGCTTCCTCATCGAGCGGGCTGCCCTCTTTCACATAGTGCGAGACATCGGCGATGTGCACGCCGAGCCAGTAATGTCCGTTCGGGAGACGCTCAATCGTGATCGCATCATCGAAATCGCGGGCATGCTCGCCGTCGATCGTCACCGTTGTCACGCCGCGAAAATCGGTGCGCCCGCGAATGTCGCGATCCTTCACGACTGTGCCGAGTCGGCGGGCCTCATCGACGGCGTCCTCCGAGTGTTCGTCGGGGATATGAAATTTGCGGATGATGATCTCGGTGTCGACGCCCGGCTCGTCGATGCGGCCGAGCACTTCGACGACGCGACCGGAGGGGCCGCGCGTGGGCGTAGGCCAGCGTGTGATCTCGACGACCACCATGTCACCCGATTCCGCCGACGACGACTGCCCCGAGGGCACGTGCACATCCGCGACCACGCGTCGATCGAACGGCACGACGTAACCGAGGCCATCGTCGCCCGCCTCGTAGCGGCCGACGATCGTCGCGTTGGCCCGTTCGAGCACGCGGATGATGCGCCCTTCGACCCCCCTGTCGGTGCGTCGTTCGATGCGCGCGACCACGCGATCGCCGTGCATCGCTTCTCCAATCTGCGTCGCAGGAATGTAGACGTCGACGCGCTCTCCGGTCGTGACCTGTTCCGGCACGACGAAGCCGAATCCCGCCGCGTTGGTCGTGAGCGTGCCCACGACCAGATCCATCTTGTCAGGCAGGCCGAAGCGATTGCCGCGGATGCGCAGGAGGTCGCCGGAGGCGACGAGCGCCTTGAGCTGTCGTTTGAATGCGGGCACCTCGTCCCGCGGGATGTGAAGGGCTCTTGTCAGTTCGCGAGCGGTCGCCGGATGGTGGACGGTCTCGCGAACACGTCGAAGAAGATCTTCGGAACTACGCAACAAGAATCACCTGCAAGTCTCCGACGTTCGTGCCGGTCGGCCCGGTGCGAATCAGATCGCCGAGCCGATCGAAGAACGCGTATGTGTTGTTCTCTGTGAGATAGCGCTCGGGCTCGGCGATGCCCGCCGCCCGTGCGCGTTCGAATGTGGAAGAGTCGACGATGGCGCCGGCTGCATCGGTGGGACCGTCAATGCCGTCGGTGCCGATGCTCGCCGCCACGACGCGCGACCCGAGCGGATCGATCGCCTGCGCCATCGCAAACGCGAACTCCTGATTCCGTCCGCCCTTTCCTGATCCCGACACGGTGACCGTCGTCTCACCAGAGGCGATGACACATGCGGGGCGTGGCAGCGACGCGAGCGCGCGTTGTGTGCGCTCGATGTGCTGTCGCGCGGCGATGCGGGCTTCGCCCGTCACCGGTTCGGCCACGACCGCAACGTGATAGCCCAATGACTCGGCGGCGCGACGTGCGCCGTCGACCGCGCCACGCTGTGCGCCGATCACGCGCGCCGTGGCGCGCGAGAGTCGGCCGTCGCCGGAGGCGGGAGTGTCCGGGATCCGTCCCGCTGCACCATCGCGAAGGCGACGGACCACGGCCTCGGGATATCGTGTCTGCCCGCCGCGTCTCGCCAGCACGTCGAGCGCGGCGGCAAAGGTGCTGTCGTCAGGCACCGTCGGACCAGAGGCAATCACCGACAGGTCGTCCCCCACGACATCGGAGATGGCGAGCGTGAGCACGGCGGCCTGCGCGGCAGCTGCCAGCTGACCGCCTTTGATCGCAGACAGATGCTTTCGCACCGTGTTGAGCTCGTAGATGTCCGCGCCCGCTTCCATCAGCGTGCGCGCCGTCTTCTGCTTGTCGTCGAGTGTGAGCCCACCGGCCGGCAGCGCCATCAGGGCGGAGCCACCACCCGAGAGGAGTACGACAATCAGATGGTTTCGCGGTGACACCGAGGCGACATCCATCGCGTGACGGGCGCCCGCGATACTGCCAACGTCCGGAAGCGGGTGTCCGGCGTCATACCAGACAGTATGCGGCGGAAGCGAAGAATCTCCCGCGGGGCGGCGCGGCCCGATCCCAACCAGGGTGCCGATCGGTACTTTCACGTCCGCGGCGAACGCCGTGATCATCGGGGACGCAGCCTTGCCGGCCGCGATCACGTCGACTGCGGCGGCACGCCCGAGCGCGTCCGCGACGCCGGCGTCGGCGAGCGCCCGACGCACGAGACCTCCGGCGTTCACGGCGTCGATCGCCGCGCGCAGCACCGTGTCTAGATCGTGTCGAAGGAAACGCAGTTGGTGTCGAGGGAGAGGAACGGAAGAGGGCGTCAGTTCACTTGGCGAGGATCAGACCAGGCTGAAAGTCCAGTGACCAGATCGAACTGTCTGAGCACATGGCTCACGACCCGGTCGGCCTGACCCTCGGTGCACAACCGATCGAGCTGCGACATCACCTTGGTCAACGCTTCTTCGACGTCGCTGATGGTGCGCTCCGAGTAGTACTCGCGCTGCGCGTCGAGGCAGCGCTGGCACCTGATGAACTCTTCTCGATAGAAGCTCGAAAGAGTGTGAAGAACCGGGTCGCAGGGCGGCCGCGAATCGGTCAAGAAACGTGAGAGGCGTTTCCGCAACGCGGGCATAACCTGGGTTAATTCCAAGTCTAGCCAGCGCAGCAAGCGTCTGTCAATTCGGCGCTGTCAATACAGGACTGCACCGCCCTCCGGACCGGGTCTACCCGGCCCCCCGGGCGGCAATCAACACCCCGATACTCCCCGATGGCATGAAACCCAGCCATAAGGCCGTAATCGCGAGGAATGGCCCCCTCAGGCCTGTTCACGGAGCCCGGTTCGGAGCATGGCAGGGTCAGCCCAGCGCGCGCTTCAACAGATCGCTCGCGAGCTTCGGATTCGCCTTGCCCTTGCTCCCCTTCATCACCTGTCCGACGAGAAAGCCGAAGGTCTGCTGCTTCCCGCCGCGGTACTGCGCGACGGCGTCGGCGTTGACGCGGATCACTTCGTCGATCACCGCTGTCAGTGCGCCTTCGTCGCCAATCTGCGCAAGCCCATCGGCCTCGACGATCTCCTGGGCCGAGCGGCCCGAGTCGTACATCTTCGCGAACACGTCCTTGCCGACCGAGTTGCTGATCGTGCCCTTCTCGATCAGCGTGATGAGTCCGGCCAGCGCGGGCGGCCGCAGCGGCACGTCATCGATGTCCTGGCCGCGCTCCTTCATCGTCCGCAGCACCTCGCCCATGATCCAGTTGCTCGCGGCTTTCGGATTGACGGCGGCTGCCGTCGCTTCGAAGTAGTCGGCCAGCGCAGAGGACTGCGTCAGCACGCCGGCGTCGTACGCCGGGATCGCATACTGCGACACGAACCGCTGGCTGCGCGCCTCGGGTAGTTCGGGCATCGTGGCGCGGACGCGTGCGATGCGGGCCTCATCGATGACGAGCGGCGGCAGATCCGGTTCGGGGAAGTAGCGGTAGTCGTGCGCCTCCTCTTTGCTGCGCATGGAGAACGTCCTGCCGGTCGACGAATCCCAGAGACGCGTTTCCTGCGCCACGCGGCCGCCGTTCTCCACGATCTCGATCTGCCGCTCGATCTCGTACTCGAGCGCCTTTTCGAGGTAGCGGAACGAGTTGACGTTCTTCACTTCGGCCTTGGTGCCGAGCGCGGTCTGACCGGCAGGACGCACCGAGACGTTCGCATCGCACCGCAGGCTGCCCTCTTCCATGTTGCCGTCGGTGACACCGATCCACACGAGGATCGCGCGCAGCCTCGAAAAGAACTCGGCGGCCTCCGCCGCAGACCGCATGTCGGGCTCGCTCACGATCTCGATGAGCGGAACGCCGCTGCGGTTGTAGTCGATGTAAGTGCGGCGATCGGAATCGGGAAAGCCTTCGTGCAGCGACTTGCCCGCGTCCTCTTCCATGTGGATGCGCGTGAGCCTGACGTGCGTCCTCACGCCGTTCACCGTGATGTCAAGTCCACCGCCGAGCGCGAGCGGCCGTTCGTACTGCGAGATCTGATAGCCCTTGGGCAGGTCGGGATAGAAGTAGTTCTTGCGCGCGAAAATCGAGCCGGGCTGCACCTGGCACCCGAGTGCCAGGGCGGCTTTGATGGCGTAGTCGACGGCGACGCGATTGAGGACCGGCAGCGCGCCGGGCAGACCCAGGCACACCGGACAGACCTGCGAGTTCGGCGGCGCGCCGAACTCGGTGCGGCAGCCGCAGAAGATCTTCGTCTGCGTGCGCAGCTGGGCGTGGATCTCTAAACCGATGACGGCTTCGTAGGCCACGTGTCGTGCGTAGGGGCCGCCTTCAGGCGGCGCGTTGCTATTTTCGTAGGGGCCGCCTTCAGGCGGCCCCGGCTCCTCTCGGAGAGCATCAAGCTTTCGGACCAGCAGCCTTCACCGACGGGGCCACATCGTTTTCGAAGGTCTTGAAATTCTCGACGAACATCTTCGCGAGCTTCGCGGCCTGCTCGTCGTACCTGCCGGCGTCGGGCCAGGTGCTGCGCGGATCGAGCACCGCATCCGGCACGCCGGGGCACGACGCCGGCACGTCGATGTTGAACGTCGCGTGGCGGCGATACTCGACGCGATCGAGCTGGCCGTTGAGCGCCGCCGTGATCATGGCGCGGGTGTGCGCGATCTTCATGCGGCTCCCGACGCCATACGGACCGCCGGTCCACCCCGTGTTGACCAGCCAGACGCGCGCCTGGTGCGCGGCAATCCGCTCGCCGAGCATCTTCGCGTACGTGTTCGGATTGAGCGGAAGAAACGGCGCGCCAAAGCAGGTGCTGAAGGTCGCCTTGGGCTCGGTGACCCCCTTCTCGGTTCCAGCGACGCGCGCGGTGTAGCCCGAGAGGAAGTGATACATCGCGCCTTCAGGCGTCAGCCGCGCGATCGGCGGCAGCACGCCGTAGGCGTCTGCGGTCAGCATCACGACGTTCCTCGGATGCCCGCCGCGTCCCGACATCTCGGCGTTGTCGATGAAATCGATCGGATACGAGCCGCGCGTGTTTTCGGTCAACGACGCGTCATCGAGATTGAGCGCGCGGGTATCGGGATCGAGGACGACGTTCTCGAGGATGGTGCCGAAGCGACGGGTCGTTGCGTAGATCTGCGGCTCGGCCTCGGCCGACAGCTTGATCACTTTCGCGTAGCAGCCGCCTTCGCAGTTGAAGACGCCGGTGTCGCTCCAGCCATGCTCGTCGTCGCCGATCAGCCGTCGCTCGGGATCGCTCGAGAGCGTGGTCTTGCCCGTGCCCGAGAGACCGAAGAAGAGCGCGGTGTCGCCGCCGGTGCCGATGTTCGCCGAGCAGTGCATCGAGAGCACGCCCTGCATCGGCAGCGTGTAGTTCAGGATCGTGAAAATCGATTTCTTGATTTCGCCGGCGTAGTTGGTGCCGCCAATGAGCACCAGCTTCTTGCCGAGATGCACCACGATGAAGGTACCGCCGCCGTCGCCGCGGGTACCGTGCCTGGCGGCATCGCCTTTGAAACTCGGCGCATCGATCACGGTGAACTCGGGCCGGTGCGCGGCCCGCATCGCGGGATCGTTCTCGGGCAGGAACATGTTTCGCGCGAACAGGTTGTGCCATGCGAACTCGTTGACGACTCTGATCGGGAGCCGGTACTTCGGATCGGTGCCGCCCCACGCGTCGAGCACATAGAGATCGCGGTCCTGCAAATGCGCCATCATGTCGCGGTGCAGCGCGTCGAACTTGGACTCATCGAGCGGCCGGTTGACCGATCCCCAGTGGAGATGGCGCTCGCTGCTGGCTTCACGCACGAAGAACTTGTCGTTGGGCGATCGTCCCGTGTGCTGACCGGTCTTGCAGACGAGCGGTCCTTCGGCAGCCAGAATGCCCTCGCCGCGTCGGAGCGCCTCTTCGTAGAGCGCGGCAGGACTCAGGTTCCAGTGGACGCGTCCGGATTTGACGATACCCAGTGCCTCGAGACCATGCGCCCGCTCAACCTGGATTGACATCTACGTGGCTCCTCCTGCTTCGGCGATCAATCGTCCCCGTGAAACGATCATCGACACGATGACCCGCGACCCTCGCGCGAAGTGGTCGATCGTACCGGTGCCATTGGAATCAAGTCAACCCATCCACAGGCGCGGCGGCAGAGGGACCGGGCCCGGCCGTGTGCAATTCGAGGTATAGTGTCACTGAGGGGAAACATCAGTTTCCCCGTCCTGTAAACGCGCGTTCCTGGCGGCCGTAATCTTGATGAAGACACCCACTCGAGGCGCTGCAACGCACGGTCGGAGTCAAGCGGTGATGGTGGCCGCTCAGGCCAAATCGCCAGGCAAGCCCCATCAGGCGTCACCCTCACGCGAGTCGGAAGTGGCCGCCACTGTCAAAGCACTGGTGCTGGCGGGCGACCGCGATGAGGCGCGCGAACGGTTTGCCGAGTTGGTGGCACGACAGCAGCGGCGCGCGGTGCGGATCGCGTTCAACTATCTCCGCGATGCCCACGACGCCGACGAAGCGGTGCAGGATGCGTTCTTGAAGGTGTTTACGCACATCACGAGCTATCGCGAGGAGTTCCCGTTCGAGGTGTGGTTCACCCGCATCCTCGTCAACGGATGCCTCGACTTGCGCAAGGCACGTGCGCGGCGGCTGCGATGGGCGCTGCCGATGCCATCGGCGCCTGACATGGTGCAGATGGAGCCGGTTGCCGATGAGCCGAGCCCCGAACAACGTTTGATGTCGAGCGAGCGGGCGCGTCAGATCGCCGGCGCGGTCGAACGACTGCCCGATCGTCAGCGGCTCGTGTTCACGCTGTGTCACGTCGCCGAGCAGAGCACGAGCGAAGTCAGTCAGGCGCTCGGCCTCAGTGAAGCGACGGTGCGCGTACACCTGTTTCGCGCAGTGCGCAAGCTGCGCAAGCTCTTGACGGGTGAAAGTTCGAGCGCCACGGGCGTGGCACCGTCGTCGCTGCTCGATCGGGAAAGGTCCGCTGTATGAACCGTACCCATTTGACCGACAACCAATTGATCGAGCTGTCTCTGGCGGGTATCGATCGTACCAGCGAACCGCACCTGGCCGAATGCGAGCACTGTGACGCCCGCATTGCCGCGCTGACCTCGATGCTGAGCGATGTCGACGTTTCGCTGGCCGCGGAAGTCGATGAGGCATTTCCTCCGGAGCGACTCGCGCGTCAGCAGGCGCAGATTCTGCAGCAGATCGAACACGAAGGACGACCGGCGCGCGTCATCGCCTTCCCGGTCGCGCAGAGCGTGCCGGTGCGCGTGCATCGTCGTCCCTCGCGCCGCTGGGTTGCCGCCGCCGGTGCCATTGCGGCGTCGTTCGTGGTCGGCATCCTCGCCGATCATCTGACCTACGAGCTGTCCCGATCGCGCCCCGTCGCAACACATCTGGCCGTCCGCACGGGCGATCAGCACGCGCCGGTCCGCACCGTCGCCGCGTCGCTCTCCGACGACGAGCTCCTGGGACAGATCGAGGCCGCGGTCGGCAGCACCGGACCGGCATCGCTGCGGGCGCTCGATGCGATGACGCCCCGCGCCTGGGATGATCGCTAGCTCTCTTGCCTCCGCTGATTTTTCGTAAAGGCCTCGACCGCCGCCACGAAGTCGCGCACGTACTCGAAGCGAGCTATCACAGCGATCTGATTGCGCAGATCAAAGCGGCAGACTACGCATTCGAGTCGGGCCGCCTGCGTGTGCACCTTGCCCGCGAATTCGGCTTCTGCTATGGCGTCGATCGCGCAGTCGATTACGCGTATCAGGCGCGTCAACGTTTCCAGGATCGCACGGTCTACCTCACCGGCGAGATCATCCACAACCCGCACGTCAACGATCAGATTCGGGCGCAGGGGATCCGTTTTCTCAGCGACGCGGGTACGACGATCGACGCGTTGACGCCCGAGGACGTAGTGATCCTGCCGGCCTTCGGGATCCCGGTCGACCTCCTGGAACGGCTCACCGGGCGAGGCTGCACGCTGGTGGACACGACGTGCGGGTCGGTGCTCAACGTCTGGAAGAACGTCAAGCGCTACGCGCAGGACGGATTCACATCGGTCATTCACGGGAAGTACCGACACGAGGAGACGCGAGCCACTGCCTCACAGGCTCAGCACGCGGGCGGCCACTATCTGGTGGTGCTCGATCGCGCGGAAGCAGCGGTCGCGTGCGACTACATCAGAGATGGCGGCGATCGTCAGCGCTTCCTCGCCGCCTTCGAAGACGCCTGCTCGCCGGGGTTCGATCCAGACCGCGATCTCGTCCGCCTGGGATGCGCCAACCAGACCACGATGCTCAGCTCCGAGTCGCTGGAGATCGGCGAGATGTTCCACGACGCCATCCGTGACCGCTACGGTCGCGACGCCGTGGACACGCACTACCGCGCCTTCGACACGATCTGCAGCGCGACGCAGGATCGCCAGGACGCCATCATCGCGCTCCTGGCCGAACGCCCGCTCGATCTTATGATCGTGCTCGGTGGCTACAACAGCAGCAATACCTGCAATTTGGCTCGGATTTGCGCGGGGAAGCTCCCTACCTATCACGTCGCCGACCCCGACCGCCTGGTCTCGGCCCTCGAAATCCGCCACAAGCCCGTGGATGCCAAGCAGGAAGTCGTCAGCCGTGGATGGTTGAGGGACGGCCCTCTGGCTGTCGGCCTGACCTCAGGGGCCTCGACCCCGGACAACCTCGTCGAACAGGTCATCCGCCGCCTCGAAATGCTCGCCAATCCGTGACCGCCAAAGGGGTTTTCCGGCACCCCGGCCGCACCCCGTTCGTGTTACCGTATGTCTTTGCCTGATTAGAAGTAAACGGCGTTTGGCGATCAGTCGTATCGCCGGGCAGTAGGGTATGACAGCGAAGCATCTGCTCGGGCCGTTCGTGGCCCTCGTGGCGCTCGGTTGTCTCGTAACTCAACCGATCTCCGCGCAAGGGTCGAAGTGGTGGCAATCGGAACAGTACCGACGCGACCTCGGCCTGTCGACCGAGCAGAGTCGGCGTCTTGAAGAAATCTTCCAAGCCGCCGTACCGACATTGAAGGCACAGAAGAAGGCGCTCGACCTGGCCGAAGCCGAATTCGAACGGCTCATGGAGCACGGTGACGATGGTTCGGTGATGGATCAAGTGGAGCGAGTCGAATCAGCGCGCGCGGAGTTGAACAAATCACACACGATGATGATGCTCCGCATGAAACGCGTCTTGACGCCCGACCAGTGGGCACGGTTCACCGCCTTGCACCAGGCGGCCGAACGCGAGCGCTCCCGATCGAGCGGACGCGGCGGCAGCAAATAACGTCGGTCGGCATTTTCCGTTCACAGGACTTAACAGGTTTTACAAGACATCATGAAGACTTCGTGTGCCTTTTTGACTCTCCTGCTCCTCGGGCCCGGCGTCATGTCCGCCGCGGCTCA
>DATFRP010000096.1:0-6814 GCA_035263125.1 Vicinamibacterales bacterium
GAGCCAGCGGGCGGCAACGGCCGTCGTCGAAGCGGCCGCCCCGGCGAGCGAACACGCGGGACATGGGATGACGGCGGCGGAGCACATCGCGCACATGGCCGCCGAGGGCAACATTCACGCAGCGCACGCGCTCGAGGAGATGAAGTGGGCGGCGATGCAGGCCGCGCCTGCCAATGCGGCGCTGCCCGCCGACGATATGGGGGCGGCTGCTCGCCTCGCCACATCGCCGCGCAAGGGCGAGTACGTGAAGATCGAAGTCGGCGGCGTGCCGGTCAACACGTGGGTCGTGCGACCAGCGGGCAATGGCCGTGCGCCAGTGGTCGTGGTTATTCAGGAAGTGTTCGGGCTGAGCGACTGGATCCGCGGCGTCGCCGATCAGCTCGCCGCAGAAGGTTTCATTGCCGTTGCTCCCGATCTGCTGTCGGGAAAAGGACCCAACGGCGGCGACTCCTCGGCATTCGGTGGACAGCAGGAGATGGTGAAGGCCACGCTGTCGCTGCCGGCGCCGGAGATCATCGCGCGCATCAAGGCCGCGCGCGAGTGGGCGCTCAAGATGCCACGCGCCAATGGCAGGAGCGGCGTCGTCGGCTTCTGCTTCGGTGGCAATCAGAGCTTCGCGATGGCCGTGGCCGAGCCGGCATTGAATGCGGCAGTCGTGTACTACGGAACCGCGCCCACCGACGCGCCGGCCGCCGGCGGTGGCGGACGTGGTGCAGGCGGCGGTGCTGCGGCACCCGCGTTCGAGCCGTCAGCCTCGCTGGCGAAGATCAAGTCGCCAGTGCTCGGGCTGTACGGGGGGATGATGCAGGACGCGCGCATCGGCAACACGATCGCGGCAACCGAGATGAAGATGAAAGAGCTGGGGAAGGTCTATGAGCCGCACGTGTTCGACGGGGCGGCGCACGGTTTCCTTCGCGCGCAAACCGGCAACGAGGGCGCGAACATGCGGGCCACGCAGCAGGCCTGGCCGCTCACAGTGGGCTGGTTGAAGAAATACACGTCGTGAGAGAAGGAACAGTGTAGGCCGGGCCTTCAGGCCCGGCGTGATCTCAACCCGCTTTGTTGACAACAGGCGGGACTTTCCGCAGGTTCGATATCAGACACCCTTTGGGCAGCCTGTCCTTGTCGGGCGGCTTGTCGCCGGCGTAGCACTTCGGGATCACATAGAACGTCTTTGGAGCGGCCGGTACCACGGTGCGTGCCTGCACCGGTTGATCGGCTCTGAGCTGATGTCGATACGTCGTCGTTCCGTTTGGATCGATTCGCACGTCGAAGGTCGCTGTTTCGTAACCGTCGGCGCGAATCTCCACACGATGACGTCCACCCTCCAGCGCGCGTGCCGCACCTGCTCCGTTGAAATCGTCGACGGTGCTCACATAGAGACCGTCGACATAGACCTGCGCTGAACCGGGGCTGACATCCAGACGGAGAAATCCGACGTCGGGGGACGACGCTTCGGCCGCGAGGCTCGCTTCGGACGCATCGTTCGCATCGGCGTCGCTGGAATAGCCGCTGCCGTAGAACCCGCTCGCGATCGTGCCGTACCCGCCGCCGGAAAATCTGCCGTGTCCGGGTGCGTACGCGAAACGGCCCGCCCTGAAGACGTCGCGGCCAGCGGGTCTCAACGTCTGCACGACGCCGCGCGACGGAAGCTGCGCGATGCCGATCGGCGGCGCACTTGGACTCGGCGGCGGCAGCGTTCGCGAAATCGAGAGTACCGGAGCGACGAGTGGTGGCGACGTCGGGAGGCGCATGTGCGAGCGTCCTGAACCCGATGCGGGCGCGGTGCCCTGACCTCTCTGCGCTGACACGGTGTGAGTGAACACGAGAGTCGTCGCCACAAGGATGAGGGCAACGTGTCGAAACATACCCTCCTTATACACCTTGTCTTTACGATCACACGTGCGGTTGCTCGAGTGGTTCACTGGTTGAGCAGTCCACTATTTGAGCAGGCTGGCCACCTTGGCGATTCCTGCTCGAGCGCAACCGTCGTCCACATCCTGTCCCGAGCCGGAACTTCCCACTCCCCCGATTGTCTCGTTTCCGATCTGAACGGGCACGCCGCCGCCGAGGGCGAGCATCTCCGAGACGTCCCGTTGTGGAAGGAGTGACGGGTCGGCCGCAGTGCGCTTCTGAAATTCGAGTGTCGATGTGCGGAACATCCGTGCCGTGTAGGCCTTTCGCCGCGCCATCTCCACCTGGTGCACCGAGGCCTGTTCGTCACGAAGGATCACCAGCACCTGACCGGCGCGATCGACGACCGCAACCGCAGTGTGGAAGCCCTTGCCCTGACATTCGGCGAGCGCCGCTTCCGCCATCGTCTTGGCAAGTGCGAGCGACAGGTTCCGCTGCATCACCACGCCTTGTGCCGCCGCCGTTCCTGACAGGATCGCCGCCAGACCAATTCCCGTTAGAAGGTTCCGGCTGTGCATGAGCACCTCCTTCGAGTCGAGAGTCTAGCCGCTTTCAACAGGCGACACGGAGAGAACGGAAATTTTTCACACGGAGGCAACGGGGGAAACGGAGTATGAATCGTTCTTCTCCGTTTCCCCCGTTCCCTCCGTGTTGAACCCCGTTTCCCCCGTTTCCTCCGTGTTGAAAAACTCCGTTCCCACCGTGTTGACAGCGCTGTTCGCACCCCCCGTAACCGGGCGAAGTAATAGACAGAATGACGGCTTTCGCGTACTGTGGGGCCGCAAAAACCGGAGGAGATCGATGAGACGTCCGCGACGACGCATGTTTCTGGGGCTGCTCGTGGCCACCGCACTGTGGCCGATGCTGGGCCACGGGCAGAATGGCGCTACCAACGGCGAATGGCGAGCCTATTCCGCCGAGCAGGGCAGCACGCGGTATTCGCCGCTCGATCAAATCAACAAGGACACGGTGAAGAACCTCCAGGTCGCGTGGACGTGGAAGTTCGACAACTTCGGGACACCGGCCGAGACGGTCACCACCGAGACCACACCGATCATGGTGAACGGCGTGCTCTACTTCACGGCCGGGCAGCGCCGGTCAGTGGTGGCGGCAAACGCCGGGACGGGCGAGACGCTCTGGATCTGGCGTCCCGAGGAAGGCGAGCGCTACGACAAAGCGCCTCGCAAAGTGCATCGCGGCGTTGCTTACTGGACCGACGGCCGCGGCGACGAGCGCATCGTGCTCGTGACACCAGGGTTCCATCTCGTTTCGCTGAATGCGAAGACCGGTCAACCGGTCGCGGGCTTCGGACAGGCTGGCACAGTCGACTTGTTCAAGCAGCTCGATCTCGATGTCCCCCTCGATCCTACCGGGCGGATCGGCAACAGCTCGCCGGTTGTGATCTCGAACGACGTCATCGTCGTCGGGCCCGCGCTGACGCCGGGCGGTCGTGTCAACAAGTCGAACGTGAAGGGCGACATCATGGCCTTCGACGTTCGTACTGGTCGCAAGATCTGGACGTTCCACACGATCCCACGCGAAGGCGAACCCGGTTACGAGTCGTGGAAGGGAGATTCAGCGCAGTACACGGGCAACGCCGGTGTCTGGGGGCCGTTCTCCGCGGATCCCCAGCTCGGATACGTATATCTCAGCGTCGAGTCGGCTACCAACGACGTGTATGGTGGTCATCGTCCTGGCAACAATCTCTTCTCGGACTCGCTGGTGTGTCTCGATATCAAGTCCGGCAAGATGATTTGGTATCAGCAGCTGGTGCATCACGACATCTGGGACTACGACATGCCGCCGCATCCGATCCTCGTGAACCTGAACGTGAACGGGAAGCCGGTGCGCGCTGTGGTGCAGCTGACGAAGCAGGCGTTCGCATACGTGTTCGATCGCACGAACGGCACGCCGGTCTTTGGCTGGACCGAGAAACCGGTCCCACAGACCGATCTGCCGAAGGAGTGGACGTCGCCGACGCAGCCGTTCCCGAACAAGCCGAAGGGCTTCGATGTGCAGGGAATCACAACCGACGACCTGATCGACTTCACACCGGAGTTGCGCGCCGAGGCGGTCAAGGCGATCGAAAACTATCGCATCGGTCCGATCTACACGCCGGGTTCGCTCATCACCGAGAAGAACAAGGGCACGATCGTCGCACCCGGTCTCGGTGGCGGAGCGAACTGGCCGGGCGGCGCCGCGGATCCGGAAACAGGATTCGTCTACGTGGGTTCGACAACGACGCCTGGCCTGATCGGACTCAACCCCAACACCGATCCGAAAACGACGGGAGTCGACTCGGACTACACGATGGGCGGCGCCGTGCCAACCATTCAGGGCCTGCGTCTGCTGAAGCCGCCGTACGGCCGCATCACCGCGTACGACATGAACAAGGGTGACATCGCGTGGCAGATCCCGAATGGCGATACGCCACCGGCAGTGAAGAACAATCCGGCGCTGAAGGGTTTGAATATCCCGAAGACCGGCAGCCCGTCGCAGGCCGGGCTGCTCGTCACGAAAACGCTGCTCTTCGCGGGCGAAGGATCCGGCGGGATGGCGGTCTTCCACGCGTATGACAAGGCCTCCGGCGCCGATGTGTGGCAGACGCCGATCCCGGGACCGCAGACGAGCCTGCCGATGACCTACATGCATCAGGGCCGTCAGTTCGTCGTGGTTGGCGTGCGAGGCACGGCGAATTCCGGCGCGCAGCTGGTGGCGTTCGCGGTGCCGCCACCGGAACCCGCGGGTGGTCGCGGTGGGCGCGGCCGAGGCGCGGGGCCGGGTGGCCGTGGTGGTGCGGCGCCGGAGAATTGAGGAAGACATGTAATGCAAAATGCAAAAGGCAAAATGCAAAACGATCGAGTCAGGATACGAGCTCTAGCGGCAACGCTCGCGATGGGGGGCGTTTTTGCATTTTGCATTTTGAATTTTGCATTACGAGAAGTTGCCTTTGCACAGCACGAAACCGCCTTCGACGTCGAAGAGGGCGGCCGCGCGTTCCGCAACACGTGTGCGAATTGTCACGGTCCTGATGGGAACGAGATCCCGGGCATCGATCTCGGTCGGGGGCAGTTCCGCCGGCCGATGACCGATGCCGATCTGGTGCGCATCATTCGCACCGGCATCCCCAACACGCCGATGCCGGCGACGAACATGAGCGAGGAGCAGGCGTCGCGCATCGTTGCCTACTTGCGATCGGTTGCCGCTACGAAGCGGACGGCTTCGGTGAGCGGCGATGCCACGCGAGGGAAGAGTCTCTACGAGAGCAAGGGCAACTGTGCGAGCTGCCATCGGGTGAACGGCGTGGGATCGCGCCTGGGCCCGGACCTCTCGAAAATCGGACAGCTTCGACGCGCAGCCGATCTGGAACAGTCGCTGATCGATCCCGCCGTGGAAGTGTTGCCGACGAGTCGATTCTATAGAGTCGTGACGAAGAATGGGACGACGATCACCGGGCGGCTCCTGAACATCGACACGTTCACCGTGCAGATCATGGATCCGAAAGAGGAGCTGCGCTCCTTCGTCAAAGCGGATCTCAAGGAACATGGCTTCGCGCCGACGCCGATGCCGTCCTACAAGCGCACGCTCAGTCCGCAGGAGCTGGCCGACGTCGTCAGCTATCTCGTTTCGTTGAAAGGCAGGCCCACGCCATGAAGGCGCGACTCCTGATGCTCGCTGCAGTCGCGGTGACGGTGACCACGCTCCACGCGCAGCAGGTCACCTTCGATCGCATCCTGCACGCCGACAAGGAGCCGCAGAACTGGCTGTCGTACTCCGGCACGCCGTTCAATCAGCGCTACAGCCTGCTGACGCAGATCACGCCGGCGAACGTGAAGAACCTGCAGCTGCAGTGGATCTGGCAGGCGCGCTCGCTCGAGAAGTTCGAGACGACGGCGCTCGTGGTGAACGGCGTGTTGTACACCGTGCAGGCGCCGAACGACATCGTGGCGCTCGATGCGGAGACCGGGCGTCCGTACTGGACGTTTGCCTATTCGCCTGCGCCCGACGCGCGCACGTGCTGCGGTCGCGTCAATCGCGGTCTCGCCATTCTCGGCGACACGCTTTACATGGGCACGATCGACGCGCATCTGCTGGCGATCGACGCGAAGAGCGGCGAGATGCTCTGGAATACGACGGTGGCGAAGTCGTCGGAGCGCTATTCGATCACGATGTCGCCGCTCATCGTGAAGGACAAGGTGATCATCGGCACCGCCGGCGGAGACGGTCCGATCCGTGGACAGATTGCGGCCTTCGACGCGAAAACAGGCAAGGAGCTGTGGCGCTTCTTCACGATTCCCGGACCCGGCGAGCCGGGAAACGAGACCTGGTCCGGGAATTCATGGATGACGGGCGGCGCTGGCGTGTGGAACGCGGGCGCATACGACCCGGAGACGGACCTGACGTTCTTCGGCACGGGTAACCCCGCGCCTGACTGGGACGGCCGCTCGCGACTCGGCGACAACTTGTATAGCGACAGCGTGGTCGCGATCGACGCCGACACCGGAAAGCTGAAATGGCACTACCAGTTCACACCGCATGACGAGCTCGACTACGACTCGACACAGGTGCCTGTGCTCGCCGACGTCCAGTTCAAAGGGCGGCCGCGCAAGGTGATGTTGTGGGCCAATCGCAACGGCCTGATGTACGTGCTCGATCGCACGACCGGTGAATTCCTGCTCGGGCGTCCGTATGTGAAGGTGAACTGGATGGACGGCTTCGACGCGAAGGGCCGGCCGCAGCGCGTCGAAGGCAAGGTGCCAACGAAAGAGGGCACGCTCATCCAGCCGCACGTGCACGGCGCGACCAACTGGGCGCCGCCGTCCTTCAGCCCGCGCACCGGATGGTTCTACGTCGCGCACTGGGAAAACAGCGCGACGGTCGTCACCGAAGGATTGAGCCC
>DATFRP010000097.1:0-92587 GCA_035263125.1 Vicinamibacterales bacterium
GACGCGCGATCCAAGTAGAAGTTCTTCGTCGTGAAGAGATCCACCTTGAGCGGCGTGACCCCGGCAGGCGGCGTGGTCGATGTGGGCGCCGCCCCGCGTCCGCGTCCGCCGCCACGCCCTTGACCACCTCCGCCGGCTTGCTGCGCGCCAATGTCGTCCCCGAGCGCAACCCCGAGCGCGAGCGACGCTGCCAGAGCCGCCGCTGCGGTTGTGATGCGTACCGTACCCATGAAAACGTGCTCCTCGTATCTATACGCCGCTACAAAGTTGGCGCGCCGATACGCTACCACGCATAGCCACACTTTCCCCTATACTCAGCACCGGGGAGGGGCGGCACGTGACGCTACTTCTGTTTGGCGTGTTGGGCTTTGCTCTCGGTTATCGCCTCGGGATGAGTCGACGAGGCTTCGTTACGCTTGCGATCGTTTCGATCGGGGCCTCGATCGCGCAGGTCGGTCATCTGCTGACCACGACCGAACGCTCCGCCATGACGATGTTGCCGCTGGTCGTGGGTACTGTGATCGTTTCGACGATGTTGCTGGGCGCGCTCGTACGACGTCCATCGCTTCCGTCGCGTACGGCCTGATTGAGGCCGACGGGTCAGAAGCGATCGCCAGGCGTGGCCGGTTATTCAAGAACTCCTCTCGCCAAGAAGCTTGGTCTGAAGGACGGTCTCACTGTTCTTGTGACAGGTGCACCCGATGGCTACCGGAAGCGGCTTGATGCGCCACGATCCGTGCGCTTAGTCTCCAAGCTGTCGGCCGATGTGAACCTCGTGCAGGTCTTCACGACGCGACGAGCGCAGCTGGCGCACGCGCTCGCCGGCTATCGTCAATCGCTCGCGCCCGATGCAGTCGTCTGGGTGTCGTGGCCGAAGAAATCGTCGAAGGTGCCGACCGATATCACCGAAGACACCGTGCGCGAGATCGCGCTGCCGCTTGGCTTCGTCGACGTGAAAGTGTGCGCCGTCGACGACGTGTGGTCGGGGCTGAAGCTCGTGGTTCGAAAGGAGCTTCGATGAGCGTGCCGACCTTCAGCGAGCGGGATTGAGCATCACGCGGACGCCGACATCGGGAGCGGGAAGCGTGCCCGGTGCCCGGCCTCTCGGAAGATCGGGCACGAGCTTGCCGCCATCGTCCTTCCCGTTGCGCCCGATGCTGTAGACCACGTACCCGGCATCGCGGCGTGAGAAGAGCAGCGACTTTCCGGTGAAGGGATCCAGTGTCTGGTCCTCGCCTGGACTCGCGATGTCGCTGAGCGAAGAAGGAAGGAGTCCGCGAGCGCGGCGATAGCGCTCGATCGCGATGACCAGCCGCGCGCAACGGACCGCGGCGACGGCTTCTGCGTTGCGCACTGTTTCGTCGCGGAAGACCGAGACCATTCTCGAGGCGGCCACGAAGTGAAAGACCTCCGGCACCATCGTTCGTCGCTCCGTGATGCGGTTCATCGTGTCGATGCGGTCGGGCCACGGACGTCGCGCCGCAGCGATCGCCTGTGATGCCGTCTGTAATCGCATAACGGCATGATGCCGGAGCAGAGGACGCAGCAGAGGACCGATGATGATAAACCCGCGGTACCCTCGCCCCTCCCACATCGCACGAAACTCCCCGTGCATCGACAGGGCGGCTCCTCGTATCGCACGCTCGAGCGCGTCCGTGGTGTACGTCTCGGCCAGAGCACGATCGAGTTCCGAGAGCCGATCATCACCCACCGCCCGAGCCGCGAGGATGCCGATATCGGATGCGATCTCCTGAACCTGACGCGTTCGCAGCATGTGAAGGATGAGCCGTTCCTCGTCGAACGCCCGGAGCGAACGAATCCTGTCCAGCAACATGCGCGCGGCGCCATCGCCTTGACCGTTGATGGCACGATTGATCGTCTCGAGGCCGGCGAGCCGGTTTACGTCGATGAGTCCGGAGACGCGGTAGTTGAAGTCCGTCCCAGGCGTGAACCCGTCGAAGGGTAATTCGCTCGCCCGCGACAGCAGATCGAAGATACCGCGGCCCGCTTCGATTTCTCTCGATGCGTAGGAGAGCGCCTCCTTGCTGGGAGCCTCTCCGCGTGCGAGCGCATCGCGAATTCCGGTCGCGACGTCGACAAGCGGACTATTGGGCCCGGCCTGAATGCGCTGCCTCGGTGCCAGCGAAACCGCGAGAATGGACGCAGCTGCGTAGTACTTCCCCGCGCCTCGGCCGCTGCCCGCTGGCGGTATCTCCATCGGAACCGGAGAGCCGGCTACCAGAGCGAGCGCGCGATCGAGACGTTGCGTTTCGATCGCATCCCAGACCTGCCACGCGGCGATCAGCAGCAACACGGGCACAACCCACATCGCCATCCGCCTGATGCTGCGCCGGACGCGAGGAGGTGTCAGTTCGTCTGCCACGAGTCCTCCGCGAGCACGACGAGAGGATCTTTTTGAGGAGTGACCGGCACTATCAACTCCGCCCGCGCGGCCGCGTACACATCGCCTCCCAGCATCTCGGTGATCAACGCGATCTGGCTCGCTCGAACGGGATCAGGGGGCGTGTCGACGCTGCCAACATGAAACGCGATCCACGCCGCGAGTATGGTGACCGCGGCGGCCGGACCCCACAACCACTCGAATCGGCCAGGCGGTTCGACAGCGACCCCGATCGCAGGTCCAAGTCCGCTCGGCGGATCGACGACGCGATACCGACGGAGGGCGTCTTCGATGTCGCGATCGTTCAGCATGACTGTTCGCCTGGCGCGAGCGCGCGCCGAAGTGCCTCGATGGCGTAGCGGTAGCGACTGCCGGCAGTGTTGATGCCGATGCCACAGCGATCGGCGATCTCCTGGAACGTCATCCCCTCGAACACCTTCAGATACACGACCTCGCGTTGTTCAGCCGGGAGTCGTCGCAATACCTCGTCGATCAACACGCGCTCCTCTTCGCTCGCGTCTGCGGATGCAGGTTCGATCAGTCCGACCCGCGGTTCTCCGGCCGCTCGGAAAGGACCGCCTCGCCGTCGTCGCAGCATGCTGTAGCACGTGTTGCGCAGCGTCGTGGCCAGATACGCGAACGAGATGTCCGACATCGATCGGTGCTTGAATGCACGGGCGAGTTGCACGAACACATCCTGCACCGCGTCTTCAGCCGCGGTGCGATCCGCCAGCAGCAGCACGGCGTAGCGATAGAGCCGCGGCCCGTGAGCGGCATACAGCGCAGCGATGGTGTCGTTCGTCAGCACGGAACGCCGGACACTACGCTACCTGGTCCGCCTCCCGCCTTCGCGATTCGCACTATGGCGGGCAAGGAAGCCGGACCCTACGTACAACGACTACCTATAAACGCTCGACCGGACGGATTTTGTCTAAGCGTCCCTTGGTTGGCGTGATTCGGGCGTCACGGACGGCGTGGATTAGAAATCGAGAATCTGCTGCAGGCTCAACGAGAAATCCGGCAGCACGCTTGAAGTGATCGGTTCGGTCTTGCCTGTGAGCCGCCGCTCGTGGATTCGCTGTTCATCGAACGTGACGACGACGAGCCGCTTCTGATCCTGGTGGACCAGCCAGCACTCGCGGACGCCATACTCGGCAAACCACTGCAGATGTTCTTCCGTGCGTCCGATTCGAGGATGTGGAGACAACACTTCGACGAGCAGATCGGGGGCACCGCGGACGCGATCCTGGACGATCCACTCGCGAGCATTCGAGATGAACATCAAATCCGGCTGCACCACGAGGGCCTTGACCGGGTCGAGCACCACGTCCAGAGGCGAGAGCCAGACCTCTCCGAGCCTCCGCTCGATGACATGCGCTCGCAACGCCATGAAGAGTTGAGCGACCGCAGACTGATGGCGTGGCGTAGGGGCCTCCGCAACGTGCAGGATCCCGTACACCAGTTCCGCCGGCAGTACCGTCTCGGGCGTCCTGAGGTACTCGTCGACCGTCATCAACGATCGTGCCGCAGCCATCGGTTTGCTCCTTCTCACTTGCACGACGACGATGCCATCGTCGTCAGAAAAGTGCAAGCCCCTGGTTTGCCACTGTCAGGGCGTGGGTTGAGCGGTCCGACGCAATACACCCTCGACGCCGTCTTTCGTCATCGGGTGATAGCCGTCTCGTGCCCTCGCGTAGATCTCTGAGGCCAGCGCTTTTCCAGCCGCCGTGCCCGCGAGATCGCGATAGAGCGGCACGATCAGCTTTCGGCGGCCGATGCGGATCATGTAGCGCTCCATCGCGGGGAACGCTGCGGTGTAGTGATTGGCGATCGCGAGGCGATACCAGACGTGCGCGATCTCGGCGTTCTGCGATTCGGTGAGCGTGAACCTGCGGTCGAGAGCCGACAACCGTGCCGGTTCCATGCGCCGCGGCAGCGAGTCGATGAAATGGATCCACTCCTGCGTCGACCACTTCGACGCGTTGGTCGCGAGCGCGTCGATCGATCCGCCACCGAGCCACGCGTCGCGCGCCTGCTCGACTTTCGTGAAGGCATCCGACTGTGGAAGCACGGCGAATGCCGGGATGCTCTCGGTGTGCAGCCACTCCTGGATTTGCGCATCGGTGACGACGCCCGGCCGTGTTGCGAGCAGGTGTTCGTGCAGGAACGTCAGGAACTGCTGCGTCGTCGCGCTCTTGAACGCGTGCTCGTCGAACCACTGGCGAAGGAACCGATCGAACGCGTTTCGGCCAACCTTCGACTCGAGAAAGGTCAGGAAGAGCGCGCCCTGCTCGTATGGCACTCTCGATGTCGCGTCGTCAGGGTCGCGTCCTGCGAGGTCGGGCTGCAGCGTACGGTCGCCGGGATGCTCGGCGACGGCGCGATCTTCCTTGAGATCGCGGACGCCGATCGCCGCTTCCATCTGTGCGAACGCCCTTCCGTACAACACCTCGACGATGCGGCGTTCGAGATACGTCGTGAACCCTTCGTTGAGCCAGAAGTCGGTCCACGTCGCGTTGGTGACGAGGTTGCCCGACCAGGAGTGGGCCAGTTCGTGCGCGACGAGCGAGACCAGCGACCTGTCGCCGACGATAACGGTTGGCGTTGCAAAGGTGAGGCGCGGGTTTTCCATGCCACCGAACGGGAACGAGGGCGGCAACACGAGGAGATCGTACCGGCCCCATCGGTATCGGCCGTAGAGCGCCTCGGTCGCCTTCATCATCTTCTCGGTGTCTTCGAATTCGTGCGCTGCCGCATCGACGACCGAAGGCTCGGCCCACACGCCCGTTCGTTCGCTCATCGACTTGAACGCGAGATCGCCGACGGCGAGCGCGATCAGATACGACGGGATGGGCTGCGGCATCCGGAAGTGAAACAGGCCGCCCCCCGTCTCACCAGACGTCTTCTCCGCGGCCATCACCGCGACCAGGTCTCTGGACGTGTGAATGGTGGCATCGTAGGTCGCCCGCACACCCGGCAGATCTTGAAGAGGGATGAACGAGCGCGCCTGGATTGCCTGTGCCTGGCTGAAGAGGAACGGGTGCTTCCTGCCGGCGGTCTGCGCCGGCGTGAGCCACTGCAGTCCTTTCGCCGATGGTGACGACGAGTACGTGATGCGCACGCGATCGGCGCCCTTCGGCATCGCGATTCGAAGCGCGCTGCCGAATGCCGGCGTCGCAGGATCGAGTCGATACGAGGCGCTCTTCCAACCGCTGTCTCCAGCAGCTGCCTCGATACCGCGAATCGTGAGGTCGCGCGTGTCGAGGACGAGCTCGGTCGCGTTGGCATTCCGCCGATCAAGGCGCAGCTCCGCGGTGCCCGACAGCGTCCGTGCATCGAAATCGGCCGTCAGGTCGAGCACCAGATGCTTGATCACGAACGCGTCGGTGTTCGCGTAGCTCGACGGATCGTGGGGGATTGGCGCGGGCGCTGGAATGGCCACGGGCTTCTCGTTGCAGGCGATCGCGAGAATGACGGCCGCGCCTAGTGCGATGACACGGCTGATGAACGACATGGGGACACTAACAGGATTATAAGGAATCAGGAATCAGGAATCAGGAATCAGGAAGCAGGCGGCCTCAGTTCTCGCTCGGTCGCTCCACGCGATCGATGACGATCACATCCGTCGGGACACGCTGCGACTCGAGCTTGAGCCCGAGTTGTTCCTGCAGCGCGGTGAACAGGGACGGTGCATCGGGAGAAAGAGGGAGCGGCACCGGGCCCTGGAATTCCATCTGGTACATCAGGTCGATGTCGAAGAGTCCCTTGAGATTCGTTCGGTCGACGATCGGCCGGCGGAGGATTCGAGAGAAGTAGATCGCGAATTGCTCCATCGTGACCATACGGGCCGACAGATAGCCCGGCGCCAGAAGCGCGCCGCACTTCGACAGCATCGTTCCGGCCGTCAAAGGAACCGTCGTGTCGCCGGGGGGCGGCGGTGGTGGAGGAGGGGGTAGGGAGAGGTCTCGGGGCGCTCGGATGGGCGCACACTGCGCGCCTGAGGGACGAAGGTCGCGCGTCTCTGCACGTCCGCTCGATATGAGCATGAACCCTGGCAGGTATCGCTGCTCGATGTGGATCGCGAGCTTGAAACGATCCGTGAGAAGCGTGCGCAGCATGAATCGAGCGGTGTCCGCCGTGACGCCGGGTCCGGTCTTCGCCTCGATCATGAAACGATCCAGGTCGGCCCAGCCGGGCCCGCCTGCAATCTGCACGTCCTCGACGAGGTATGCCGCTCGGATCAGCTCGCGCACGGTGGCGTTCGGTGAGATGAAACGCTCGCCGCGGACCATCTGAACATGGAGGCCGCTGCCCGACGGGTTCCGCCGGATCGATGCCGTTTCGAACGCGGGCACTGCCGGTGCCTGCGCGCGCAACACCAGTGTCGATTCCCACGCGAGGCCGACGACGATCAACGCTGCGGCGCGAGACGTTCGATTGATCATGGCGTTCTCTCGAGAGATCGTCGCGGTGGCGGCGGCGGTGGCGGAGGAGGGGGCGGCTCGGCGTAGAGGTCGACGCGAACGAGCGGTGCCGGTGCGGGAAGGCCGACGACACGCGTCGTGGTGTAGATCCAGAGCAGGCCCACCGCGACCGCGGCGGCGGCAATGCTGATGACCGCCCGAAGCCCGATGATGCCCACCGTGAGCTGCGCCGCGCGCCAGCTCACATCGTCGGGAATGCCGCGCACGAGACGGGTGAGCACGTGAATCGCGTGTACAGTACCGCCATCGCGCTCGCTGTCATGCTCGAACTCCCAGAGATCCGAGTCGATCTCGCCGCGACGGAGATCGCGCGTGAATGCGGGCAGCCGCCACGTGTAGAGGCGCGTCCACGCGCGCACGATCGCATTGGCGCCGTCGAGCGGTGTCATGCGGTGGCCGGCTTTCGTCTGCGCACACGTCTGCGTGATGTGGCGGCCTCGGCCTTGCGCGCCTCGTCGAGTGCGGACTCTCCTGCTGCGGTGAGCGAGTACAGCCGGCGGCCAGGCCGATTCTCACGAGCCGGGACTTCGGGGTCCTCCCAACGACTCTCGAGCAGGCCCATGCTTTCGAGCCGTCCGAGCGCGCGATAGAGCGTGCCGTAGGCGGTCAGCAGTTTGTGATCGGCGACGTCGCTGAGACGCTTGGCGATCTCGTAGCCATGAAACTCGCGCGTGCCCCGGACCAGCAGATTCGCGGCACAGGTGCAGATTGCGATCTCGAGGGGGACCAGGCCACCAGGCTTCCGACGCATGGCCGTTGATTATGAGCAGATATATGCTCATTGTCAATGTGCATATATCTGCTTATTCGAAGACGGACGGTCCGGCTAACGCCGGACCCTACGAGCATCCTATCGTCACCCATACAACCCGCCTCGGTTGGGCCCGTACCATGGCGGAATGACCGTCGAATCGCGTCGCCGTACGTTTCGCCAGCTTCACCAATCCGGCTGTTTCGTGATGCCCAATCCCTGGGACATCGGGAGTGCACGGGCGCTCGCCACGCTCGGGTTCAAAGCGCTGGCGACGACCAGCGCCGGGTTCGCGTGGTCGATCGGACGGCGCGATCAGGCGGTCTCGGTGGACGAGGCGGTCGCGCATCTGCAGGCAATGAGCGCGGCGGTCGATCTTCCGTTCAACGCCGACTTCGAAGGCGGCTTTGCGATCGAGCCCGATGGTGTGGCGGCGAACGTCGCGCGCGCGGTCACGACGGGCATCGCTGGGCTGTCGATCGAGGATTCGACCGGCAACGCTCGCGAGCCGCTCTTCGAATTCTCGTTGGCGGTTGCGCGCGTTCGCGCGGCCAGACGCGCGATCGATGAGAGCGGCACCGGTGTGCTCCTGACGGGACGATCCGAAGGCTTCATCGCCGGCCGTCCCGATCTGGCCGAGACCATCAAACGGCTCGTGGCCTACGCTGAGGCGGGCGCCGAGTGTCTATACGCACCGGGGCTCAAGTCGATGTCGGATATCGCGGCGGTCATCGCCGCCGTAGCGCCGAAGCCGGTGAACGTGCTGGTGCACGCGCCGTTTGCGACCGTCGCGCAGCTCGCGGACGCGGGAGTCCGAAGAATCAGCGTCGGTGGAGCGCTCGCCCGCGTCGCGTGGACGGGTCTCCTCGACGCGGCTCAGGAGATTGCGAGTAACGGAACCTTCAGTCGTCTCGGCGGCACGCGCCCAGGGACAGAGCTGAACGCCATGTTTCGAGAAACGTAATGGGGTCGGGAGTCATTTTTCCGGCTGACTATCCGGAAAATGACTCCCGACCCCATTACCGAATTGGAAAGATCTTCCCGAGATCGTCGGCGGGGCGCGGGATGACGTGTACGCCGATCAACTCGCCGACGCGGCGTGCCGCGGCCGCGCCGGCATCGGTGGCCGCTTTCACCGAGCCGACGTCGCCGCGAATGAGCGCGGTGACGAGCCCGGCATCCACTTTCTGCCAGCTCACGAGCACGACGTTCGCAGTCTTGAGCATCGCATCGGCGGCTTCGATCATGCCGACCAGACCGCGTGTCTCGATCATGCCGAGCGCATCGCCGATGTCTTCCTTGTTGTTGGCCACGTGCCTCCGCTTCGAGCGGACGTCATCTTACCATCCCTCGCGCCGCCGCAACTCCGTGATGTGCGCGAGGTGATGATGCGAGTGCCATGCGTAGTTCTGAAGATGGTAGTCGAGCGTCATCTCCGCGCCGAGTTCCGGATGCACGAACGACCGCGCGAACTGATCGACGGAGAGCGCGCGATAAACCGTCACCCATCGCTCGTGGATGCCGTCCAGCAGCCCGAGCGAGACCGCGATCGGCAGACGCATGTCGGGCAGCGTCGACCACGCGTTCTCGTCGTACGGCTTGATCGTCGGCGTGTCCTCAGTCAGGGCGAGCTTGATGCGGATGAACCCGTTCATATGGCTGTCCGCAACGTGATGGACCACTTGTCGCACCGTCCAGCCTCCGGGTCGGTAGGCCGTGTCGAGCTGACGGTCGTCGAGCCCCGCGACCGCCTCGCGCATGCGTGCCGGCAGTCCGGCGATAGCGTCGATCGCCCGATCGCGCAGTTCCCGCGTGATCGGCATCACCGCCGTGAAGCGTCCGATCGGATAACGGAGATCCTTGGAGACGGTCGTCGTCATGACCCTTTCTACACCAAAGGCGTTCATGAGTGGCACCGTTACAATCGATGACGGACGTGCATGAGATTAGTGACCGCCGATGCGGCCTTGCGGAAGCGAATCCTCGATCACACGTGGACGATCTGGAACGAGGGGCTTTCGCGCGACGCCTACGTACGCTGGAACGAGGCGCAACTGCGCACGGTGTGGGGCCGTGACCATCTGCACCGCTTTGCGCTCCTCGACGACCGCGGTGAGCTGCTCGCGAGTGCCAAGCGGTATCGCTACGACGTGACGCTCGACGGGCGCATCGGCTGGATGTGCGGCATTGGCGCAGTGTTCACGCCTGACGATCGTCGCGGCCAGGGATACGCCTCGCGCATCATCGACATGCTGCTCGAACAGGAGCGCAAAGACGGCGCGCTGATGGCGGGGCTCTTCTCCGAGATCGGCACCGCGTTCTACCAGCGGCTCGGCTTCGCGCCCGTGCCCCTCGACGAGGTGACGGTCGTCGTGACACGCAAGGACGGCGCGCCGGCGATGCTCGTCCGCGCCGGCGAGGAGCGCGATCTGCCGGCCGTCGCCGGCTTGCACGAGGCGCGGTCGGCATCCGCGCGGTTTGCGCTGCGACGCAGCCCCTCGCTCGTCCAGTATGCGCTCTCCAAGAAGCGCCTGCTCGCGGGCCTGGGCCAGCCCGGCCACCGTCAGATCGAGTTCTTCGTCGCGGAAGAAGGCGCGTCCGCGGTCGCCTATGTCGTCCTTCACGAGAGCGCGAACGGATGGACGCTCGAAGAAGCTGGCGATCGCGATCCCGCCGGCGCTCGCGTCGGCGCGATGCTGCAGTCGCTCGTGGCGCGCGAGCCGCACAAGGCCCCGCCGCTCATCAGGGCATGGTGGCCCAGAGGATTCCTCGTACCGCCGCAGCTCGAACTGCGCGACCGCATCGACGCGCGGGACGTGTTCATGGTCCGGCCGCTTGCGGATGTCGCGATGCCGCGCAGTGCGGACGATGTGTTTTATTGGAGAAGTGATTTCTTCTGATCGCGTGTAATTCAAAATTCAAAATTCAAAATGCAAAAAGCGCGCGGCACGCATCGGGGCATTCGTTTTGCATCTTGCATTTTGCATTTTGCATTTTCATCTATCTCTGAACTAGCGTCAGCTCAATGTTTCTCGTCTCACCATCGCCGAGGGTGATTGCGGTCGCTCGCCCTTTCATGCTTTGCAGGAAATCAGGATCCTGAAACTCTCCCTGTTCGAGATAGTCGACCGCGACGGCGAGATAGCGTTCGCCTGGAGGCAGGCCGCGGAGTCGAAACAATCCCGTCGAGTCGACGCGCGTCGTGCGCACACGGCGCGAGGGGAACGGCCAGAGCGCCGGATTCTCAGGGAAGACGACGATGCTCGCGTTCGTGGCTGCCTGGTCGCCGGATCGTACGGTGCCGGTTACTTCGTTGATGCGATCGGTGAGGACGACGCGCGCGACGAGTTGATCTGAGCCTCGCACGTCGAACGGAACATCCAGTGCGTCGCGGCCGTTCAGCGTGATCGACCTGACCGTCCATCCATCAGGCACGCGATCGATGCGAAGCACGTACGATCCTGCCAGGCCTGTCACGTCGAACGTGCCCGTGTTGCTGACCTGCGCAACGAGCCCGTTCCCACGCAGGCCGCCTCCTCCCACTGACTGAACCGACGCCTGGATGCCCGTGGGCAGGCGGGCACCGCCGTCGGTGCTCACTGCCCCTCTGATCGTGGCGCCCTTTGAGGTGACGACAGCAATGCCGTTCACGTCCTCACCGCCGACAGTGAGCGGCATCGACGCGACCTCTGGTGCGGCGTTCGCGGCGCCACCTCGCGCGGTGGTGGCGTCGAGCATGTAATCACCCGGCGATACATTCGAGATCGTGAAGGTGCCGTCGGGACGCGATCGGCTGTTGGCGCCGAAACCAAACGACCCCTGTGTCGTCGACGTGGTCGCCAGCGACACCATCGCTTGAACGGGAGCGCCGTTCGAGTCGACGACCGTCCCCGACACGCGCACGGAGCGGACGGCGAGGAGACTGAAGTTGATCCCCGATTGTTCGGTGGCCGCCTCCATCTTGATCGGTTGCGCATCTGCAACGTTTCCGGTGCCGGGGAAGTACGTCGGCGCGAACGTGACAGGGCCCCCATCTCCGAAATCAGGCGACGTGGGCTGCATGCGTGCGGCGACATAGTATTCGCCGGGCGAGAGCCCGAACACGCGAAACGTACCGGTGTCGTCGGTCTGGCTCGTCATCGATACGGGAGTCAGTCGTCGTCGTCCCTGTGCCATCTGCGAACGCAGGACCTCGACGCGCGCACCGGTCACCGCGTCGCCATACTCATCGGAAATGCGTCCCGTGATGACGCCGCCGCGAGCCAGTCTGAAGTTCGCCGTGAATCGCGCCCCTTCGCTGAGGTCGATTGGTTCGACTGATTCAAACGATCGACGCTGTCCGTACTGTTGCGAGACGAAGCCGCCTTTCGAGGCCGTGATCGTCCAGCGCCCTGCCGGAAGGTTGAGTAGCTCGAACCGACCGTTCGCGTCGGTCGTGGCTGCACGCGATGCGCGGATGTCGGTGGCGACGGCGCTGACCTGCGCGCGCCGCAGCGGTGAGCTCGTGCCGGCCGCGGTGACGAGTCCGCGAATGACCGCCGTGCCCTGAACTTGATTGCCACGCCCTCGTCCGACACCGCCCTGACCGCCGCGTCCCTGCGGGCCGCCTGGGCCGCTGAAGCCGCCACCGCCGCGCGGACCCGCACCCCCTTGACGAGGATTCGCGCCGCCGTCTCGTTGGGCGAAGAGGGGATCGAGCGACATCACTGCCACGAGTGCCACGACAAGAGCGGTCGCTGCGCGTCTCATCACATGCTATTTGACGTCGCCGAGCGTCGACGTGTTGTTAGCGAATTGTAAAAGAGTTGCCTTGCCTCACCGAACTAGCGCGAGATCGGGTCGAGCCTGAGCGAACGCTGCTCGCCTTCACCGATCGAGAAGCTGGTCGCGCGAAGTCTCAGCCGCTCGAGGAACTGCGGATCGTTCTGTTCGCCGTCCTCCAGATAGTCGACGGCGGCTGCCAGATAACGCTCCCCGGCCGGAAGGTCCGGAATTCGGAACTGCCCTTGGGCGTCGGTCCGCGTCGTCTTGATGTAGCGCGACTCGAAGTTCCACTTCGTCGAGTCCTCAGGAAAGATGACGACGTTGTAGTCGATCGACTCGTTTCGCGACTGCACGCTCCCGACTACCGACGAGGGACGGTCGGACAGGACGATACGAAGCGCCGCGTTCGCACCGTGCAGGTCGACCGTCTCGTCGATCACATCGCGGCCGTCCAACAGGATCGACTTGACCGTCCATCCCTCCGGCACGCCCTGCACGCCGATGGTGAAGGGAGTCGCCAGCCCGACCAGTTCGAATCCCGAGTTGCTTGCGTCACCGATCGTCATCATCGTGCCGAAGCTGACGTTGTGCGGCGACACCCGGATGCCCCGTGGGAGCGGCCTCGTGACGCCGGAGTCCGCGACGATCGAGCCGCTCAACACCGCCGCCCTTTGTGTGACCAGGGTGAGACCGGCGACATCGCTGCCATTGACGACAAGCGGCGTCACAGCTTGCTCAGGAAAGCGCCTGACCATGTCGGCGATGGAAGGCGGGCCCGTGCGAGGCGCCTGAAACACATCCGGACCCACCGGACCCGGCATGAGCATCGCGGTCAACGTGTATGGTCCCGGCGGGACGTTCTCGAGCGTGAACCTGCCATCAGGTCCTGCGTCGGCATGCACTTGAAGCGCCGCGACTGTGCCTTCGAGCGCGGGACCAGTGCTGACAGTCTCTGACACGAGATTCACCATGGCCGGAATCGGATTGCCCGCTGAATTCACCACGATTCCGCTGACACGCGCGTTGCGGACGTCGCCGATCTGAAAATCGGCGGAGGCTTCCGCGCCAGGGAGGATCGTAATGGGCTGCGCCTCGGCGAGATTCGCGGTGCCCGGGTAATAGGTGGGTGGATCCCGTTTGACCTGATCGCCGAGACCAGCGGCCGCCACCACGTAGTAGTCACCGGCGGGGAGACCGTAGATCCGGAACGCGCCTGTGTCGTCTGTCTGATCGGCGGCGCCGACGCTCTGTAGCCGGCGTTTCCCCTGGACCACACGCGATCGCAGCGCCTGCACTCGCGTACCTGCGAGCGGCTCGCCGGACTGTTCGAGCACACGGCCATGAATCACACCGCCGCGAATGAGGGCGACGTTTGCTTCTGTGTTCGTGCCTTCAGCCAGCGTAATCGGCGTCGAACTTTCGAACGGGCGACGCTGGCCGAACTGCAGCGTGATGAATCCGGTACGAGACACCGTCAGCCTGTACACGCCGGCGGGGAGATCTCTCAGCTCGAAGCGGCCGTCTCCGTTGGTCGTGCCGAGACGACTGTAGCGACCGTCGCTCGACAGGCGCACCTCGGCGCCGCGAATCGGCGCGCCGGTATCGGCGGTCGTGACCTTGCCGGCAATGCTTGCCGTCAGCGGATCGATCCGCTGCGTGCGTCGTGGCACGCCTTGAGCGCTCGCCTCTCGTGGCAGCAGCGAGGCCGCGAGCGCGAGCACGATGAGACGCGCGGTCGTAGTCATCGTGTCAACAGCGGGAGGTCGAGCGTGCGCGCCTCCGCTTCGCGGAGGGGAAAAGGCAACGCCACCTCGCGGACCCGCTCCAGGAAGTCCGGGTCGAGGTGCTCGCCGTCTTCGAGATAGTCGGCCGCGATTGCTAGATATCGCTCGTTCGGCGGCAGCCCGGCGATCGAGTAGCGACCCTGATCGTCGGTGCTCACTCTGCGCACGTAGCGAGTCGGGAACGTCCACGTGGACGGATCCGCTGCGAAGATCACGATCGCAGCCTTCGCGGGTCGACCTGCCGCCGTTACCGTGCCGCTGACCTGCGCGATGCGGTCCGTGATCACGATGCGCGCATCAGACTGCTGTCCGGCTGGAAGAGTGATCGTGCCGTCGGTCACGTCAATGCCGCCGACCGAGATCGTCGTGACCGCCCACCCCTCTGGTAACGAGACGCGCAGATAAAACGGTTCTGCGAGGTCGCCAAGTGTGAACGGCTGCCCCGATGCGTGGGACAGCACTGTGCCGTTGACACGCGCCGCCACGGCCGTGACCTCGATGCTCTGCGGCAATGCCCGCGCGACGCCGGCATCTGCGACGAACCGCCCTCGCATCCCGGCTGAGCGTTGAGTCACGAGCGAGAGCCCGGTGATGTCGTCGTTGCCCACCACGATCGGCATGTCGGCGGTCTCGTACGGCCCGTCGCCACGCGAAGACGCGGTGAGTGTGTACCGTCCCGGAGGAACGTCAGCGATGGTGAATCCGCCGTCCCCTTTCGTCACGGCTCCGATACCGAGCGGCATGCCGAGTTCGCTGTTCTCGGACTCCAGATTGAGGAACGCGTCGGCTGGCGCGCCGGACGAAGAGAGAAGCGTACCGGACACGCGGACGTGACGGATCGGCAGGAGGGGAAAGATCGCGGTCGCTTCGGTGCCGAGATCGATCCGGATGCGCTGGGCCTCGCCGAGATTGCCGGTGCCAGGATAGTACGTCGGTGAGTACGTCGTTTCAACGATCGAGTCGGCAGGGGCCATGCGCAGGCTGGCTGCGACATAATAATCGCCAGGCGGCAGCGCGTAGATGCGGTACGCACCGGTGTCGTCAGTACGATCGGCGACCCCGACCGACTCGAGCCGTCGATACCCCTGTGCCATCCGGGCGCGATACACCTTGACCTGCAAGCCTGCGAGCGGCTCTCCGTTTTCGTCGAAGACGCGCCCCGCGATGACCCCGCCGCGCGACAACGGAATATCGGCGGTCAGCCGCTGCCGCGGCGCGATCTTCACAGGCGGCGGGATCTCGAAGGGCCGCCGCTGGCCGATATGCCACGGGAAGTACCCGCCCTTCTGGACGGTCACCTGCCACTCGCCGGGTGACAGCCCCGTGAGTGTGAAGCGGCCCTCATCGTCCGACGTCGCGTCCACGTACGCCTGGTCGTTCGTCGCTTGAATCTGCGCGCGGCGGACCGGTATGTTGGTGTTCGCATCGACCACGCGGCCGACGATCACACCGGCATTCGCTGGAGGACCTGACGGAGTGCGGCGCCCGCCTGGGCCGCCGGCGCGCTGTCCAGCGTCTGCAGCGCCTACAGACAGGGCGGCAGCGAGGACGACCACAGAGAGTCCCGCGACACGGCTGTATCTCATGCCCGAATTCGTCGCCTTCGCCAACAAGTATCGTCCCGATCTTCGCAGGGCTTCAACGATCGTCGGTCGACGAGAGCACACGCTGTGCCGCAAGTCGACCGCTCGCACCGCTGAGGAATCCACCTGGATGCGTGCCCGCCCCACAGAGATAGAGGCCGGCGACCGGTGAATCGTAGCGCGCGAAGCCGAGGACCGGTCGCATCGAATACAACTGATCGATCGAGAGCTCGCCGTGGAACATATGTCCTCCAGCGAACCCATATTCGGCGTGGAGATCGGCTGGTGTGATCACGTTGCTCGCGACGACGAGCTGGCCGATACCGGGCGCGTGATCTTCGAGCACGCGGAGGACGGCGGTGAGGAGCGCATTCCTCGACGCCGGCCACTGCACGTGTCTCAGCACGTACGGAGCATAGTGCACGTAGATCGAGATCACATGTGCGCCCTCGGGCGCGAGCGATTGATCGAGCAGCGACGGGATCGTCAGGTCGAGCCACGGCCGTCTCGAGTACTCGCCGTACTTGGCGTGATCGAAAGCACGCTCGAGATAGTCGAGGTCGGGCCCCAGATGCACTCGTCCCGTGAGCATCGAGGCGTCGCTCACACCCAGGAACGAGGGCAGCGAGGACACCGCAAGATTCACTTTCGCGACGGTGCCGGCGACGCGATAGTGCCGCACGCGCGCGACAAAGTCCGGCGGCAGAGCCAGCGGATCGAGCAGATCGAGGAAGGTCGTCTTGGGGTCGGCGCCCGAGACGACGGTCCTGGCCGCGATCTCCTCTCCGTTCGACACCACCGCGGCGACCCGTTCGTCGCGCGTCAGGATTCGTTCAACCGGCGCGCTCGTGCGCACCTCCGCTCCCGCCGCGATCGCGGCGCGTGCCATCGCCTGCGTCAAGGCGCCGGGTCCGCCCTGCACCGAGATCGTCGATCGACCAGCGAGGTGCCGATGCGCTTCTCGCATCAGCAGCACCAGCGAACTGCCGGACGACCGCGGACCGAGCATCGTGCCCGAGACCGCCGGACCCGCAATCGTGGCCCGCAGCAGATCGCTTTCGAACCATTCGCCGGTGAGATCGGCGACCGGCATCGGCAGCCATCGAAGCAGGCGATATTCATCGCGGCGTCCGAGCGCACGGAATGCCCGTCCCGTCTTCAGCAGGCCCCAGACGTCGCGCGCGCTGGGATGGTCGATATCCGGCGGAGGCTCGCTGAACGTCGTCGCGAGCACCGATGCGATGCGGTCGAGCGCCAGCCGGAAGCGCGGGTATGCGTCCGCATCCTTCGTGCTTCGGGCTTCGAGGCTCTGCGCCGTCTGCGAGAGGTCATCCGAGATGACGAGCGCGGGCCCTTTCCGCGAAGGCGCGCACACGCGCGCTGCTGCCGCGAGGAACTCGACGCCATACCGGCGCAGCTCCATCTCGGTCGCCACGCGCTCGTGCAGCAGGATCTCGTGCGAGAGCGTCGGGCAACGAAACCCGGGATGGATCTCTGTCGTCAGCGCTCCGCCGCCAACCTCAGCGCGGCGCTCGAGTACAAGTGTCTTGAGGCCGGCCTTCGCGAGATAGAAGGCGGCGGTCAGGGCGTTGTGGCCAGCCCCCACGATGATCGCGTCGTGCATCGTGCTGACATATACACGCGCACTGCGAAATGCTCAATGCCCAATGCTCGACCTCGCGCAGGCCGCCTGAAGGCGGCCCCTGCGACTACGATGTCCCGGGCCGCCCGAAGGCGGCCCCTACGACTACGACGAACACACGCGTAACGAGAACACACGTGTACGTAGGGGCCGCCTTCAGGCGGCCCCGGACATGGCGCGATGATCCAGCACGTGGGTTATGACTGCTTCCGACCTGGTCCGCTTGCCTGCTGCTCCGACTCACGACCGAACGCTCGCGATCGGCGCCGGCCCGTAATCGTCAGGGTGTTCTGGACGTCGGTAATCGCGGGGATCACCCACGCAAACTCGCCGAGATCGTGCTTGACGCGCTTGTGCGGAACCGAGCCGGTCAATGTCACACGGCCCCCTTCGCATCGGACCTCGACATCGCTCGCGCCGGGCAACAATTCGATCGCGTCGTAAAGCAGTTCCTCGACATCGTGGTCGTTGGTTGGCCCGTGCGGCAGCCCGCGTCGCGCGGCGACGCTCGCCATGAGCGCTGAAGCCGTCACCGTGTGCGGGACCATGAGTGGCGCGGTGACGGCACCAGCAGCCAGCGGCAATGCCGCGCCCAGCCCTGTCCAGTCGAACGCCGGTGTCGCCTGCGGGTCTCCTGTGGCAGGTCGCTGCGGCGCGAGCGGTGCGGTGGTGATCGGCATCGATGCCTGAGGCCATGCAAACACAGGCGACGACAGAGCCGCCCAACCCGGCGTCGTCGATCCAAAAAGTGCCTGATTCATGTACGTTCTCCTTCCAGTCAGAGAGGACGCGTCAATCGGACGTGACGCGCCCTCCCGATCGATCCGTCCTCGCGCCTTACATCACGTAACCGGTCTGCCCGACGCCTCCCTGCCCGCTGAAGATCTGGGGCAGCGATACGCCATATCCAACGTTCGGGAAGAACGATGGCTGGGAGTGCATCAGCGGCGTCTGATACGCCTGCTGATACGGTTGTTGCGCGATGAACTGGATCAGATACTGAATCTGCTGAAGCTGCTGCGGCACGATCTGCAAGAGCTGCTGTATCTGCTGCTGCTGCACGACACCCAACTGCATCAGGTGTTGGAGCGCGAACTGCAGCGATTGCAGCTGCTGTGGTACGTGCGTTCCAAATGGAGGTATGGCGCCGGCCTGTCCGCTCAGTAGCGGGTTCCATCCCCAGGGGACCTGCTGCACAGGATAGACGCTCGACAGTCCAGTTCCTTGTAGTGCTCCGCCCATGTGTTCCTCCTTGGGTAGCTGTTCGTGAGAAACCGAAGCGACCAGCGAACACCTCACGCGCACGTAAAGAAAACGCGCGCACCGTGCGTGCGTGAGGATCTATCGCGATCGTCTTCGGAGCCGCGGTGCCGAAGGCAACGGTCGTACCTTGCGGCGTGTGCCGTCCCGCACGCATTTTCGACGCGTCACGATCGCACGTCGTGTCGCTTGTACCGACCGAGCACCCGCGATTTGCAGTGTTGAGTAACGAGCGAATACTGAACGGTCAGCGGGGCGGACTTGCCAGGATCGATCGTGCCGCGTTTCTCCCAGGTGCCCCCATGATGCCGCCGCCCGGATGCGTCGCGGATCCACACAGATAGAGATTGGCGATCGGCGTTCGGTATTGTGCCCAACCCGGCGCCGGCCGCAGGAAGAACAACTGCTCCAGGGTCAGCTCACCCTGAAAAATATTCCCTTCCGACAGACTCCACTCGCGCTCGAGGTCGAGAGGAGTGACGACCTGCCGATGCAGGATGATCTCGCGGATGTTGGGCGCGTACTCCGCGAGCGTGTCGATGACGACATCACCAAACGCTTCGCGCTGCTGGTCCCAGGTGCCGTCGATCAGATGGTAGGGCGCGTACTGGACGAAGCACGACATCACATGCTTGCCAGGGGGTGCCACGCTGGGATCGGTCAGCGAGGGGATCACGATATCCATGTATGGCTTTCTCGAGAATCGCCCGTATTTCGCATCGTCGTAGCCGCGCTCCATGTAGTCGATGCTCGGCGAGATCGAAACGGCGCCCCGGAGGTGCGGACCGGATCCGGGCTTGCAACTGAAGCTCGGCAGCGCGTCGAGGGCGAGATTCACTTTCGCGGACGAGCCGCGAAACTTGTAGTGCTCGAGGTCGTCCAGGAAGTCATCCGGAAGCAGGCCCTTGTCGAGGAAGCGAAGGAACGTCAGTCGCGGGTCGACGCTCGAGGCGACGATGCGCCCGCGAATCTCGTCGCCGTTGCTCAACACGACGCCGGTCGCGCGGTTGCCATCGACGAGAATTCTGGAGACCTCCACGCCGGTGCGAATCTCGACGCCGGCCGCGCGGGCCGCGCCGGCGATCGCGTTGGAGATCGTACCAGTGCCGCCGCGCGCGAGTCCCCACGAACGAAACGCCCCGTCGATCTCCCCCATGTAGTGATGAAGGAGCACGTACGCGGTTCCGGGCGATCGCACGCCCAGAAACGTGCCGATGATGCCCGATGCCGACATCGTCGCTTTCAGCACGTCGGTCTCGAACCATTGATCGAGAAAATCGACCGCGCTGAGCGTCATCAACTGAATCTGGTTGTACTGGTCGTACCGCGACAGCCTGCGAAAACGCTGCAGTAGAAAGAGGAGCTGCTTGAGTCCACGCGGATCGAGCGACGTCGGGTCGGGTGGCAGCATGCCGAGGATCGGCTTGACGAACCGGCCCATCTCGATCATCGCGCGCCCGTACTCGTCGTAGGCATCGGCATCGAGCCGTGAGTGCCGCGCAATCTCGCGTCGTGTGACGTCGTGATCGTTGACGCGCCAGAGATAGTTGCCGTTCGGCATCGGCGTGAACGTGCCGTCGAGCGGCAGAATCTCCAGCCCGTGGCTTGGCAGGTCGAGCTCGCGGATGATCTCGGGGCGGAGCAGCGAGACGACGTACGAGCAGACCGAGAAGTGGAAACCTTTGAACACCTCTTCCGTGACCGCCGCACCGCCCAGCACATGTCGACGTTCGAGGACCAGTACGCTCTGGCCCGCGCGGGCGAGATAGGCCGCCGTCGTCAGGCCGTTATGCCCGCCGCCAATGACGATGACGTCGTATGTCACAGGAAACAGTGTAGGGCGGGTCCTGCTTTTTGGACCCGCCGTCTTGCCTTTTGGACCCGCCGTCTTCTGATGGCGCTGGCGGGATATTCTTATTCGCGTGCCCAGCCTGATCGAAGCCATCGATATCAAACGCAAGATGTTCTTCGAGCTCGACAACGCCCCCTACGTATGCCTCGACGTGGAGGTCTCGCGGCCAACCGCTCGCGGGGGACAGACGCTCGTGCGCATCAAGATGCGGAACCTGCTGACGCGAGCCGTATTCGACAAGACCTTCAAGGCCGGCGAGAAATTCGGCGAGCCTGATCTGGCGCAGGTGCAGGCGTCGTTTCTCTATTCAGACGGCGGCGGCTATCACTTCATGGACCAGGAAAGCTTCGAGACGCTGACGCTGGGCACAGACACGGTGGGCGACGACAAGGAGCTGCTCGTCGACAACCTCTCCGTGCAGATTCACAAGTACAACGGCAACCCAATCGGCATCCAGTTCCCGCCCCACGTGGAGCTGGCCGTCGCGCATACCGAGCCGGGTGTGCGGGGCGACACCGCGTCCGGCGGTGTCACGAAAACGGCGACTTTGGAGACCGGTCTCCAGATCCGCGTTCCACTTTTCATCAAAGAAGGCGAGAAGGTGAAGGTCCACACCGAAACTCGCGAGTTCGCCGGGCGCGCCTGACGATCGCGAGGAATCAGGAATCAGGAATCAGGCCTTCCTGATTCCTGCTGCTTCCCGATTCCTGCCTCCTGATTCCTGCTATTGTGTCGCCGGGACGCGGGTCGCCACGACTTGCTTCGCGCGCTCGGTGACTGCGCCATCGCCCTCGAGCTTCAGCATCATCAACACCCCTGCCGCCACGAGAGAACCGAGCGCCATGAGGAAGGCGACAGTGGGCAGCGCGTAGCCTGCCTGGAAGAGAAACCCCGCGATGATCGGCGCGAGTACCGAGCCGCCGCGCCCCACGCCGACCGCGAAGCCGGTGCCCGACGCGCGCTGTTGCGTGGGGAACGCTTGCGCGATGATCGCGTACATCCCGACGATCGCCGCGTTGGTGCAGAAGCCGGCACCGAAGCAGATGAGCGACAGCGTCTGCAGCACGTGCGGACTCTGGCCGAACATGGTGACCATGACCGTCGACAGCACCATCACGATGATCGTCAGCGGCTTCAAGCCGAAGCGCATGGCCAGCAGTCCGAAAACCGTGCCGCCGGTCGCCCCGCCCGCGTTGGCCCACACGACAACGCCGGCCGCTGATGACGCAGGGAAGCCGAAGTCGGCGACGATCTTCGGCACCCACTTCATGATGAAGTAGAACGTGGTGATGTGGAAGAAATAGGCGACCGTCACGATCGCCGTGATCGCGATCATGGCGGGCCCGAAGATGCCCGACCATCCTCGGTGCGCGTCACCGCCAATGTCAGGGAGCGCGTTGACGGCCGCATGGCCCATGCGGGCCAGTGCACGATTGATCTTCTCCAGCGCACCGGTCGGCTGCTTCCGCGCCAGCCAATGGATCGATTCAGGCACCACGAAGAACACGATCGGAATCAACACCGCCGTCACGCTGGCGCCGAAGTAGAACACCGAGCGCCAGTCCTGCGTTTTCAGCAGCTGCGCGGCGACCATGCCGCCGAATGTGGCGCCGAGCGGGTATCCGATTGACATCAGCGACACGCTCAGATTGCGTCGGCGCGTGTTCGAGAATTCCGCGGCCACGGCGTTCATCGAGGCCAGCATGCCGCCGATGCCCAGCCCGGTGACGACGCGCCAGATCGACAGCGTGACGGGGCTCGTCGCGGTCGTCGCCATGAACATCCCCAACGCCATCACGACCAGGCAACCCAGGGTCGTCGGGCGGCGCCCGATCTTGTCGCTCACGCCGCCAAGCGCGATCGAGCCGATCATCATCCCGATCAGCTCCATCGATAGGACGATTCCGAGTGCGCCCGCGGCAGCCTGGCTATCGAGGCCCCACTCACGGGCAATGCCGTTCGATGCAAAGCTGATCGAGAGGATGTCGTATCCATCGAGCGCATTCAGCGCGATCGTGATGCCGATGACGATGATCTGCAGCCGGCTCATCGGCGCGGTGGCAATCACGTCCCTTGGATCGATACTGACCGGCGGTCCGCCTTTGGGGGGTGCGCTCATGACGCGAAGGGTATCACGGTGTTTCGCCGCCGGACATCCGCTGTTCGAAAATGACCAGTGTAGGACGGGCGTGTTCTTCAGGCCCGTCGTCAGAGGCCCGGATCACAGGGGGTTTCGTCCAGAACTTGACGGCGTCTCGCTTGCATAGTCAGTCTATGTCAGCCGATCGAGAGCGAGTCACACCATCGCCCGAGTGCTGTAGGCAGTCTGATCGCCAATGACCGCGCTCATCACATGGCTTCGTCGTCTTCGTGCGCTCGTGAGCACATCGCAACGGCGTCTTGAGCTCGAGGAGGAGATTCGTCTCCATCTCGCGCTCAGACGCGAGCGGCTGGAACGCGACGGTCTGAGGGCCGCCGATGCAGCTGCGGCGGCACGACGGCGGTTTGGCAATCAGCTCCGGATTCGGGAAGAGGGCATGGCTGCATGGGGCTGGCTCTGGCTCGAACAGATCACACAGGACGTTCGGTTCGGTGCGCGTACGCTGGTGAAGAGCCCGGGGTTCACGGCAACCGTCGTGCTCACGCTGGCGCTCGCGACCGGTGCGACCACAGCCATCTTCAGCATCGTCAATGGCGTCCTGCTGAGACCACTGCCGTTCGCGCAGCCCGATCGCCTGGTGCAGGTGTACGGTCGCTCGTGGCGCGGAGACCTCGGACTCAATACACCCGACCCATTGGAAGGACCGGTCGCGGCGATCGACCTCGCGGAATTCGAGAAGCAGAACACCACGTTCACTGGATTCACCGCGTACGGACTTGGCACGAAGCACCTGGTCAGCGCCGGGGAGCCCGAGCGCCTCATGGCTGTAACTGCCGACCTGCGTTTCTTCTCCGTGCTCGGCGTGTCCCCGTTGATCGGCAGGACCTTTGGCGCCGACGACGGGGCAGATGTTGCCGTGATCAGCGAGCGGCTGTGGGAGCGGCGATTCAACCGGGATGTGTCACTGCCTGGAAAGAAGGTGTCGCTGGATGGACGGCCCTTCACGATCGTGGGCGTGATGCCCGATGCGTTTCAGTTTCCCTACAAGGCCGCGTCGTTGATGCCTGGTGCGCTTCCCGAGTCGAGGACCGATGTGTGGGTTCCCGTCGGACCCTTTCAATCCTCGTCGTTGCGAGGTCCGCGATTCTCCGTGACCGGGCGTCTCAAGCCCGGTGTGAGCGTGGAAGCCGCGGCTGCGGAATTACGCAGCGTCGCGTCGCGGGTCGAGCATGCGCTCTATCAAGGCACCGGTATTCGCGTTGGCGTGCGCCTTGTACCGCTGGCGCAGGAGGTCCTCGAGCCGGTGCGCCGCTCGCTCTGGCTGCTCTTCGCCGCGGTCGGGCTCGTGCTCATCGCGACGTGGACCAACGTCGCCAACCTGCTGTTGGCGCGTCTGACGGTGCGAGCGAATGAAGTCATGACGCGTGCGGCCGTCGGCGCGGGCCGCCTGCGCCTGGCGCGCCAGTTCATCGCGGAGAGCCTGATGCTCTCGTTGACCGCGGGGCTGCTCGGGTTGCTCGTCGCGAAATGGGGGATCGATCTGCTCGTGGCGATCGGGTCCGCAAGGATTCCGCGCGCGCACGAAGTGACGCTCGACTGGCAGTCGTTGCTGTTCCTCGTCGCTGTATCGGTCGCTGCCGCGCTCGTGTTCGGTGTCGTGCCCGCGCTGTGGGCCGCGCGCGGGAGCTTGCAGGCACACAGCGACGATGCGCGCATGACCGCCGGATACGGGCGCGTCCGCGATGCGCTCGTCGTGATCGAGGTGGCCCTGGCAGCCGTCCTCGCGTTCGGCGCCGCGTTGATGATCGGCGAGATGTCGCGGTTGCGGCATGTGCCGTCGGGCGTCGTGACCGACAACGTCCTGACCGCGCATCTCACGCCTCGCACGTCGGCCGACGACTACTACGCGATCGAAGCGCGCGTCGCTCAACAACCTGGCGTGCGCGCCGCCGGTTTCACCCAGCTCGTGCCGCTTCAGAACTGGGGATGGGAAGCCGATTTCTCTGTCGGCGGCCGTCCTCGTGAAGGCCGACCGATCGCAGGCCTGCGCTATGTGACGCCCGGTTACTTCAGCGCAATGGGGATCCCCGTGCGGCGCGGCCGCGCGTTCACCGAGCACGACAACGGCGGCTCGTTGCGCGTGATCGTCGTCAACGAGGCGCTCGCACGGCTGTACTTCGCTGGTGAAGATCCGATCGGCCGCGATCTCGATAGAGGTCGGATCGTCGGTGTCGTCGGCGATGTGCGGCAGTCGGGCGTCGATCGACCCGCGACACCGGAGATTTTCTACCCCGCCGCGCAGAACGTGACGATGGCGTCTGATATCGGGATGGCGCTGATCGTGAGGACCGACGGTCCGCCCGAAGCGCTCGTCGGCGCGGTGCGCGCGTCTGTACGCGCCGTGAATCCGTCCCTGGCCGTCTTCAATGTGAAGACGATGAGTCAGGTGCTCGGCGATTCGCTGTGGGAGGTCAATCTCTATCGGTGGATCATCGGGCTTTTCGCGCTGCTCGTGGTGGTGCTCGCCGCGATCGGCCTGTACGGCGTGATGACCTACACCGTGACGGCGCGCCGGAAGGAGTTTGCGATTCGGCTGGCGCTGGGAGCGCGACCGTCGTCGCTGGTTCAGGTCGTGATGGGACGCGGTCTGAGACTCGCCGCCATCGGCCTGGTCGTGGGTGTCATCGTATCCGCGAATCTCACGCTCGCGCTCAACGCGCTTCCGGTCGGCGGCAGCCCCAATCCGGCAACGTTCACCGCGGTCGGCGCCCTGCTCATCGCCGTCGCACTCGTCTCGTGCGCGATCCCCGCGATGCGCATCACAGCGGTCGATCCGGTTAGGGCGCTGCGACAGGAGTAAGCGCGAACCAGCCCCATCAACCCTGCCAGCCCCATCAACCCCATCAACCCCACCCCGCCCCACCCGCCCCACCAGCCTCACCCGCCCACCAGCCCCATATAATTTCGAGGCCGTGCCGATCGGGACACCCTTTCACGAACGCACGTCCGCACTGTGCACGTCGCTCAGCTATCGTGACTGGTCGGGGTACTACACCGTCAGCTCGTACGAAACGCACCACGAGCACGAGTACAACGCCATCCGCAATGCCGTCGCGCTCATCGACATCTCTCCGTTGTTCAAATACAACGTCGAAGGGGCCGATTCCGCACGTCTGGTCAATCGCGTCATCACTCGCGACGTCGAACGGATGGCCGTCGGCCAGGTGTATTACACGCCGTGGTGTGACGAGCAGGGTGTCGTCATCGACGATGGCACCGTCGCGCGATTGGCGGAACAGCGATTCCGGTGGACGGCCGCCGAGCCAAACCTTCGTTGGTTGACCCAGAATGCCTTCGGGCTCGATGTCCGAATCGACGACATGTCCGAGCAGACGGCCGCCCTCGCGCTGCAGGGCCCGCTGGCGGCTGCCGTGCTCAGGGCGTGCGCGGGCGTCGAAATCGGCGCCCTCAGATACTTCCGATGCACGAGCGGACATATCGACGGTGTGCGCGTCGACATCTCGCGAACGGGATACACCGGTGATCTCGGGTACGAAATCTGGATGCCGCGTGGAGACGCGATCACCGTCTGGGACGCGCTCATGCGGGCCGGTCGCGGCGTTGGCATCATGCCCGCCGGCATGCTGGCGCTGGATGTCGCCCGCGTGGAAGCCGGATTGCTGCTCATCGACGTCGATTTCATCGGCAGCCGGAAGGCGATGACCGCCGATCAGCGCTGGACTCCGGACGAACTCGGGTTGGAGCGCCTGGTGCAGATCGAGAAGGCCCCCTTCGTCGGACGTGACGCGATCCGGGCCGAGCGCGACCGCGGTCTTCGTCGACGTGTGGTCGGCCTCGAGATCGACTGGCCTGATGTTGAAACGGTGTACGAAAAAGCCGGCCTCGCACCCGCCGTTCCGGCTGCCGCGTCGCGGGTTGCCGTGCCGGTGCGCAAGGACGGCCGACAGATTGGACGCGCCACGACGACGACGTGGTCGCCGACAGTGAAACGGCTGATCGCGCTCGCGACGATCGACGCCGCGTACGTCGACGAGGGCACGAGCGTCGAGTTCGAGATCACGATCGACGGAGTGCGCGATTTCGTCGGCGCCAAAGTGGTGACGACCCCCTTCTTCAACCCAGCCCGCAAGACGACCACGCCGCCGGTATAGAATCCGGCGTCTATCGAAAAGGAGGCGCATGATTCCAGAACGCTACGCTCCGATGACCTATGCTCTGTTCCGGATCGTGTTCGGGCTTCTGTTCTTGTTGTTCGGGCTGCAGAAAACGGTCGGCATTCTCGGAGGGCAGCTGGCCCGCCCCTTCTCGAGCATGCAGGGCATGGCCGGCATCATTGAGACCGTCTGCGGCTTTCTGATCATGATCGGCCTGTACACGCGGCCGGCAGCGTTCATCGCCAGCGGCGAGATGGCGGTCGCCTACTTCTACATCCATACGCGCCTGATGGGGATCGCGCCACTGGTGAACATGGGGGAACGGGCGACGATGTTCTGCTTCGCGTTCCTCTACATCTGCTCGCGCGGCGCCGGCGGCTGGAGCGTCGACAGGGGGTCGTCGCTGAAACGGTAGTCGTGGGTCGTGTTAGACGGCTCACTTCGTGGGGCCGCGCTGCGTCGCGGCCCATATATGACTCGAACCTCTCGCCTCACTCCCGACGCTCGAATGTCACTTGTCGTCGAGCTCAAGGATGTACTCGGGGACCGGTGCACGACCAACGCCACGCAGATCGAGCAGCACAGTCACAGTGAGTCGTGGCATACGCCGGCCGCTCCCGATGTCGTGGTGTTTCCGCAGTCGACGGAAGAAGTCAGCGCCGTGGTTCGCGCCGCTGCGAAGGCGGGTGCTGCGATCGTGCCGTTCGGCGCCGGCTCCTCGCTCGAAGGGCACGTCAACGCCGTCGAGGGAGGTGTCTCGATCGATCTCTCACGGATGAATCGCGTGCTGCGCGTCAGCGTGGACGACCTCGATGCCACGGTCGAGGCCGGCGTGACCCATCGGCAATTGAACAAGGCCCTGGCGAACACGGGCGTAGCGTTCTGGGTCGACCCGGGTGCCGATGCGACCATCGGCGGCATGACGGCGACCGGCGCATCGGGCACGACGACGGTCCGCTACGGCACGATGCGCGAAACGGTGCGCGGGCTCACTGTGGTGCTTGCCGATGGCCGCGTCATTACCACCGGCAGCCGTGCGCGAAAGTCGTCGGCCGGTTACGACCTCACGCGGATCTTCGTCGGCTCGGAGGGGACGCTCGGCGTCATCACCGAGATCACCGTCCGTCTCTACGGCCTGCCCGAAGCGGTGTCGGCGGCGGTGTGCGCGTTCGACTCGATGGAAGGAGCCGTTCGGACCGTGATCACGACGATGCAGCTCGGCATCCCGGTTGCGCGCATCGAACTGCTGGACGAGGTGATGATCGATGCCGTCAACCGGTACTCGCGCCTGTCGCACGCGGTGAAGCCGACGCTGCTCTTCGAGTTTCACGGCACGAGTGAAGCGGGCGTCACTGAGAACGCCACTGCCGTTCACGAGATCGCAGCCGAGCACGGAGGTGGCGACTTCCGATGGGCGACGTCCACCGAGGACCGCGCGCGTCTGTGGCAGGCGCGGCACAACACGTTGTACGCGGCGCGAGCGATGCGGCCTGGAGGCAAGTCGTGGGTCACCGACGTCTGCGTCCCGATCTCGCGGCTCGCCGAATGCATCCTCGAGACCAAGCGCGATCTCGCGGCCTCATCTGCGTTCGCGCCGCTCGTCGGCCATGCCGGCGACGGAAACTTCCATCTCAACTTCGTGTTCGATCCCGACGATCCCCGACAGTTCGACGAGATCAAGACGCTCAACGCCCGGCTGGTCGAACGCTCGCTCGCGATGGGCGGCACCTGCACCGGCGAGCACGGGATCGGGCTCGGGAAGATGGGCTACCTCGCGAAAGAACACGGAGAAGCGGTCGAGGTCATGCGATCGATCAAGAGGGCGCTCGATCCCGACAACCGGATGAACCCGGGAAAAGTGGTGGTCCCGTAGAGCGCGAGCTTCAGCCACGTACGGAGGGGCCGCCTTCCGCCTCCGCTGACACTACGGCGGACAGGTCAGGCGGCCCGCTCGCGCTTCAGCTCGCGCGAACGACCTCGCCCAATGCGGCGATCGCGTCGCGCAACTGATCGTCTCGCAAGTACGGGGCCGGACCGATTCGCAGGATGTCGCCGCGCGCGTCGGTGTAGACACCACGCGCGCGCAGCGCGTGCGCGAGACGCCGTGCATCCGCCGACCGGACCGCGAGGAATCCACCTCGCCGCTCAACCGGCATAGGCTCGACCCGTGCGATCTCCGTCGACACGTCGAGTGCCTCGAACGCCGACTTCAGCAAGTCGACCTGCCGCGCGTTGATCGCGCGCAGCGCGTGTGCCGTCAGATCCTGTTCACGATGAAACGCGAAGACGGCGGCCGCCCGGTAATGTGAGGTCGGGTCGTACGTCGCGCCCGCGAACGCCGCGGCGCCCCGGCCGTACTCCACGCCTTCAGTGCGATCGTCGATCGCTTCGAACGCAGCAAACCATCCGGTCAGCACGGGTCGCAGGCGAGACCCATCGGGCACGCGAAGAAAGCAGTTGCCCTCGCCGAGCTGACAGTACTTGTAGCCGCCGCCGGTCACGAACGCGTTCTCGAGGCCCATCGCGCGAAGCCCGAACGGGATCACGTTGAGATGGTGATAGGCGTCGACGAGCAGACTCGCGCCGTGCCGATGACACGCGCCGGCTACGCGATCGAGGCCGGGAACGATCTCGGCGGTCTCGAACAGTACCGACGACACCATCACCGCGGACGTGCGCGAATCGATCGACCCGGCCAGGCGCTCGGCGAGCGTGTCGACCGGACGTGCCGAGATCTTCGCTACCTCGAATCCCGCTTCCGCAAGTCGGTCCGCCTGGCGATGGATCGTGTGGAACTCGCCGTCGGTCGTGACGATCCGCGGTCGGTTCGACAGCGGCAGCGCTGACAACCAGCGTGTGACGAGCTCGTGCGTGTTCTGACCGAGGGCGATGTTCGATGCCGTGTCTCCGAGAAGGCGGGCGAAGCCGTCTCGCACACGTCCCGCTTGAACGGCAGCCTGCACCCATTTGTCGTCGGCGAATTCCGCGGCGTCGAGCCACGCCCGCTGCTGGCCGTCGAAGCCGACATCGGGCCAGGCCTGGTGCGAGTGGCCGGTGAGGAGCAGACGTTCGCCAACACGGAAGCGCGAGTAATGCTGTGCCAGCGGGTTCTCGGTCACGGTTGAAGGAGCGGTTCGTTGTGGATGCTGGTTTGGACCGCCCATCCGAACATGCTAACCTCGCGCGCCTGGGAGACCGTTCATGATTCGAGCGATCCGCCGAAGCCTTCTGCTCGCCGGGTTGGCGTGCTGTGCGTCGACCGCGACTGCACAGGTCCGCATCGTCCAGACCAACTCTGGCGGCGACAACATCCATCTGATCGATCCTGCGACCAACGCGATCGTCGGCGAGGTTACCGGGGTGCCGATCAATCACGGGGCCGCGGCCGCGCCCGATGGCAGCCGGCTGTATTTCAGCAGTGAAGCCGAGCAGACGCTCCACGTGGTCGACGGCAAGACCCTGAAGACGGTCAAGTCGATTCCGCTGTCGGGCCGCCCGAACAACATCTCCATCAGTCCCGATGGCCGTCGCGTCTACGTGGGCATCGTCTCCGCGCCGGGCGCAGTGGACGTGATCGACACGACGTCAATGGAACGCGTGAAGAGTATCGCGACCAAGGGCGGCATTCACAACGTCTACGTGACCCCCGACGGCACGCAGGTCGTCGCCGGATCGATTGCCGGCAGGCTGATGACGGTGATCGATGCGAAGACCGACGAGCCGGTGTGGACGCTCTTCTCCGAAGGCGTGCGCCCGATTGCGTTCGAGGTGGGACCGGACCGATCGACGAAGCGGCTCTTCGTGCAGCTGTCGGAGGTCCACGGCTTCGCGGTGGTCGACTTCAAGCAGCGCAAGGAAGTCGCGCGCATCATGCTGCCCAACGACATTCCGGCGGAGAAGGTCGACAAGGGGCCGTTCAACGGATCGCCGTCGCACGGGATCGGCGTCGCACCAGATGGCAAGACGCTCTGGGTGACCAGCCGGCCGAACGCACGCGTCTACGTCTACTCGCTGCCTGAACTGACACTGCTGCCCGGCCCCATCGATCTCGGCGGACGGCCGGACTGGGTGACGTTCACTCCGGACAGCAAGCTGATTTACATCGCCACCGAAAACACGGATACGGTGCATGCGATCGACGTGATGGCGCGCAAGGAAGTGGCGCGGATCAAAGTCGGCAAGTCACCGAAGCGCAACATCACAATGGTCACGAAGTAGTGCGTGCGCTGATAGCGATCGGTGCGTCCGTACTGTTCACGACGATCGCGATGACGGTATCACCTGCCGTCGCCGCGGGCCCGGAAGACGAGTTGCCTGACGGCGAAGGCAAGAAGATCCTCCTGTCGTCGTGCACGAGCTGCCATGAGCTCACCGAGGTGACGAAGTTTCGTGGCTACTACAACCGCGATCAGTGGCGCGACATCGTGGTGACGATGATGGAGTACGGCGCCCCGGTGGACTCGAAGCAGGTCGAGGTGCTTGCCGACTACCTCGCCGCCTCTCTCGGCAAGCATGAGTGGACGAGAAATCGCTGATCCATCCCACTACAGCTTCGAACGAATCTCCCACACATCGGGAAACAGGTTTCGCCCCATCGTCGTGCGGAGGTATGCCGCGCCGCTCGAACCCCCCGTGCCCGGCTTCACGCCGATCGTGCGTTCGACCATTCGGACGTGGCGGTAACGCCACTCTTCGAATCCTTCGTCCAGATCGACCAGCCGCTCGCAGATCTCGGTCGTTTTTGGGTCGCGACGATAGACGTCGAGCAGCACCTGCTGGACGTCCAACGAGGCCTCGAGCCGCTTCGTGTGATCGCGCGTCAGTTGTGATTCCGGAATGGGATATCCCTCGCGCGCAAGGTAGTGGAGGAAGGCGTCCCACACCGTGGGCTCGCGGTAGCGTCGCTCGAGTGCCAGGCGCCCCCGGCTGCCCGCCGGGAAACGATCGATCGCCGCCGGGCTCTTGGCGCCGAGGACGAATTCGATCTGACGGAACTGATCGGATTGAAATCCGCTGGCCGCTTCGAGGCGTGATCGGAACGATTGGAATTCGAGCGGCGTCATCGTCTCGAGGATGTCGAGTTGCGCGACGAGCACCTTGAGGATCGTGAGGATCCGCTTCAACGTGTGTTGCGCGCGATGCGGCTCGTCGCGTTCGAACAGCCGCCGGACGTGATCGAGCTCGTGCAGCAGCTCCTTGAACCAGAGCTCGTACACCTGATGGATCACGATGAACAGTGTCTCGTCGTGTTCCGGACCGGTCGAGCGCGGCTGCTGCAGCGAGAGGAGCTCGTCCAGCTTCAGATAGCTCGTGTAGGTGACCGCTGGATGTGAAGCATCATTCATGCGAAGACTCCGGAACGTCCAGTCCGACGGCGCGCATGAGGGCGATCGCGTTGCTCCGCGTGACCGGCCCCTGTTTGAGTCGATAGTCAAAGCGGATATCGTGCCCGTCGAACCAATCGTCGAAGTGCACGTTGGCCGCGCGCGGCGCCAGCTCACGGGCGATCGCGGTGAGCGCGAGATCGTGTGTGGTGATGAGGCCGATCGCGCCGCGATCGAGCAGACCGCGCAGCACGCCGGATGATCCCACGAGCCGATCCTGCGAGTTCGTCCCGTGAAACAGCTCATCGAGCAGAAACAACAGCGGCAGCGGGCCTGCGGCGAGGTCGGCGAGCTCGCGGATTCGTGTGATCTCGGCGTAGAAGCGGGAACGTCCTTCGAGCAGTGAATCCTGAATGCGCAGCGTGGCCCCGACGGCGAGCGTCGAAACGCGCAGCGACGAGGCGCGCACCGTGGCGCCGGCGAGAGCCAGGACCGTGTTCACACCGACAGTGCGCAACATCGTGCTCTTTCCCGACATGTTCGAACCGCTGACGATGAGCAGACCCGGCTCACGGCCAAGCCGGATGTCGTTGCGGACCGTGCGCGCTGCCGGCAGCAGCGGATGGCCAAGCTCGTTCCCTTCGAACACCGCGACGGGCCGGCTGTCCGTTGACGACAGGATGATCTCGGGAAAGGGATCGGATGGGTGCTCGAAACGATACGCCGACAGCGACGAGAACGCTTCGAACTCCGCGGCCGCGTCGAGCCATCGACGGATGTGACGGCCGTGCTCGCTCCGCCATGCCTCGATCGCCCACGCCACGTGCGTGCCCCACATCACCGGAAGCGACAGCAGCAGGAAGAAGAGATTGTCCTGCCAGTCGTGGAGCTCGACGAGTCGATGCAGGAAGCGAATCGCACGCGATGCGGAGCCGCCGCGGCCTTCGAGCGCGCGATGAAGCGCGGCGAGACGCGGAGATGAGAAGCGCTGCGGCTCGAGCTGCTCGAGCAGGTGGCCGAGGACGTCGAGATCGTGTGCTGCCGCATCGGCTCGCCGGAGCGCCTGCTCGACGCGTTTCTGCTGGGGCCAGGCGAACGCGACCTGCACCGCAAGCGCGATCTGCAGCGGCCATTCGATGCGGGTCGTGAGCCAGATGACGATCATCGCAATCACGACGAGTGTCATCGATGCGGCGACCCAACGCAGCCACGGAGGTGAGAGCAAGGGCGGCGACTCCGCCCACGCGACCACTGCTTCGCCGTTGACGCCCGCTCGCACATCGGTGCCGGCCAGCGAGAGGCGTTCTCGCAGATCGAGCAGCGCGGTCATCTCCGCTACGCCCTGCTGGCGTTCGGTGATCTCACTCGGTGTCGCTGGCGACTTCAGCCAGCGGGCCAGCGTGTCCTCTCCCGTTCGCGTTCGCGCGATCGACAGGAGCTCGAACAGCGAGCCTCGCCCGAACAGATCCAGATCGTTGGCGTATGGATGGCCCTCGTCCAGGAACCGTTCGCCCGGTTCACCCATGCCGTGCCAGCGATCCTCGATGCGCGCGAGCCCGCGCTGGTAGAACGCCATCGCCCGCGCGGCCCCATCGCGCGCCCGGATCACGGTGTCGTGACGCTGCACGAGCACTCCGAACACGACGACCGGGATCAGCAGAAGCCAGTACGAGACGAGCGCATTCCAGGCCAGGACGAGCAGCAGCACGAACAGACCGACCGCAGCCAGGCGCGCGTTGCTGTAACGGAGCTCGAGCCTTGAAAGCCGACCATGCGTCGCCCGGCGCTCCTCGAGGCGGCGAGTGTATTCGGCCGACGGTGAAGACACGCTTGATTGTGGCTCAGCCAAGGAGGCTCGCGGTTCAGGCCTCGGGCGTCAGGATGGGCCAGCTCGCGCGGTGACGCCGGCAGCTTATGTTACAGTACAACAATATAATGAGATGTCTCAAATACGAATACATGGTTCAAATGCTGCAGAAATAGCGGCATCTATTGAGAGGGCTGTCGAGGCTGGGACGCTACGCAGCGGTGCCCGCTTGCCGACCATCCGCGATCTGGCCGGGACGCTCAAGGTCAGCCCGGTCACAGTGGCGGCGGCGTATCGAGCGCTCCAATCGCGGGGACTGGTAGAGGGCAGCGGTCGCCGCGGCACTCGGGTTCGCCAGCCCCCGCATCACCAGGTCGCAGTCGGCCATACCCCGGCCGCCGCCGTTCACGAGGCGGGTGGCCTCATCGATCTGGCGACGGGCAATCCCGATCCCGACCTCCTCCCGCCGATTGGCCCGCATCTTCACGGGCTCAGTCACACGACGCATCTGTACGGCGATCCGCTCGCGTTTCGGCCGCTCGTCGCGTTTGCGGCTTCCGAGTTCGAGGCCGACGGAATCCCAGCGGAGCATGTCGTGATCGCAAGCGGGTCGCTCGACGCGATTGAGCGTGTGCTGCGCGAGCATGTGCGCCCGGGTGGTCGAGTGGTGGTGGAAGATCCCACCCTGCCGTCGTTGTTGGAGTTGCTCGCGTCACTTGGTCTCCCGCCTCATCCCGCAGCCCTCGATGACGAAGGCCCCGAGCCGGACGCGCTCGAGCGTGCGCTGCGCGGTCCCACCGGCGCGGTGATTCTCTCGTCGCGGGCGCAGAATCCTACGGGAGCGGCCATCACGACGCGTCGTGCCGCGGACCTCGCGCGAATCCTTCGTCGTCACCCGCGACCGCTGCTCATCGAGATCGACTCGGCTGGGCCGGTGTCCGGGACACCAGCCGTCACAGTGATCGATCCGTCGCGCCCGCATTGGGCGGTTGTGAGATCGACGTCGAAGTTCCTTGGGCCTGACCTGCGCATCGCCGCGCTCGCGTCTGATGCGCTCACCGCGGGACGAGTGCTGCGGAGGCAGGCGCTCGGCGTGCGCTGGGTGAGCCACCTGCTGCAGGCGCTGACGCTGTCGCTCTGGTCCGATCCGTCGAGTGGCCGTCGCCTGGCTCGTGCGGCCGACGTCTATCGACAGCGCCGAGCCTCGTTGATCGAAGCGCTCGCATCGCACGGGATCCATTCGCAGGGGCGCTCGGGTCTGCACGTGTGGGTTCCAGTGCGCGGGGAGACCGCCACCGTCAGTGGACTTGCCGCGCGCGGGTGGTCCGTTGCGGCCGGCGAGCGCTTCCGATTGCGAAGCGCTCCCGCCATCCGCATCACCACATCGGCTCTGGCACCTGACGAGGGGCAGCGCCTGGCCGCCGATCTCGCGGCCGTGCTTCATCCGGCGGCGGCGACGTCTGCATGAGCCGGGGCTCGAGGGCGGCATTGAGAAACTGCACGAGCGGTGCGACGCCCTTGAAGACATTCAGCAACTCTCGGTAGAAACGCGGGCTCGTCGCGAGCGAGGCTTCATACTCGCAGGCGCCGAGGAATTGCTTGAACTGCAGATAGTGCGCGGCGGGATGGTCCTTGGCGTACCCCAATGGGACGCGTGTCAATCGTTCGCCCGTCAATGCACCGACCGTCCGCTTGAATGCCGGCGCAGTCACGAGGCGATGAAAGCGCGGGTGGCTCGACGCGATCTGCGCGCGGATGTCGTGCAGGTCGGCGGTCGTCGGCATGTACATCCCTCCCCCCATCCACACCCATCCCGGCGCAATTTCCATGTAGAGACCGGCGCCTTCGCCGCGTGGAAAGCTCCGCCGCGGGAAACGCGCCGCGACATGCGTCTTGTACGGTGTTTTGTCGCTGCTGAATCTCGTGTCCCGATAGACGCGAAACAACGACACCTTGGGATCGGCGACGAGCTCCGGCGCGAAGGTCCGCATGTCGGCGGCCAGTCGTTCCACGAGCGCGATCATGGGCGTCTTGACGTGCTGCTCGTACTCGTCTTTTCGTGGGAGGAACCACTCGCGACGGTTATTGCGTTTGAGGGCCCCGAGAAACGAGAGTGTTTTCTTCGTGAACATCGTAGGTCAAAGGTCAAGAGTCAAAGGTTACACTTACACCTACACCTTTGACCTCACCTTTGCCCTTTGACCTTTGATCTGACGTGAGCCCCAAGAAACGCCGTAAATCCGCCCCGTCGCTCTTCGATCTCGAGGAGCCGCTCGCGGCGTCGCCGCCGACCGGCGGTTCTACCGATGGCGTCGCGCTTCACGAAGCGGCCCAGACCCGCTATCTGAATTACGCGCTCTCGGTCATCACTGCGCGCGCGCTGCCGGACGTCCGCGACGGGCTCAAGCCGGTGCAGAGACGCATTCTCTACACCATGTGGCAGCAGAACCTGACGGCCGATGCCAAACATCGCAAGTGCGCGAAGGTCGTCGGCGATGTGATGGGGAGCTACCACCCGCACGGCGACGCCGCGCTGTACGAAACGCTCGTGCGCATGGCGCAGTCGTTCTCGCTGCGCTATCCACTCATCGACGGGTCGGGCAACTTCGGTTCTCTCGACGGCGACAGCGCGGCGGCGATGCGCTACACGGAGTGCCGTCTCGCGCGCATCTCCGACGAGATGCTCACTGAAATCGAGCAGCGTACGGTGCACTTCCGCCCGAACTACGACGGGACGAAGACCGAACCGGTCGTCCTGCCGGCGCGGATCCCGAATCTGCTCATCAACGGCGCCACCGGCATCGCGGTCGGCATGGCCACCAACGTGCCGCCGCACAACCTGGGCGAAGTCTGCACCGCGCTGGTCAAGCTGCTCGACAACCCGGACTTGAGCAGCCTGCAGTTGTGCCGCTACGTCAAAGGGCCAGACTTTCCGACCGGCGGCCAGATTCTGAACTCTGCCGAGGAGCTGAAGGGGATCTACAAGACCGGGTCCGGCACCGTACGTTTGCGATCGACGTGGGAAGAAGGACAGACGACCCGCGGGACCCAGACGATCTGCATCACGAGCATTCCGTATGCGGTGAACAAAGCGGCGCTCGTCGAGCGGATCGCCGAGGTCGTCCTGTCGCGGAAGCTTCCTCCGCTGGTCGACGTCAAGGATGTCTCCACCGATGACGTGCGGATTGCCCTCGAACTGAAACGGGACGCCGATCCGAAGATGGTGATGGCGTATCTCTTCAAGAACACGCCGCTTCAGACCAACGTCATCGTCAACCTGACGTGTCTGATTCCGACCGAGAACGCCGAAGTCGGCCGGCCCGAGCGGCTCGATCTGAAAGCGATCCTGTGGCACTTCCTGCACTTCCGTCTCGAGGTCGTCACCAACCGTCTCGAGCACGAGCTCGAGGCGTTGAAGAAGCGGATGCACATACTCGAAGGCTTCGAGAAGGTCTTCGACGCCCTCGACGAGATCATCAAGATCATCCGCAAGTCCGACGGCAAGGCCGATTCGGCGGCGAAGATCATGAAGCGGTTCGATCTCGATGCCGAGCAGACCGATGCGATCCTCGAGCTGAAACTGTATCGGCTCGCCCGCCTCGAGATTCTCGTCATTCAGAACGAGCTCGCCGACAAGCGGAAGCGCGCGCGCCAGATCTCGAGTCTGCTCAAAGACGAAGACGGCCGATGGAAGGTCGTCCGCGACGAGATCGAGTCGATTCAGGCGCAGTATGCCAAAGGCGACAAGCGCCGCACGATCATCGAAGCGGCCGAGGAGGTCGCCTTCACCGAAGACGACTTCATCGTCGAAGAAGACAATGTCGTCATCGTGTCGCGCGATGGGTGGCTGAAGCGCCAGAAGGAAGTGCGCGATCTGTCGACGACGCGCCTGCGTGAGGGCGACTCGGTGCTGGCCGTGCTGCAAGGGAGCACGCGTGCGACGGTCGTGTTCTTCACGAACTTCGGCGCGGCGTATACCGCGCGGATCATCGACGTGCCGGCATCGACCGGCTACGGCGAGCCGGTGCAGAAGCTGTTCAAGCTCCGCGATGGCGAGCGTGTGATCGCGGCGGTCAGCCTCGATCCGCGCGTGTCCGGCGCAATCACGGCGAAGAAGCAGGGCGATGTTCCTCGAGTTCATGCGGTGGCGGTGACGAGCGACGGATACAGCCTGCGTTTCGGACTCGACGCGTTCATCGAGCCCAGCACACGCGCGGGACGCCGCTACGCCCGGCCGTCCAAGGGCGTCGAGGTCATCGGCGTCGCCAAGGTCACGGGCGCGGAGATCATCATCGCGGCGACCGAAAGCGCGCGCGCGATCCTGTGCCGCGCAGACGAGGTGAATTTCCTCTCGGGCCCGGGCAAGGGCGTGATTCTGATCAAGCTGGCCGACGAGGATCGCGTGCTCGGATTCATCGCCTCGTCAGGCGACCGCGACATCATGCGCGTCGAGACGAGCCGTGGCGCCGAGCAGACGATCAGCACGGCGAAGTACGAGGTCACAGGCCGCGGTGGCAAGGGCCGCGAGCTGCTGCAGCGCGGTCAGTTCACGCGCGTGATCCCGCAGGACGTCGAGAATCCGCAGCCATTGAACGGTACGTAGGGGCCGCCTTCAGGCGGCCTCTTCGTCCTGTCTCTACATATACATTCCGCCGTTGACGGCGATCGTCTGGCCGGTCATGTACGCGTTGGACGCGAGCATGACCGCCACCTCCGCGCATTCCTCGACCTGCCCGAAGCGGCCCATTGGAATCATGTCCGGCTTGACGTGCGGGTTGGCCACTACCATCTCGGTGGCGATGAGCGCCGGCGCGATGGCGTTCACGGTGACGCCTTCCTTGGCGAGGAGCCGCGCGTAGCTCTTGGTGGCTGCGATGACGCCCGCTTTGGCTGCCGAGTAATGCACGCCGAGCATGCTGCCGGCTTGCGCGGCGACGGAGGTCAGGTTGATGATGCGTCCCCACTTCCGCTCACGCATCGCTGGCAGGACGGCCTGCGTCATCAGGAACACGGACGTCAGGTTCACCTGGATGATGTCGTTCCAGCTGACTTCCGTCATCTGCTCGATGCGCTCGACCATGACGCGGCCGGCGTTGTTCACCAGGACATCGATCGAGCCGAGATCCGATCCAGCGGCGTTGACCAGCCTGTTCACGTCGTCGCTTTTCGACACGTCGCCCTGCAGCGCAACCGCGTGTCGGCCCATTCGACGGATGTCTTCCGCGGTGGCCTCGGCGTCAGCCTCCCGGTTGACGTAATTCACCGCGACGTCACAGCCTGCAGTCGCCAGCGCGAGCGCGATAGCTTTCCCTATCCCGCGGCCGCCGCCGGTGACGAGTGCTTTCCTGCCTGAGAGAATCGCGCTCATTCCTTCGTCCCGCGCATCCCACGCCTCCTCATGATCAGCGGATTCTACTCGGGCTTGCTCACGGCACAGGATTGGCTAGGCGACGCGACAACCGCCAGATCTCCCCACGAAAGCGGCACGTCGGCTTCCCCGGCGTTACAGATATGAAAGCGCCAGTACGTTCTTGGCATGGGCAGTTGAAATACACCGGCCACTTTTCCCGCGAAGCGTATGCGGTCTGGGCGGGCTCGCGCGACGGCGCGGCCTCGCTCGACCGGCTCGCCGCTCAGGGAGGCTTCGCACTCTTCGGCAGAAAACGCGCGGCCGATCGCCGTGTCTGGCGCCAGCTCAATGACGTTGCGCGCGCGGACGCCGTGGCCACGGTGCTCCGGCGGGAGGTGTACTCTTACCTCGTCCGCATCGACCCGCTGGTCTACGCGGAGGGTCTGCCCTCGATCATGATCGATCTCCGTCGTCTGATCGTGATACCGCGTGTGATGGTCAGCGGCGAGGCGTGCCGACGGATGGTTCGGGAGCTGCATGTGCAGCCGGCGTTCATCGGTCTGCCCGGCGGAGAATCGCTTCGGCGATGGTTTGTGCTGACGGTGCTCGAGAGTCTCGCGTCCAGCGTGGTGGAGGCGCACCCTTCAGTGCGGCATCCTCTCCCGGCAGGCGACGGATGGATGGTCGTCGGCGTCAACAATGAGTACCAGTGGCAGAAGCCGCTCCATAGCCTGTCATGGCCCGGTCACTACATCGTGCTCGAGGTGGGACGCGCGCCGCTCACGCGATCGATTCGAAGCGCTGTCACCGGCGCCATCGCCGGGCTCGAGGCGTCGCTGCCTTCGCTCTCGTATGTCGATCGAACGGAGATCCTCAAGCGCGCAACCGAGTCGCTCGAACGCCGGTCGACCACCAGGCGTCGACACGTGAGATTTTCCACGCCGTCATAGGGGAATTGGGGTCGGAGGTCATTTTTTTTGGAGGACATTCTGATGATTCGTCACTGTCCTCCAAAAATGACCTCCGACCCCAATTCACTCATTCCTGACGACCACGCCGTCTTTCATCACGAAGGTCACTCGTTCGAGCTCGGTGATGTCCGCCAGCGGATCCCCTCTGACGGCGATCAGGTCCGCGTGCTTGCCAGGCTCGATGGAGCCGATGCGATCGCTCCAGCCAAGCAGTTCCGCCGCCGTCATCGTCGCACTGCGAATCGCCTGCGCCGGCGTCATGCCGTACTCGACGTAGTACCGCAATTCGCGCGCCTGGTTGAGCGAGGTCCACGGGAAGCCGCCGACATCGGTGCCGAGCGCGATCTTCACGCGTGCCTGCAGCGCACGCGCGAACGCGCGGCGTTCCGACTCGACCATCTTCGGCCAGTCACCTGCCCGCCCTGGTGCCACATAGATCGTGACGGTAATAGTGGGCACCCAATACACACCACGACGTTCCATCTCCTTCAATGTCTCGTCGGTGAGGCCGTTGCCATGTTCGATCGAGTCGACGCCAGCGCGCAGCGCCGCCGCGATCCCATCCGACCCGATCGCGTGCGCAGCGACGGGATGGCCCAGACGATGCGTTTCGTCGACGATCGCGCGCGCCTCCTCGTCAGTGAAGTTGACACGGCTGTGCAACGTTCCATCAGCGGCGTAGAAGTACCCCCGGTCGGAGTAGTACTTGATCCAGTCGGCGCCGTGAGCGATCTGCTCGCGGACGGCGAGGCGGGCTCCGTCGACACCGTCGACGACCTGCACGCCGTGCGGCAGTGCCAGCTCCCACGAGTACCCGAGCAGCGGATACATGCCAGTCGGCGCCATCGCGCGCGTCGCCACCAGCAGATGGGGGCCGGGAATCTCACCGCGATCGATCGCCGTCTTCACATCGACGTCTGCATACATCGCCCCTTCGGTTTCCAGATCACGCAGCGTCGTGAACCCGTGTTCCAGCGCCAGACGCGCGTTCCGCGCCGCGAGGATGGCACGATACGGAATCGATTGGGCGAGCAGCTGCTTGTCGTAGTCGGCCGCGGTCACATCGCCTTGCAGCAACAGGTGGGTGTGGGCATCGATCAAGCCCGGCAGGACGGTCGCCCGCGAGAGATCCTGCACGCTCGCACCTGGCGGCGGTGCCCCACCCGGGGTCACCGACACGATGCGACCGCCTTCGACCACGATGAGGGCGTTGCTGATGGGCCGATCGGACCGGCCATCGATCAGCCTGCCGGCGCGAATCGCGATGCGGGTGGGTGCCTGTGCCGAGAGCGCCACGACGATCGCCGTCGGCAGCAACTGAACGATCAGCAGTCGGCGGAACACAGCGCCTCCTCCAGAACTGGGTCGGAATTATAGCGATGCGCGTATAATCTCAGAGACGGCTGCCGCTGGGCAGCCGGGTACAACCTTCGACTTCAGGTGCAGGAACTCATCGAAACGCCGCGGAAATCGTTAGGATTTCTTGCTTGAGTCCAACCTGGACACGTCGAGTCCACAGCACACGGCAGTACATGACCCTTACAGATCCACGCACGACCCGCATCGCAGTCTTCATCGATTTCGACAACGTCGAGATTGGCGTCAAGTCCACCATCGGCCAGCAGTTCGACATCGGCCTCGTCCTTGAAGCCATCAAGGAACGCGGCGAGATCGTCACCAAGATCGCCTACAGCGACTGGAAACGCGCCGGCGACTACAGCCGGCTGCTCACGCAACATGCCATCCGCATGGTGCAGCGCAACCTGACGCCCGGCGGCGACAAGAACGGCGCCGACATCACCATGGCACTCGATGCGCTCGAGATGGCGTTCACCCACGATCACATCAACGCCTTCGTGATCGTCGGCGGCGACAGCGACTTCATCTCCCTCGTCGAGAAGCTCAAACAGTACGGACGCAAGGTGATCGTCGTGGGCGGACGCCAGTTCACCAGCGTGACGATGCAGCGCAACTGTCATGAGTTCATCGCCTACGAAAACCTCGTGGGCAGCCGCGGCCGCTCCTCCGAGCGCGGCGGTCGTCCGGTCGGCACGAGCGAGATCTCCAAAGCGCTGCCGATCGTCAAGCGCGCGCTGAAGGTGTTGAGCGAGCGCGAAGTCGCGCCCCAGCTCGGTCTCCTCAAGAGCACGTTGCTGCAACTCGACTCGACCTTCTCCGAGCGCGAATACGGCGCCGGCAGCTTCAGAGACTTCATGGAGAAGATCGCGCAGACCGGCGCGGTCACGCTGAAGCACGCAGGCCGAAGCATGATGGTGGAGTCGCGCGAGGACGGTCCGGCCGATATCGAGGTGGTTGCCGACAACAGCGACCGGCCGCCGGCTCCTTCCGAGTCGAAGGCGCCGACCGCAGTCGGTTCCAATGGCGACGACCATGACGAATCGATGCCGGCGTCGTCCCTCAGCATGCAGGACGGCGTCCGCGCCCTGCAGCAGGCGATCAGTCAGGCGCCGACGCCTCCCCGCTGGCCGATGTACGTGCGCCAGGCCAAGCAGTTCCTGCGCAGCGCGATCGAGGGGTTCGACGAGCGCAAGTACGGCTTCGTATCAGTGGTCGACCTGCTGCGTGCGGCAGGCAAGGAAGGGGTGCTGCGCATCGAGCGCGATCGGCAGGGCGCAGTACGGGTGTTCCCCGGCCCGAACCTGAACGCGCGCACCGAGGCCCCGCCGCCGGTCGAACTGGATGAGACCGTCGACGTCGAGGTGCCGGCCGAGTCGATCGTGACGCCCCCCGACATCGTCGATGTCATCGAGGAGGCGCCGCCAATTGAAGAAGCGGTGATCATCGACGAGGATCCCGCCGACGCCCAACCTCCGGACGTGTCGAACGAGTCGGCGCCGCTGCACATGCCGCGTGGACGCCGAGGCAGTCGCAGCCGCAAGACGACCGCGACGCGCTCGTCGCGCGAGTCGTCGTCGACACGCACTCAGAAGGAGACACGAGTGCCGCGCGCGCGCAAGCGCCGGACGCCGCCCCCCGAGTCCGGCGACTAGAGCATCGATACGTGGCCAACTACACCGCAAAAGACATTACCGTCCTCGAGGGTCTCGAGCCGGTTCGCAAGCGTCCTGGCATGTACATCGGCGGTGTCGGCACCGCCGGGCTCCATCATCTCGTCTGGGAGATCCTCGACAACGCCGTCGACGAGGCGATGAACGGCTATGCGTCGAACATCACCCTGACGCTCCACAAAGATGGCAGCTCGATCACCGTCACCGATGACGGCCGCGGCATCCCCGTCGACAAGCACCCGAAGACGAAGAAGAGCGCGCTTGAAGTGATCTTCACGATGCTCCACGCCGGAGGCAAGTTCGAGCAGGGCAACTACAAGACCGCGGGTGGCCTGCACGGCGTCGGCGCGAGCGTCGTCAATGCGTTGTCGACCGGGCTGCGTGCGACGGTGAAGCGGGACGGCGCCAGCTGGGAGATGTCGTTCAAGCGCGGCACGCCGACCGGACCGCTGAAGAAGCTCGGCGCAGCGCGGGGCACGGGGACGACGATCTACTTCCACCCCGACACGACGATCTTTCCGAAGGTGGAATTCGACGCGGCGCTGATACGCGAGCGCCTCGAGGTCATCAGCTACATCCACAAAGGCGTTCGAGTCACCTTCGAGAATGAAGCCGATGGCGCCAAGGAGGTCTTCCAGCATCAGGAAGGCCTGTCGGATTTTCTGAAGACGATCGTGGCGGCGCGCGGTTCGAAACCGGTGCACGAAGCGCCGTTCATACTCGAACGCGAGAGCGGTCCGCGTCTCGACCTCGTGCTCCAGTGGACCGAAGCGACCGACGAGCACATCCGCAGCTACGTCAACGGCATCCCGACCGGATCCGGCGGCACGCACGACAACGGGCTGCGCGCGGGGCTGGGAAAAGCGGTCCGCAATTACATCGACACGCACAATCTCTCGCCGAAAGGGATCACGCTGACCGCGGAAGACATCCGCGAGGGCCTCACCGGCGTCTTGAGTCTGTTCATCGAGGAGCCGCAGTTCCAGGGCCAGACGAAGGATCGTCTCAACAACCCCGAAATGCTGTCGGCGATCGATTCAGCGGTGCGCCCGGCGCTCGAGCACTGGCTCAATCACAACCGCACGGTGGCCGAATCGATCGTCGCGCGCATCATTCTTGCCGCGCGCGCGCGCGAAGCCAGCCGCGCGGCGCAGGCCGAGGTCACGCGGAAGACTGCGACCACCGGCCGGCTCAATCTGCCCGGCAAGCTGAGCGACTGCACCAGCGCCGATCGCGACGACAGCGAGCTCTTCATCGTCGAAGGCGATTCGGCGGGCGGATCCGCCAAGCAGGGACGCGACCGCGCCAAGCAGGCGATCCTGCCGCTGCGCGGCAAGGTGATGAACACCGAGGGGATGGCGCTCGGAAAGGTGCTCGAGAACAAGGAGCTCGCCGATCTCGTCACCGCGCTCGGCTGCGGGATGGGAAAGAACTTCGAGCTCTCGCGTCTGCGCTACGGCCGCGTCATCATCCTCGCCGACGCCGACTCGGACGGCCACCACATCGCCACGCTGCTCCTGACGTTCATCTATCGCCATCTGCCGCAGCTCATCGCGAACGGCAAGGTGTTCCTCGCGCAGCCGCCGCTCTATCGCATCGATATCGGCAAGGACACGTTCTGGGCGCTCGACGATCAGCATCGCGATCGGCTGTTGAAGCAGCACACCAACGGCCGCGGCAACCCCGAGATCACGCGCTTCAAAGGTCTGGGCGAGATGATGCCGAAGGTGCTGTGGGAGACGACGCTCAACCCCAAGAGCCGCCGGCTGCTGCGTGTCGAGATCGCCGATCAGCTCGTGACCGATCGAGTGATCAACGAGCTGATGGGGAAGGATGCCTCGGCGCGATTCCGCTTCATCATGGAGAGAGCCGAGGACGCGCAGGAATTGGATCTCTGATCGAATCAGGCAAGACGCCGGGCCTCGAGAACAGGCCCGGCCGACACTGTCTACTGCGCGGGTTCGACTTTCAGCACCGCTCCGAACGTCTCGTCTGTGAGCGCGTAGAGATAACCATCCGGCCCCGGCTTCACTTCGCGAACCCGCTGCTTCAATTCCGCGAGCATGATCTCGCGGTTCGTCGGCAGTCCTTTGTCGTTGAAGACGACACGTTGAATGTGCTGACCGGTGTTGTTGCGCATCGCGCCGACGAACGCACTGCCTTTCCACTGCGGGAACTTGTCGCCGTCGTAGAACGACAGCCCTGAAATCGCGATCGCCGGAACCCAGAACACGTACGGCTCCTCGAGCCCCGGCGCGGTGAAGCCTTCGCCGACGCGGGTGCCGTCGTAGTTTCTGCCGAGCGAGACGCGGGGCCAGCCGTAGTTCTTCCCGGCTTGAATGATGTTCAGCTCGTCGCCACCCTGCGGCCCTTCTTCCGTCGACCACAACTCGTTGGTCGTCGGGTGGAACGCAAGGCCGAGCGGGTTGCGGTGCCCGAGCGCGTAGATCTCAGGAAGGTAGCCGGGCTTTCCGATGAAGGGATTGTCGGGCGGTACCGAGCCGTCGTCACGGATGCGGAGAATCTTGCCGATGTGCGAGGCGGGATCCTGCGCCATCTTCGGTATGTTGCGATCGCCAAGCGAGACGTACAGGAGCCCGTTCTTGTCCCACGCGAGACGCGATCCGTAACTGCCGCTCGCGGGACCGACGCTTTGATCGGTGCCGGGCCCACCGTGATACGCCTTCGCGACGAGGATGTCTTTGCCGTCAGTCAGCGTCGAGCCGCCGTCCCATTTCGCGCGATACACCGCGGTGGTCGCGTTGCCCTGACCCTCTCCGGGCTTCGAATACGTGAGATAGATCAGCCGGTTCTGCGCGAAGTTCGGATGCAGCGAGACGTCGAGCAGTCCGCCGAGACCGGTCGCCAGCATCTGAGGCAGCGGACCGATCGGTGTCGGATCGAGCGCGCCACTGCGGAATACGCGCAAACGTCCCGGCCGCTCGGTAATCAGCAGGCTGCCGTCGGGCACGAACGCGATGCCCCATGGATGGTCGACGCCTTTCGTGACCACCGAGACATGTACGCGGCCGCGTCCGGCGGAAAGATCCCACGGCCCTGCGCCGAGCGTGTCGGTCGGCGCCGGGCCGCGCCCGCGCGCGCCCCGCCCCGCAGGTGCGCCCGTGCCTCTCGACGGCGCTTGTTGCGCCGAGCTGGCGGCACCGAGTGCCAGGAACAGCACAAGTCCGAGAGTGAGGCAGGCGACGACAGATCCTGAATGCTTCTTCAACGGCGCATCTCCATGACGGAACGGAAGTGACGCGCACAATCATATGCGGTCACGGCCGCGAAAGTCGTTGGCCGCAGAGGTGATGTCTGAAGATGGCGCACATGGGCGCCGTCAGGCGTCCTTCAGGGCGTGACCGCCGGAGCGGCGCTCGCCAGCAGCGCCTCGAACGCCGCCGGGTCGACCGGCTTGGTCAGGTGCGTATCGAAGCCGGCCTCGCGTGCACGCTCTTTGTCGTGGTCCTGCCCCCAGCCGGTCAACGCCACGATCACGATGGCGTGATCGAACGTGTGGCTGCGGATTTGACGGCATGCGCGATAGCCGTCGATGCCCGGCATGTCGATGTCGAGGAAGATGAAGTCGGGCTGGAATTCTCTGACCACGTCGAGCCCGTCGATCGCATTCTTCGCCGTTCGTGCGACGCCTCCGAGCTGCTGGATCACCATCGACAAGGTCTCAGCTGCGTCTTCGTTGTCGTCGATGATGACCGCACGGCATCGGATGCGATGGACCTCGGTGCGCGGGACCGGTGCGACCGGCTTGGCGCGCGACAGGGGCATCTTCATCACGAACGTGCTGCCATGACCGGGTCCCTGGCTGTACGCGTCGATTGTGCCGCCGTGCAATTCCATGAGTCGCCTCGCGAGCGCGAGGCCGATGCCGAGGCCGCCGTGCCCGCTGCCGCGGTCGCCCTGGGCGAAGAGATCGAACACGCGCGGCAACACGTCCTTCGCGATGCCCATGCCGTTGTCGGTCACACTGATGGCCAGCTGCGCGTCCGGCACGCCGCCAACCGCAAGCGTCAACGCTGATACGCGTATCCGCCCATGTGATGGCGTGAACTTCAACGCGTTGTGAATGACGTTCGACAGTACCTGCACGAAGCGCGTCGGGTCGACGTTGACGACGCACGGACGCTGTGGGAGCTCGAGGCTGAGATCGATCCTGTTCGCGTCGATCGCCAGACGCTGCGCATCGATGGCGCCTTGTACGAGTGCGTTGAGTGCGGTGGGGACTCGCTGCAGGACGATCTTGCCTGACGCGATCCGCGAGATGTCGAGCAGGTCGTCGATGAGTCGCACCATGTGCGCGACCTGGCGTTCCATCAGCTCCCGCGTCTTCTTGACCGACTCCTGCGAGTCGCCTGCGAGACGTATCAGCTCCAGCCCGGTTCGGATCGGCGCCAGCGGGTTGCGCAGTTCATGGGCGAGCAGCGCCAGGAACTCGTCCTTTCGCGCGTCGGCTTCCCGCAGTTTGCGTTCAGATTCTTCGAGCTCCTCGCTCCGGCTCCTGAGCGCGGCGTCGGATTCCTTGCGAAGCCTCGCCAGTGCGAGTTGCGACCCGATGCGCGCCAGCAGATCGCGCGCGCTGAACGGCTTGACCAGGTAATCGTCGGCGCTGGCAGTGAGGCCTTCGATACGCGCTTCCTCGCCCGCCCGCGCCGAGAGCATGATCACCGGCAGCGATCGAAGGTGCTCGTCGCCGCGGATCGCGCTCAACAGGCCGAAGCCATCCAGGTTCGGCATCATCACATCGGTCAGGATCAGATCCGGTGGGTTCGCGCGGATGCGGTCGAGTGCCGTCTTCCCGTCGGGGACCGATTCGACGTGGTAGCTGGGCCTGAGGATCCGGCCGAGATACTCACGCATGTCGGCGTTGTCATCGGCCACAAGCACGCGCGCTCGCGGCTCCCGATCGGCGGTAATGGGGCCGCTGTCCGACAGTCCGCCGATGTCGATCGATGCGTGTTCCTCGCCTGTCGCCGGCAGCCATCGAAGGGCCTCCTCGACATACGGATTCGCGCCCACGCTGGTCGACGCGAGTTGTCGTCCGGCCGAGATCCGTTCGGGCGGCAGATGCGCGGTTCCGGTGCGGACGCGCACGGTGAATGTCGTACCGTGGCCTTCCCGACTCGTCACCGCGACGTGACCGCCGTGAAGCCGAGCCAGTTCCTGCACGAGCGCCAGACCAATGCCCGTGCCTTCGAATGTTCGCGCCCTGTCGTTCTTGACGCGGTGGAAGCGTTGAAACACCAGGGGCAGGTCCGACTCGGGAATGCCGACGCCGGTATCGGTCACGGTCAGCTCGACGTGCTCCCCGCGCCAGCGAAGGCGAACCGTGATCGCGCCGTCGAAGGTGAACTTGAAGCCGTTGGACAGAAGATTGAGAACGATCTTCTCCCACATGTCGCGATCGACGTAGACCGACTCGAGGAGCGGATCGCAGTCGACGACGAGCTCGAGGCCGGCCTTCTCGATCGTGGAGCGAAAGACACTTGCGAGCTCTGTCGTGTAGGCAGCCAGATCGGTCGGCTCGTAGCTCGCGTCGATGCGGCCCGCCTCGATGCGCGAGAAGTCGAGCAGCGTGTTGACCAGCTTCAACAGTCTGAGTGCATTGCGATGTGCGACCCGTGCCGCCCCGGTGATCTCCCCCGACACGCCTGTCGTGCTCGTGAGCAGATCCTCGAGCGGTCCGATCATGAGCGTCAGCGGCGTCCGGAATTCATGAGACACGTTCGAGAAGAAGGTGGTCTTCGCGCGGTCGAGCTCGGCGAGCGCTTCCGCTCGTCGACGCTCGGCTTCGCGCGCCTGCGCGTCGGCAAGGCCTGACGCAATCTGAGCGGCGATCAGCCTGAAGAACGTGCGGTAGTCGTCATCGAGCGCCCGCATCGGGCTGATCGCGGCAATCAGGATCGCCCGCGGGTGATGCTGCCCGGGCATCGTTATGGGAATCACCTTCGCGCTGGTCGGTGGAGCCTTCCACGCCCCCGTAGGCAGATCCGTAAAACGTTCCGTGAGATCGGTCAGCGTTTCGATTCGACTTGCGTGCGCGACGGTGCTCACGGTCCAGACGCCGGGACCGTCCTCGTCCAACCTGATCTCTGTGGGAGACGCGGCAGTGCCGCGCGCGATGCCGGCCGCCACTTTCAGGACGGCGACAGGGAGCCGCTCCTCGACCTGATAGATCATCGCAAACGGAATGTCCTGCGGATTCGCCGCGAGGATCGTCGCAGCCGCATCGAGCGTGGCGTCTTCGCTTTCGGCCCCTTTGCATCTGGCGGCCAGATCGCGGAGCGTTCGCAGCCGCCGCTCGCCGATCACTTTTTCAGTCGTTTCGATGACCGGGCAGAAGATTCCTGCGATCTTGCCTTCTTCGTCGTGGATGGGGCTGTAGGAGAACGAGAAATACGCCTCCTCCAGATAGCCGCGATCGATGTGCAACAGCAGGTCGCGTGATCGCGTCGGCTCGGCCTCCGTGAACACCTGCGAGAGCATCGGGCCGATGACATCCCAGATCTCGGCCCAGACGGTCGCACCGGGCTGGCCGAGTGCCGCCGGATGTTTTTCGGGCCCGAGAATCTGACGGTACTCGTCGTTGTACAGAATCGCCAGCTCGGGTCCCCACCAGAGCACGATTGGAAATGCGCAATTCAGACACGTGCTGACGGACGTGCGCAGCGACTGCGACCAGCGCTCGACCGGCCCCAACGTCGTCCTGGACCAATCGAGCTGGCGCATGCGGGTCGCCATCTCGCTGTTTCCGGGAAAAACCGCTTGGAGTAGCTCCTCAGGCGCCGAGGTGGAACGATTCGAACGGACTGAGCGGCTGCGTCGAGACATCACGGACAAGGCTGCCGGGCATTGTGTGTGCGTCGCGCGGCAAGGGGAATACTGGTTTCACCTGAGTCCGAGAATCGAAAGTAGCTGAGCTTGCCGGCTCATCTGCCCGCCTCAATTCGGGCAGATGGTCGCCGACACCCGCGGCGAGGCGTTACAACAGGCCGCCCATGAGCGGATCGCTGATGCTGTCCTGCCCGTCCTCCACGTGCCCCGCGAACTGGCGCGCGAACTGCGGATCGCCCTGCACGCTGATCGCCAGGTCGTACCAGCCGCTCGTGCGAATCAGCGACCAGCGCCCCGAGTCGGACTCGCCGGGACCAAGCACGATCTGCGTGCTCCGCGACGAATATCTGTTCACGACGTGGACGATGGCTATCTGTGATCCCCGATTGACGATCGTCAGCTCGATGGTGTTCCCGTCGTACTGCTCGCGGATATCGAGATTCGCTCGGCGAGGGCCCGAGACATCCCCTTTGAAGGCGCGGAAGAATCCATTCGGTCCGTACACCGACAGGTCGTAGTCCGAGGTCCCGATTGACCACGAATCGGCGACCTGCTTGTGGGACTCGACGGTGTAGGTCCGCGGTGCCTGCGCAGCATTGCCCGAACGGACCTGGAAGACAGCCGCCGCCTCCCCGGAGTTGTGGAAGTGGATCTCGAACGAGCGGTCCGCTTCGTCGAGGAGACCGTGCGAGCGCAGCTCATAGGGGAGCGCGCGCGCCGGACGCACCCCTGGTTCCTGCTTCGGCACATGCGGATTGGCCGGCAGCACGGGGACCTCGTCGTCGTGAAACACCAGGTCGATCGGCTTCAGGTCGTCGGTGTTGGGCAGAGTGAAGCGCCGTGAGGAGTTGGGCGTCTTGAAGTCGAACGCACTCGTGAGGTCGCCAACCACAGCGCGCCGCCACGGCGTAATGTTGCTCTCGATCAAATCGGGGCGGTGATGTGCGAACCTGGCCTCGAGGAACCGGATCAGCGACGTGTGGTCGAAAAGCTGTGAGTTCACCCACCCGCCTCTGCTCCAGGGCGACACGATCAGCATCGGCACGCGGATCCCGAGTCCGTACGGGCCGGCGGGATGCACCGCATCTCCCTCGAAGATCTCGTCGGTGATCGCGACCGTCGACAATCCTTCGGCTGGCGTCTGCGGTGGTGTCGGCGGGACGAGGTGGTCGAAGAAACCGCCCTCTTCGTCGTACGTGATGAAGAGGACCATCTTGCTCCACACCTCCGGATTCGACGCCAGGATGTTGACGACCTGCGACACGTACCAGGTGCCGAAGTCCGGCTCCCAGTTCGGGTGCTCGGAGTACGCCTCGGGTGCGACGATCCACGAGACCTGCGGAAGCGTGCCGTTCTTCACATCCTCGCGGAAGATGTCCATCAAGTGGTTCGGGTCGCGACCGAATGACTGGATGTTCGTTCCGGTTTTGGCTCTGTCTGCCAGCGGCGTGTGCGGAAGCGCGTTCTGATACTGGTGGAAGTAGAGGAGCGAGTTGTCGCCGTAATTCCCGATGTACGAGTCGCTGGTCCACCCCCAGAACCCGGGCGCATCGAGGCCGACACCCTGGTCCTGATAGATCTTCCAGGAGATGCCAGCCCGTTCGAGGCGCTCGGGATAGGTCGACCAGTCGTAACCGAGTTCGGCGTTGGTGATGACCGGCCCGCCGTTTTGACCGTCGTTGCCGACCCATCCCGTCCACATGTGATAGCGATTCGGATCGGTCGGCCCCAGGAGCGAGCAGTGGTAGTTGTCGCAGATCGTGAAGGCATCAGCGAGCGCGTATTGCCACGGCAGGTCCTTCCTCGTGTGATAGGTCATGCTCGCGACGAGCTTCTGCGGAATCCACTGGTCGTACCGTCCGCCGTTCCAGGCGCCGTGGGTGTCGTTCCATCCGTGCGGGGGATCGGGAAGGAACGTCTGCCCGAGATCCTGTACGTCGGGACGAAACGGCAGGATCACTTTGCCGGTGCCATCGGGCTGATGCCACACCGGATCTCCCGACGGCAGCGTGACCGCGCGGGGATCGGAGAAGCCACGAACGCCTCGCAGCACGCCGAAGTAATGATCGAAGGACCGGTTCTCCTGCATCAGGAAGATGATGTGCTCGACGTCGGCGATCGATTCCGTCCGGTTGTGCGCGGGAATCGCAAGCGCTCGATTCAGGTCGGCAGGCATCGCAGCGGCGAGCGAGGAAGAGCCGATCAATTTCAGAAATGTGCGGCGGTCGGTGTTGTGCATATGACGGGGGAGGCTAGCAGGGCGATATTGAGAAGGTGTGTCCCCCGTTCGATGTTTTGGTATCGGCCGTTCGATGTTCCGGTAACTTGCAAGAGCGCTGCATGCGCCGAGGCTTGGCGCGGGTGCGGGTGGTAGAGTGTGCCTATGGCAGTCTCACAGATGAATCTTCGGATGCTGTCTGCCGACGACGTGCTTGCCGGCCTGCATGACATCCGCAAACGGCAGCCGGTGAAGTACTCGGCGTTCTATTCGAGTCAGTTGGGCGGCATCGTCACGGATCCGGCGCTGATGGTGATTCCGTTCGACGATCACATCGTGCATCGCGGACACGGGATCTTCGACACGGCCGGCCTGGTGAACGGACGCATCTACGATCTCGAGGCACACCTCGATCGCTTCCTCGGGTCTGCGGAGCGCTCGAAGCTCACGCTGCCCGGCTCGCGCGACGAGATGCGCAGCATCATCGTCAGCACCACTGCAGCCAGCGGGCTGCGCGATGGTGCCATTCGCTACTGGTTGTCGTCAGGGCCGGGCAGCCTCGAACTGAGTCCTGCCGCGGGCGCGAAGCCCGGCTTCTTCGTGATGATCTTCGGAGGTCTGTCGTATCCGGAGCGGTGGTACACCGAAGGCCTGCGAGTGATGACGACGACCTACCCGATCAAGCCCCCGCTCTATGCGATCACGAAGGCGACCAACTACCTCCCGAACGTGCTGATGCAGATGGAGGCAAAAGAACGCGGCCTCGACAACGGCGTATTCATCGACGAGGCCGGGTACGTGGGCGAGAGCTCGAACATGAACGTGGCGTTCGTCATGAAGGACGGTGTCCTGCGCCACCCCAGATTCGAGCGTGTGCTGGCTGGATGCACGTCGCTGCGGCTGCTGGACCTCGCTCCCTCACTGGTCGGGAAAGGCGTGATCACGGGCGTCGACGTCGGCGACGTCCCCGTGGCCGATGCGCGCGCCGCACGCGAGATGTTCCTCATCGGCAGCTCGGTCAAAATCGCGCCCATTGTCGAATGGGACGGGCAACCGATCGGAGACGGAAAGCCGGGCCCGGTTTCAAAGGCGCTGCTGCAGTTGATCGAAAACGACATGCGCACGGGAGATCGATTGATCGACGTCCCGTACTAGTACGTCGGCGTCCAGCCCGCGATGATGATGAAGACGCGCATCGTCACTTGCAGGTCGACGCGAGCTTCTGCACGAACTCGACGCTCAACGTCGGCGGGTTGCTCGCCGGAGCCTCTGACGTAGGCGGCTTGATCTCACCCGAAATCTCGACCTTCGCGTTCACGAACGGTGAGAACTGGCTCTCGAGCCCTTCGAGTCGATACGTCGGACTCGACGTCGCGGTCGCGAGCTCGGAGCCGCCCGTTCCTGGAGGCAGTCGGTCCACGCGCGTCGCGCCGATCAGAACAAATCGAGAGCCCGACGGTACATTCGGGTCCGGAGTCTCCGTTGCGCCTGCGCTCTTCGGCGCGGCACGCAGGCAGCCGGTCAACGCAACGCGATCGCTGAGAGCAGGTGGCGCCGGCTGCTCCGTTCCCGGCGTGGGATTGCCTCCCACCACCAGCTTGCCGCCGACTTGCGCCGCGGCACCAAGAGTCGACACAACGATCAGCGCGACGACCGACGGCATTCTGTCAAGCGCCATCGCCTTGCCGGGTGAAGCGACCGAGCTTGATCACGCTGTTCGGATCGGTGGTGGCGTCGATGAGAACGCCGAAGAACGGCGCCATCATTTCTTCCCATGTCATCCGCCCCAGATGAACGGTGCGATTCGGATTGGGATTGGCGCGGTTCGATGCGGAGTTGTCGTAGTGCGCGTCGACGTACATCTTCGTTCCCTTGGGCACGCGAAGCGGCTTCGTCGGTTGATACAGCAGCTGCCAGTTGAAATCGTACTTCGGCACGCTCAACACGATCTCGTCGCGACCGTCGGGATACACCAGGTGATACGTCATGTCCTTGCCGCGCACGTGCATGTGCGGCATGAGCTCGACGAGCTCGGCGTCGGCGGTGAACTCGAGATCGAAAGGCGGGCTCTTGTAGTTCGGCTCGTTCGGCGGAATCGCGAAGTCCGGACCTCCGCCGACGATTCCGTACGACATCCAGCGTTTTGCGGGCGCCTGCTCGGCGACGGTGAAGCCGATGAGCGGGCGGTCGACCACCTCTTTGCCAATCGGGGTGTAGTGCACCTGAAACGAGATGTCGCTCCCCGCTGGAATCAGCTTACCGGCGCCGAATGGGCGATAGTCGTCGGCGACACGGCCGGGCACGTAGCAGTTGAATCCGCCGCCGACGTCGGTGCCCGCCTGTCTGCCGCTCGCGGCGCCAGGCGCAGGGCGGATTCCCGGTGTCGAGTTGTTGATCGCTGTACCTTCGTCGTCGCGCTGCGACTCGGACCAGTTCGCGACGTAGTACTTCGTCGTCGGTCGATGCGCCTGGAAGGTGAAGCAGATGTGATGCGTGACCGCGATCACGCTCGGTTTGATCTCGAGCGACGTGATCCACGTGTCCTTCGTGAAGCCGCTCGGGATGGTGTACGTGATCCACTCGACGACATCGTTCTTCGTGTGCGCGGGCACACGGAACTCCGGTCCGCGCACGACGATGTCCGGTTTGATCTGCCAGCCGTCGGCGGGCCACTCGATCGCGGGAGGCGCGTCCTTCGGGTCGCCTTCGAGCGCGCCGCTGTCGGCCCACCTGGAGATCACATCGATGTCGCGCTGCGAGAGCGATCGGTCGTTGGCGAACTGTCCGTGCTTCGGATCGGCGAACCACGGCGGCATCTGCCGGCTCTCCACCTTCGTCTTCATCGAGCGCGCCCACGGGCGCGCGTCGCGGAAGGTGAGCAGCGACATCGGCGCGATCTGGCCTGGCCGATGACACGACTGACAGTTCTTCTGGAGGATGGGAAGGACGTCCCTATTGAACGTCACCGGCGTGTCGGCCCCCGATGTTCGAGTACTCCATGCCGCGACGGAGACGATCGCGATGACACAGGCCGCCACGCTATACCGCAACATCACGAGCCTCCTGAGCGTACGTAGTGTCCGCCTTCAGGCGGACCCGCACGAACGCAGACGCAGCAGACGCAAGCGTTCTATTTGTCCGCCCCCTCGGCATCGCGCTTCCGACCGAAACTCAGCGAGTTTCTCATCGCGTAGTTTCCTTCGTTGCACGAGTATTCGAACATCTGATAGGTGTCGTCGCGGTTGAGCGGAAGCGCCACGGTCCACGGCTTGGAGTAGACCTTCGGGTCCTCGATCGTCACCTTGTAGTCGATCGTGTTCGCGTCGATACGGGTGAACCGTTCGACCACGTGCATCGCTTCCGACTGCGGAATACCGCGGATCCGTCCCGTTGCCGCGCTGGTCGCGATCGATCCCTTGTTGTTGTAGTTGGTGCTCTCGACGACGAGTGTCTCGCCTTCCCAGTGCCCGCGCGGCTCGCCGTTCCACTGCTTGATCCCCTCGCCGAGGCGTGGACGGCCATCGATCGGGATGATCCGCGTTTCGTGGATCATCTCGAACACCATCACGACCGCTCCGGGAATCTGGATGATCTGATACGCGTTGTTGTAGCCAGCGGGAAACATGCCGGCGGGATAGCCGCGCGTGATACAGCGCACCCACGGTGTCTCGTGTTCCGGCGCGTCGGGAAGATGCGCGAGATCGTAGTCGCGCTTGTCTTCTGCCCACTTCATCACCGGCACACGGCCGTCGGGTGGATCGACGACCATCGCACGGCGACGTACGCTGACCTTGTGATTGTGATCGGCGAACTCCGACGCCGGGCCGACGTTGGCTGCTGCCGCTGCGGCGGCCGCGGCCTGTGGGGGCTGCGGCGCGGGCTGCGCGACCGGCGCTTCAAACGGCGTGCTGTCGAAGTTGAGCCAGATGCCTTGAATGTCGGGCTGACCATCCGGCGTACGGGTTGGAGTCCAGTGGGTCGCTGCGGATGCGGCGGCCGTGGTGGCTGCGGGCTTCGACGCTGACTGCGCGCGCGTATCGGCGCTGAAGATCGCGATCGTCAGCGCGATTGTGACCAGTAACACCCAAGGTCGGGACGTCATGAGTAGCCCTCCCTGGGGCGCAATCTTACCCCGTTCACCGTAGTACACTGCGATCTTCATACAGCGCTCCCAAGGACTCTACTCAGTGGCCGAGGCCGGGGTTTCAACCAGTTCAGCACGAAAGTTCGACAGATCCATCGTCGAAGGTCCGATTGGCGCCGCGGTCTGGAAGCTCGCCTGGCCGACGATGCTGCAGAACGCCATTGCGGGCCTCCAGGGCATCATCGACCACGCGATGGTCGGCCACTTCGTCGGCTACACCGCGAATGCGGCGATCGGCGTCAGCTGGCAGATCATCCTCGTCGTCATCGTCTTCATCAGCTCGACGTTCACCGGCATGGCCGTGCTGGTCGCGCGCTTTGCGGGTGCCAACCAGCCCGACAAAGTGAACCGCGTCGTCTATCAGGCATTCCTGACGGCATTCGGTCTGTCGCTCATCCTGGCCGCAATCGGGTACTTCGCGTCGCCGGCGTTGCTGCGGCTCGTCAACGCCGCGCCCAATGTCCAGGCGGAGGCGCTGCCGTTCCTTCGGGCGATGTTCATGGGCGTCTTCGGCATGATGATGTTCTTCATGCTGAGCGGCGCGTTCCGCGCCGCCGGCGATCCGCGGACGCCGCTGCGCCTCGGCGTCATCATGACGATCCTGACAATCGTCTTCAACGTCCTGCTCATCCCGGCGTTCGGCACCATCGGCGCGGCATACGGCACCATCGCCAGCAGCACGAGTGTGTCGTGCTATGGCATCTGGCGCATCATGCGATCGGGATCGGTGATCCATTTCGATCGAAGCATGGACAAGCGTCCGGACTTCGGGATCATCCGATCGCTCTTCCGCTTCGGCCTGCCTGCTGGCGTGCAGGGCATCGCGATGAACATCGGCGGCGTGTTCATGCTGCGCTTCATCGGCTCGCTCGAGGAGAGCGCCGCCGCCCAGGCCGCCTACGCCGTGGGGTACACGGAGCTGTTCTCGCTGATCACGTGGACGTCAGTCGGCCTGATGGGCGCATCGGCGACGATCGCGGGTCAGAATCTGGGCGCAGGAAACCCGGAGCGCGCGATGGACGGCGTGAGGATGGCCTCGCGAATCGGATTCGCGGTCGCCGCCGGAATCGGTCTGCTGTTCATCCTGATTCCGTCGTACCTGCTCGCGATCTTCGGCATGAAGGATCCGGTGGTGCTCTCGATCGCCCAGCTGCTGCTGCGATTCCTGAGCGTCTCTGGCCTTTTCATCACCGTGGCGCTCAGTTACACCGGCGGCCTGCAGGGTACGGGCGACACGCGCAGCCCGCTATGGATCTCGATCATCTCGCAGGTGATCGTGCCGCTCGGCCTCTGCTCGATCTTCCAGGCGACTTACGGCCTCGACCCCTTCCACATCTGGACCGCCATCCTCGTCGGCCACATCACGCGTGCGTCATTGAGTGTCTTGCGGTTCCGACAGGGGAAGTGGCGGGCCATTGCGGTCGATATAGAACCGGCCAGGCCCTGAGTCGCGTAATGCAAAATTCAAAATGCAAAATGCGAAAGGAGCACTGACGTGCCGATTGCGTTTTTCGCGTACTTCGTGACTCACTGTTCGTAGTTCAGGCCTGAACTCGCGGGTTTCTACGACGGCCCGCTCCATGCACCCTGACGGTGCATGACAGATCGATCCCAAGATATTCGAGACCGCACTTTCGAGTTCGGATGTCGAGTCGCACGCCTGGCTCTCAGCTTGGCGCCGCGCCCGGGCATTCGATGCATCGTTGACCAGGTCCTAAAGTCCGGTACGTCAATTGGGGCTAATCTCGAGGAAGCAAAGGCAGGCTCTTCGAAACGCGACTTCCGGAAGTACGTGGAGATATCACTCCGGGAGGCGCGTGAAACGGTCTATTGGCTCCGGATCTGCCTGGCACTCAAGCTCGGATCCGTCGACGAGCTGGAATCACTCAGGAGTGAAGGCGATCAGATCGCGCGAATTCTCGGCGCGATCGCTTTGAACGCGAAACGGCGCATGGCGCTGCGCAACACAGCGTTCTGGGCCGCTTTTGCCTTTTGCATTTTGAATTTTGCATTTTGAATTACTGGTGCGCCAGGAATTCAGTGCGTCAGTGCATACAGCGCAACATCGATTCCAACAGCATACGCATCGGGTGAGAACTTGTAGAAGTACTCCGCATCCTCGCCTTCGCGTTCCCAGCCGTCGGGGATGTCGCTGTTGTGGATCATGACGACCATCAGCCGTCCGTGCGCGTCGGCGATGCCGCGGGCTTCGACGATCGGACTGTCGGGCCCGCGTTCGTTGGTGCCGCCGCCGCTGCGACGCCAGTACTGAATCGACGCCATCTGCGGCACTTTCTTCACCTCGAACATCGAGTGCCAGATCGGATGCTCGGGCCCGAGATCGATGATCGGATAGGTCTCGGGTGGGAGGACGCGTCCAATCTCTTCATCCCACTGTTCGCCCGCGAGGGTACCCCAGTAGTCGGAAACGAAGAAGAAGCCGCCCTTCTGAAGATACTCGCGCAGGCGAAGCACGTCTTCGTCCGAGAAGTCCGCGGAGCCGCCGTCCTCGATCAGCACATAGGGACACTGGAAGAGCGCGGGATCGGTCGGCTCGACGGTGATGTACTCGGGGTCGCCTTGCGGCTGTCTCGTGACGCGGGTCTTCGTCAGCTCGGAGAGGCGAATACTGAAGTTGATGTCGGCGCCCGGATAGTCGGTGCTCCAGCCGCGCTTCTCGCGGCGGTTGCTTCTGAACATCAGGCGGCAGAAGTTGAACTCACCGGCGAACGTGCGCGCGGTTGGATGTCTCGGTGGGGCTGTGAGTCCGTACCCGCCGCGCCAGATCTGCGCTTCAGCCAGGCTTGTGGCAATCGCGACGGCAGCGAGCAACCAGGTCAGAAACAGCCGTGCATGCCGTTTCATGGACAGAGGATACTGCGATCGTGAGCGGGAATTGTTAACGCCGGGCCTGAAAATCAGGCCCGGCGTAGAATCGACTTCATGTCGACTGCTGCCCGGATTCCACAACCCACTAACGACATCAACAGGGGATATCTCCCTGGCTCCCCCGAACGCAACGAGCTGAAGGCACGTCTGGCTCAGATGTCGTCCGAGCGTGTCGACATCCCGATTGTCATCGGTGGTTGCGAAGTGCGTACGAGTCGTGTCGAACAATCCGTCATGCCGCACGACCATCGGCATGTCCTCGGCGAGTGGCACGTTGCGGATGGGGCGCAGGTGCAGCAGGCGATCGATGCGGCGATGAAAGCGTCTCGCGAATGGGCGACCTGGCCGTTTCAGGATCGCGCCGCGGTCTTCCTCCGCGCCGCCGAATTGCTGACCACGACCTGGCGCTCGACGCTCAACGCCGCGACGATGCTCGGGCAGTCGAAGACGGTGATTCAGGCGGAGATCGATTCCGCGTCGGAGCTGATCGACTTCTGGCGGTTCAACCCCCACTACGCTCAGGAGCTGTACGGCGAGCAGCCGCTCAGCAGCCACGTGATGTGGAACCGGTCGGAGTACCGAGCGCTCGAGGGGTTCGTCTACGCGGTGACGCCGTTCAACTTCACGTCGATCGCCGGCAACCTTCCGACCGCGCCGGCGTTGATGGGGAATACCGTCGTGTGGAAGCCGGCGTCGAGCGCGATGCTGAGCGCCCATTACATCGTCCGCCTGCTGGAGGCGGCTGGACTTCCGCCTGGTGTCATCAACTTCGTGCCGGGCGACGCGGCGCAGATCTCGGCGCTGCTGCTCGACTCGCCTCACCTGGCGGGCGTGCACTTCACCGGCAGCACCGCCGTGTTCAACTCGATGTGGAAGCGTGTCGGTGACAACGCTGGGAAGTACACCGGCTATCCACGGCTGGTCGGCGAGACCGGCGGCAAGGATTTCATCATCGCGCACCCCTCGGCCGATCCGCAGGAGCTCGCGGTGGCGATGGCGCGGGGCGCGTTCGAGTATCAGGGGCAGAAGTGTTCGGCCGCCAGCCGCGTCTACGTGCCGAAGTCGATGTGGGCCGACGTGAAGGATCGCGTCGTCGCGATGATGCGTGAGATGAAGATGGGCGATGTCGCCGATTTCCGCACGTTCATGGGCGCGGTGATCGACAGGAAGTCGTTCACGAAGATCTCGACCTACCTCGAGGACGCACGCAAGAACGCGACGATCGTTCAAGGGGGCGGCGCCAAAGACGATGTGGGGTACTTCGTCGAGCCGACGCTGGTCGAGACGAAGGACCCGGCGTATCGTCTGATGTGCGAGGAAATCTTCGGTCCGGTGCTGACTGCCTACGCGTACTCGGACGAGCGATGGGCCGAGACACTGGCCATCGTCGATCGAACATCGCCGTACGCGCTCACCGGCGCCGTGTTCGCCCGCGATCGGGCGGCAATTCAGCAGGCGACCACCGCGCTGCGGAACGCTGCGGGAAACTTCTACATCAACGACAAGCCCACCGGTGCGGTGGTCGGCCAACAACCCTTCGGCGGCGCGCGCGCGTCAGGCACGAACGACAAGGCGGGATCGAAGCTGAATCTCACGCGCTGGGTGAGCGCGCGGACGATCAAGGAAACGTTCTCGCCGCCGCGAGATTACCGATACGGGTACATGGCAGAGGAATGACTCTCGACGGCGGAGCTAACGAGCAAGATCAGGCGGAGGGTCTAGAAGGCAAGAGCCGACTCCGATTGCGCCAACCAGGTTGACGCATCCTTGCGAGCGGCGATCCGCTCGCCGGCCAATGGCGTCTCCAGCGGCGACCTGACGCACCGTCGCGGCTCCCCCGTCGCAAGAGTCTGACGCTGTTGCTCCTCCCTCCGCCGCTCGCGGCGCTTGCGACGCCATTGGCGACTATCGCGTGCGCGGCTCGCTCCACGCCGCGCTCCAGGATGCATCAACCTGGCCGGCGCAACTGTATGCGCGAGACATGACCAGTCACGAATCAGCCAGCTGGGTGCTGGCAGGTTTGGGAGGCGGCCACGGTCGCGCGCCCTCCCTGATCTCTTTGATCCGCCCGATGACGCGTCTATTGGATCTTCACCAGCTCGATATCGAACACGAGCATGCCGCGCGGGCCGTCGCCTCTGCCCTGATACGCGAGGTTCTCCGGGATCCAGAAGCGCATCCGCTGGCCTTCGGACATCATCCCGACGCCTTCCGTCCATCCTTTGATCACTTCGTCGAGGCGCATCTCCACAGGCTGTCCGCGCGTCACCGAGCTGTCGAACATCCGGCCATCGGTCGTCCACCCGGTGTAATGCACGAGCACCTGTGAGAACGGGCTCGGGCGTCGCGAGCCGCCGCTGCCTGGACGCAGCTCCTTGTACGCGAGACCGCTGGCGGTTTTCTTGGCGTCGGCGGGTGGTGCTTTCACGTCGGGCGGCGGGATCAGCGGCGACGGACGCGTGTCGATGAGCTCGATATCGAAGACCACCGTGCCCGTGGGGCGCCCCGACTGCCCTTTGTACGCGAGCTCCTGCGGTACCCAGCAGCGACGGATTTCGCTGACGGTCATGAGCAGCACGCACTCTCTCCATCCCGCCATCACCTTGTCGAGCGGGAAGGTCGACGGCTTGCCGCGGACGACGGAGCTGTCGAACATGAGGCCGTCGCTGCGCCATCCCGTGTAGTCCACCGTGACGACGTCGGTTGCCGCGGGCTTCTCCTGGCTGGAGCCTGCCCTCACGATCTTCGAGATGAGCCCGGTCGGGCTCTTCACGGCATCGTTCGGCGGAGCGCCCAGGTCGGACGGTGGAGGAATGATGGCCGGGGACTGGGCGAACGCAGTGGCCGCGGGGGCGAACAGCAGGAGTGTGAGGACAAGTAGGCGCATATCTTTGTGACGCTCGAGGTCCGGCTGATGGCCGGACCGCGCGTCTTCGGTCCGTAGTCTACCCTTCGAGCAGAAGGTTGCCGGGATCTTCGATGTAGTGCTTGATCTTGACGAGGAACTGCACCGCCTCGCGTCCGTCGACGATGCGGTGGTCGTAGGATAACGCGATGTACATCATCGGGCGGATCACCGGCTGCCCGTTCACGGGCACCACGCGATCCTGGATCTTGTGCAGCCCCAGGATGCCGACCTGCGGCGGGTTCAGAATCGGCGTGCTCATGAGCGATCCGAAGACGCCGCCGTTGGTGATCGTGAAGGTGCCGCCGCGCAGGTCCTCCAGCGTCAACGTGCCATCCTTGGCCTTCGCGGCGTAGTCGCGGATCGCGGTCTCGACCTGCGGGAACGTCATCCGATCCGCGTCGCGCAGCACCGGCACGACGAGCCCGCCTTCGGCGCCCACGGCCATGCCGATGTCGTAGTAGTGCTTGTAGAGGATTTCGTCGCCCTGGATCTCCGCGTTGAGCGCGGGAAACGACCGCAGCGCCGCTATCGACGCCTTGACGAAGAACGATGCGATGCCGAGCCCGACGCCGAAGTCCTTCTTGAAGGACTCCTTCTGCCGCTCGCGAAGCGCCATCACCGCCGACATGTCGACCTCGTTGAAGGTGGTCAACATCGCGGCGGCGTGCTGGGCTTCGACCAGCCGTCGCGCGATCGTCTGACGACGCTTCGACATGCGCACACGTTCCTCGGACCTGTCGCCCGTCGGCGCGAGTGGCCTTGCGCGGGCCGGTGCGATCCTGCTGTCGCTGGTTGGTGCGATCCTGCTGTCGGTTGCCGGTGCGGGTCTGTTCTCGCGTGTCGGTGCGATGGTGGCTTCGCTGGTCGGTGCGGGACGAGCTTCGCTCGTCGGTGCGATCCTGGTGTCGCTGGTTGGTGCAATCCGGCTTTCGGCTGTCGGTGCGGGTGCTGGTGCTGTCGCAGCGACGGATTTCTTCGAGCCGTTTCCGCTCGGTGGCGTCGATGCGACTCCCCCGGCGCTTTCATCGATGACGCCCAGCACTTCGCCGATCTTGACGTCGTCCCCTTCCTTGCGCGCGATGCTGGCGATGACACCGGGCTTGTCGGCGTTGACTTCGAGATCGACCTTTTCGGTTTCGAGATGCACGACCGGTTCGCCGACTTCGACGCGGTCGCCCGCTTTCTTCAGCCAGCGCGAGATGCGCGCTTCGACGACCGACTCACCCAGTTCCGGAACCACGATGTTGGACATAGAGAGCTTTCAGCGCTTGGAGCCGGTCAGGCTGCGGGCGGGCTTCGAGAGCACCTTCGGCGATTCGGCCGGATGGCTGTCGAGATCGAACGCGCGCTCGACGATCGCCCGCTGATTGAGCTGGTGCCACGCCGACGATCCTTCCGACGGACTCGCGCTGCGTGCGCGCCCGATGTAGCGCAGCCGGCAGCGATCGGCGATCAGCTCTTCGAGCAGCGGGCGCATGTACTCCCAGGCGCCCATGTTCTCCGGTTCTTCCTGCAACCAGACGACGTCGCGCAGCGAGGGATAACCGTCCAGGACCTCCTGGAGCGCCACGACCGGGAAGGGCGCGAGCTGCTCGACGCGAACGACCGCGACATCGGATGCCGCGTGGCGCCGCTCGCTGGTCATCAGATCGACGTAGACCTTGCCGCTGCACAGGACGACGCGTTTGACCCCCCTGGCGCGGACGCCTACGTCACCGTCGTCGAGGACCGAGCTGAAGCGGCCTTCGACCAGCTCCTGCGCGGTCGATGCGATCGCGGGGTTGCGCAGGAGGCTCTTCGGCGTCAGGACGAAGAGCGGCAGCGGATCGCTCCGCAGCAAGGCCGCTTGCCGACGCAGCAGGTGGAAGTACTGCGCGGCGGTCGTGCAGTTGACCAGACGCAGGTTGATGCCCGCGGCCGCCTGAAGCAGGCGTTCGGGCCGCGCGCTCGAGTGCTCCGGGCCCTGACCCTCGTGGCCGTGCGGCAGCAGGAAGACGAGCGACGGCTGCAGTCCCCACTTCGAGCAGCCGGATGTGACGAACTGGTCGAGGATGATCTGCGCGCCGTTGATGAAGTCGCCGTACTGCGCTTCCCAGATCACGAGCCGATCCGGCTCCTGGATGTTGTAGCCGAACTCGAAGCCTACGCAGCCCGCCTCGCTGAGCGGACTGTTGTGGATCTCGAACGATGCGCGCGCCTGAGGAAACGCCTGCAGCGGCACGTATCGCTTGCCGTTCTCGGCGTCGTGGAAGACGGCGTGGCGCTGGCTGAACGTGCCGCGCTCGACGTCTTCACCGGTCAGCCTGATCGGAATGCCGTCGGCCAGAATCGTCGCACACGCGAGTTCTTCGGCGGCTGACCAGTCGATGTTGCGTTCGGCCGGATTCCTGAGCAGCGCAGCGCGCCTCTCCCGTCCGCGTTCCAGCTTCTTGTGGAACGTGAAGCCCGCCGGCGGCGTCATCAGCGCCTTGTTGATCGACCGCAGCGTGTCGAGCGGCACACCGGTCTCGGTTCTCGCCGCCACGCCAGGCGGCGCGGGCTCGGAGACCGGCGGGCGAAAATCCTCTTCCGGCTTGAGCGAGGCGAACGCCTGTTCGAGCACGGTGAAGTGTTTCTTCACGAGCAGGTCGGCGGCCTCAGCGGTGATCGTGCCGTTGTCGATCAGCACTTGTGAGAACAGCTCGCGAACGGTTGGATGCGCCCCGACCTTCTTGTACATCAGCGGCTGGGTGAACGCCGGTTCGTCGCCTTCGTTGTGCCCGTAGCGGCGGTAGCCGATCAGATCGATCAGGAAATCCAGGCCGAAGCGCGCGCGGTACTCCCACGCCAGCCGCGCCGCCTCGAGGCAGGCGATTGGATCGTCCGCGTTGACGTGCACGATTGGAATCTTGAAACCGCGGGCCAGGCCGCTGGCGTAGCTCGTGCTGTACGACTCGTCGGGCGTCGCCGTGAAGCCAAGCTGATTGTTGGCGATGATGTGAATCGTGCCGGCTGTGTCGTAGCCGGCGAGCCGCGAGAGGTTGAGCGTTTCGGCCACGATTCCCTGTCCCGGAAACGCGGCGTCACCGTGAATCAACACCGGCAGCGTGCTGGCGCCTTCGAATGCCGGTGCTCCCGGCCTCGTGGCAATCGTGCCCGAGGCTCGCGCCATGCCGGCGACCACGGGATTGACCGCCTCCAGGTGGCTCGGGTTGGGCGGCATCGTGACGTAGGTTTGACCAACCGGCACGGACGTGCGGGCACCGGCGTGGTACTTCACGTCGCCCATCCAACCGAGATCGATGCGCAGCGTTCGGGCCGCGACCGGGTCTTTGAACTCGGCCAGGATCTGCGCGTACGGCTTCTCGAGAATGTGGGCGAGGACGTTGAGACGGCCGCGATGCGCCATCCCGATGATGGTGTGGCGTGCGCCCTGGTTGGCTGCGCCGGAGATCAGCTCGTCGAGGATCGGGACGAGCATGTCGACGCCTTCGATCGAGAAACGCGTTTTGCCCGGAAACGTCCGATGCAGAAATCGCTCGAAGACTTCCACTTCGGTGATGCGGTCGAGCAGCATCTCCATGCCTTCGCGATCCATCGGCGGGAGGAAACGCCCGGACTCGGCGGCGTAGCGCAGCCATTCGCGCTCTTCGGGCACGAAGATGTGCGCGTAGTCGAACCCGGTCGTCGAACAATAGACGCGACGCAGCTTCTCGATCGCGTCATACGCGTTCGATGACGACTCCGCGACCGGACCGCCTACCAGCGCAGCGGGGAGCGCCTTGAGGTCGTCGTCGGTGATGCCGTGGGCCCGCGGTGAGAGCGAGGGATCGCCGATCGGTTCCGATCCGAGTGGATCGACCCGCGCGGCGAGATGACCGTATCGACGGATGGAGTCAGCAAGGTTTGCCGCGCCGACGATCTGGTGTACGTCGGCCTGCACGCCGCGGCCTCGATCCGACGCGATCGCGTCGGTCGGCGTCCACTGCTCGAACACCTCACGGGTTGCGGGGTCGACCGACTCGGGGTTCTGCCGGTAGCGCTCGTAGAGCTCTACGACGTACCCGGCATTCACTCCCCCGAATGGTCCCAATGTCATAACCTTTCTATCCTACCCCGTCGCGCGTATTTGCAATGATTCGGCTCATTGGTATTGATGTGGACGGCACGCTCCTCGATTCCTTGGGACGCATGCCGGCCGACAATCGGGTCGCCATCCACAATGCGGTCGCCGCGGGCGTCCATGTGGCGCTCGTCACCGGACGGAGTTACCCGTTTGCACGCCCCGTCGCCGACGGCCTGCCTTCATCGATCTCGCTGATCGTGAGCAACGGCGCCGTCGAACGCTCGGTCGACGGCGCCACGCTCGCACGCCGTCTGCTGAATCGCGCGGTTGCGCGAACGGTGCTGACCGCCACGCTTCCGCACCGCGATGCGGCCGCGCTCATCTTCGATCGCGACGAGGAACGACAGGTCATCTTCGAGACGATGGACTGGGAGCATCCGGGGCGGAAGCGCTACTGGTCGCGCAATCACTCACACATCGCGCAGTCGATCCCGCTCGAGGATGCGCTCACCGAGGATCCGATTCAGGTGATGTTCAACGGATCAGTCGACACCATGCGTCCGCTCGCCGACGCGCTCAAAAGGTCGATGGCGACGAGCGACGGCACGCAGACGTACTCGGTGCTGATGACCGAGTACGAACATCGCGATTTCTCGCTCGTCGATGTCACCGCACCTGAAGCGACCAAAGGCCGCGCACTTGCCTGGCGCGCCGAGCAGCTCGGTCTCACGCGCGACGAGGTCATGGCGATCGGCGACAACTTCAACGACCTCGAGATGCTCGAGTTCGCGGGGATGCCGGTGGTGATGAGTAATGCCGTCGACGAGTTGAAGACGAGAGGCTGGCCCATCACCGGTCACCAGAATGAAGCCGGAGTGGCTCAGGCTATTAGAAGGTTCGTGTAATGCGAAATGCAAAATTCAAAATGCAAAAAGTCAGGCGCCCCACATAGCTGCGGCCATGTTGCATTTCGCATTTTGCATTACGGCGTCCCCTTCCACCCTATGCGTGTCTCGAGTACATCGAAAAACGCCGCGAGCTCCGAATCCCAGACCGACCACGAGTGCTCGCCGCCTGGAATCTCTTTGAAGGCGTGCGCGAGGTGGTGCGCGTTCAATTGTGAGGCGAACTCGCGATTGGCCGGTAGCAGCGTGTCACGCGTGCCGCACGAGACGTAAAAGTAGGTCACCGATCCTTCCGCGTTCAGGACCGCTTCGCCGGCATCCATCCCTACGGCAGGACTCAGCGCGCCGACGGCGCCGAACCGCGCCGGGTGCTGGAGCGCGGTCATGATCGCGATCCGGCCGCCCATCGAGATCCCGCCGATGGCGCGGCCTTGCTGCGTTGCGATCGTACGGTAGTGCGCGTCGACGTAGTCGACCAGCTCCATCGCCACGAACTCGTGGTAACGCGCCTGCGCGTCGCGTGGGCGAGCGGTGTAGTTGCGGTCGGCCGCCGGCATGACGACGATCATCTCGTGCTGGCGTGCGAGAGCCGCGAACCCGGTGCGCGCCATGAAGGCCGTGTGATCCTGTCCGCCGCCGTGAAACAGGTAAACAACGGGATAGCGCCGCTCCGTCTCGTCGTAGTGGGACGGCAGCAGCACAGCAACGATCCGCTCGTCACCAAGCGTCGTGCTTTGGACCCTCACAGTACGCGCCTGGCCCCGTGCCTCGCCGGTACCACAGACGAGCGCGAGACCGGCGAACAGGCCGTAGATCAGGCGTCCCATGCAGAGAGCCTACGTCATGTGTGTCGTCGTGTTAAGTGCGGAGTGAAGTGGTAAGGTAACGGTTTCGGAGGTCGCGAAGATGCCGACTACTGTGAGTGCTCCTGACGTGCTCGTCTCCACCGACTGGGTGGCGCAACATCGAACGGATCCCAATGTGCGAGTCGTGGAGGTCGACGTCGACACCACCGCCTACGATCAGGGACACGTCCCCGCCTCGGTAGGGTGGAACTGGTCGACAGAGCTGTGCGATACCGTCGTGCGCGACATCGTGCCGAAAGCGAAGCTGGAAAGTCTGCTCGGACAATCGGGGATCACTCCGCAGACGACCATCGTGCTGTACGGCGACAACAACAACTGGTTTGCGGCATGGGCGTTCTGGCAGCTCAAGGTCTACGGACACCAGGATGTGCGCATCATGAACGGCGGTCGTAAGAAGTGGCTGGCCGAGGGGCGTGAGCTCGAAACCACCAAGGCCACGCCGACCGCGGTGGCCTACACCGCGAAGAACCCCGACTTCTCGATTCGTGCATACCTCCCCGACGTGCAGTCGGTGTATACGCGTTCTGATACCGTGCTGGTCGACGTCCGCAGCCCGCAGGAGTTCACCGGTGAGATCCTCGCCCCTCCAGGACTGCCGGAGACCTGCCAGCGCGGTGGACACATTCCTGGCGCTAAGAGCATTCCCTGGGGCAAGGCGTGCAACGAGGACGGCACGTTCAAGAGCACCGAGGATCTGGTGGCGCTCTACGGTGGCCAGGGTGTCACACCGGACAAGAACGTCGTCGCATACTGCCGCATCGGCGAGCGTTCCAGTCACACCTGGTTCGTGCTGAAGTATCTGCTCAGTTTCCAGAATGTGAAGAACTACGATGGCTCGTGGACCGAGTGGGGCAATCTCGTGGGCGCCCCGGTCGAGAAGTAGAAGCCGCCTTCAGGCGCGACGGAGAGGCCGCCTTCAGGCGGCCTTCCAGAGGAGAGACCCGTGGCCGACACGTTGAGAAGTGAGGAGTTCCGCGAGACGAAGCAGGAGCTCGAGGGATGGCCCATCAACATCGTGTCGTACCGTGTGGGCGCGACCTATTACTGCACCATCGACAACGTCAGCCCCGGCGCACGCTTCGCGCGCGCCGAGGGTCCGACGCGCGAAGCCGCCGAATCCGCCGCGCTCGAGAAAGCCGCCCGATATCTGAAGCAGACCCGCCGCATGCCCACCGGCTCCTCTGGAGTGTAGGCCGGGCCTGTTTTTCAGGCCCGGCGTAACGCCCGCTCGAGCGATTCATCTTTCACGCTCCTGGGAATCAACGGAAACGTGCTCAGCACGTGTTCGAATTCAACGACCGTCACGCCGTACGCAGCAGCGATGAGCGCTTGGAGTTCTGCGTACTCCGGCATGTGCTCCACATCAGCCGTCGAGTGCATCAGTGATTCTGTGAGCGTACATAGCCGCTCGAATAGCGGATGCCCCGCGCGGATGACCGGCACCGGCAGCTTCGAGACGAGTGCGACGGTGACGTGCGTGTTCACACGCATCCGAATCAGATAGTTCGCGACGAAGCTGTTGAGCAGCGCGCACAGCACCTGCTGTTCGCCAATGGCCAGCCTCGTCTTCAAGCAGAAGAGCGTGTGGGTGGTGACGGCGCGTGCCGGGACGATAGCGGCGATGAGGGTCAGCCGGTTGGTTGCGCTGGCGACGTCGCGATAGGCGAGTCTGGCGCGGCGGGGCACGGTGACCGACACATCTGGGCGAAGCTGCAAACGGCACGTATCGAGTGACACGCGGAACGGTTCTACCTGCTTGCCCTCGACGACTGGTCGCGCATCGATGCCGCCGGTGCACGGCGCGAACGAGTCGCGATCGTCACTCGCATTCAATTCCCGCCCGAACTGCACGTGCCAGCCGTCGTCGTGTGCGAGGCGGGGGATCGTAGCGCTGATGCGCTCGACGATCCGCAGGTCCTGCGCCGAGTGCAGATCGGGAATGCCGAGATCGTCGTCGCTGGACAACCGCGTGAGGAATGCGCGAGACAATGCGATCGCGGCGCGATCGTCACGATCGAGCTCTTCAGGACGTGTGATGCCAAACCGGCAGGCAATCGACGATGTGGGCCGCCCGGCTGTGCACGTGAGCAGGATGAAACGGACGCTGCGATGGATCGGAAAGATCGCGTCGCGGTTGTCGAGGCCGGTCAGGCTGTCGACGTCGGCGCGATCGAACAGGTATCGGCGCAGTGGTGCCGCACCGGTGTCGCTTGCCAGACCAGACGGCAGCACGAAACCGATCCGGCCACCGGGGCGCACGAGCTGCAGCGCGCGCTCGACGAACCATTGATAGAGGTTGGCGTGGACGCGCGTGTCCACGCGGTAGATCCCCGACTCGCGCACGAACGCGCTGAGGCGGCGGGCGTCGAGCTGTCGCCCCTGGCGTCGTTCGCCGTCTCCGCTGTCGCCGCGCACCATGTCCCACGGTGGATTGCCGACGATCGCATCGAAGCCGGCGGCGGCGCGCGGTGCCCCGCGGTCGTCAACGAAGACCTCGGGAAACGCCAGCGGCCAGTGGAGAAAGCGCTGTTGCCCGGCAATGGCGTCAGCCTGCTCGACCAGCGCCGACGCGACGTGTCGTGGCAGGGCCGAGCGATCGGTGAAGTGATGCCTCGCGAGCTCGTGAAAGGTGGCTCGATCGGGTGCCGGGCCATCGTTCCAGAACCACGCCGCGCACCAGAGATCGAGCACGCGCCGCCACGAGCGAAGGAGCGAATGGTCCTCGAGGAGCGACGCGATCGTCCGCTCCTTGGCACGGACGATCGCTGCAGTGTCGTCGGGCTCGGAGGCGACGCGCAGTCGAAGACGGACGGCGTGCTCGACGGCGCTCGTGAGGCCGGCGCGATCGAACAGTGGCAGCTCCTGCCGATCCCGGTATCGCGCCGCACGCCGTCCCCGATATCGCCACACATCGTCCGGGGATGCGCCGACCAGGCTGTTGCCGGTAAGGAGATGGTGGTCGAGAAACGACAGAGGCTTGTCCGCAGCGAGTGTGGCGAGCCACAGCGATAACCTCGCCAGCTGTACCGCCATCGGGTTCAGATCGACCCCGAAGAGGCACCGCGAGGCGACATCGCGGCGCAGCCCGGCGCGGTCGGCGGGCGTGATGTCGTGCGCGTGCCAGCGGCCTTCGCGGATCAAGGCGTCTTCAGCCGCAGCGCTGAGATACCGGCACGCGGCGACGAGGAATGCGCCGCTCCCCATCGCCGGATCGAGGATACGGATCGCAAGCATCTCGTCCGCGCTCCTGCCGTCGATCAACGGCTCGAGTGTCCGTCGCACGAGGAAGGCGGTCATCGATCGCGGCGTGTAGAAAGTGCCGCTCGCCTTGCGGAGATCTCGCGTCCGCGTGAGCTGCTCGTCTTCAGACGAAGCCGGCTCGTACTCGAGGACCCGCTCGTAGACGGCTCCTAATTGCTCGACATCGAGATCGCGATAGACGATCCGGGCGCGGCGGCCGTGGCGATTGACCGGTGTCGTGCTCACGGCCATCAGGGCGCGCGTCATCACCGCATCGCTGATCGGCGTGTTCTCGAACGCTTCGGCCTGCACCGGCGCAAAGAGCCGTCCGTTGAAAGCGGTGACCCGCAGCTCGCCCGCAGCAAAGCCGGTGTGAGCAAGCTTCGAGATCGCCCGAACCGCGAACCACAGGCCGCGGCAGGCACGGCCGGTCAGCAGTGTCGCAACGATCGCATCGAGGCTGTAGCGGTCGCGATACACCGGATGCCAGATCGGCACGAGCCCGCGTGCCTCAGCGAACAACAAGAACAACACGCGGTACAGAACCGTGAGCGACTGTTCGAAGAGCAGCGTCCGGCCGCGACGGGGCCGGCGTGCCGCCAGTGCGCCGAGCAAGACTTCGAGCGCTTCGAGAACACCGGTCCCAAGCGCCTTGCAGACCTCGAGGCCGTGGCGACTCGACAGGTCGACTGCGCGATCGAGCAACGGCGTCGCGCCCGACAGCGCGCCGGCGTGGAGCAGTGCCCAGAAGATCGCCTGCGCCTCGCGTTCGTGACCGAGTTGCGCGAGATCGAACTCCAGATACTCGCGCGACCACGTGCGTCGCGCATCGACGAGACGCAGCACCTGTCCGTTACCGCACAGGCACCATCGCGCGTCCGATCCGATCGCGTCCTTGACGACCGGCCTCCACATGCGATCGATCGGCTCGCCCCAACCGATCGTCAGTGCGCTCAGGCACACGCTCCCGCCCGCGGTGAGCCGCAGCGCGCAGGTGTGCTCCGACTCGATCCGCTGAACGGTGAACAGCCCGAGGAGATCGAGCAGCGGCATCAGGGCGACGTCTGCAATGGCGCGAACGCTCGACGTCGTGCCTAGCGACGCCTCGAGACGAACGGCCCATCGGCCAAGCCGCGGCGACATCGACGAGGGTGGGCTCGCGAAACCCGGCATCGAGGGAAGAACATCTCGAGCGAACGACGCAGTAATCAGCCGTCCGCGGACGCCGGGAATCATCGAAGGAGCACGGCAAACGCGAGCGCTGCGGCGTCCGCAATGACCTGGCCTCGCCGCTCGAGCTCTCCGAGACGGGCGGCGCATCGGGACAGCGCTTCTTCGATGACGGCATTCTGGGAGACCGCCGCGCGTTCAAGGCGTCGATCGAAGAGCCCCGGTTGGACGAGTGCTGCCGAGAGCCGCGCGCGTCGTTCGGTGAGTGCGTCGGCGATCGCTCGTTCGCGTCGGATGGCGAGCGCCAACTGCGGGCGCTGCGCCTCGGCGACAGCGATACGTGCGCGTTCGTTCTTGCGTTCGACGACCGGGACGAGCTGTTCGATTGACCTCGCCACCCACACTCGTATCTCGTGGTGGGCACGCGATTCGACGTGTGCGTGTGCCGCGAGCGCCGTCAACGTGTCCCAGACGACGTGGAGGCCGTTGTCGAGGAAGAGATGTCGGTAGACGAAGTAGCTGTCGGCTCCCTCACGGCCGGTGCCGACGTGGTGTCGTCGTTTCAAGACGGTCACGCAGGGTCGCGAGTCTGGCGCCCTCTCGACACCGGGCGCGAGAGCACGGGCGAGCTCGAGGCGAGCCGCTTCCGCCTCGGCATCCGGTTGGAGGTGTGCGGTGATCACGTTGATGGGCACGGCCATTGATGAACGCAGCCGGGCCTCGCCTTTTTCGAGTGCAGCTCGCCGCCCGCCGATCACCACGTCGGCAATCTCGGAGTCGGTCATGGGACGAAGCTCGTTGAGCGCGTCGGCGACTCGCGCTGTTCGCAACAGCAGCCGCGCGACCGACTCCTCTTCGCTCGTCCCGGCGGCCAGCAGATGGATCGCGTGCACACGCCGCGTCTGTCCGATGCGTTCAACGCGACCTATCCGCTGTTCGAGCCGTACCGGTGTCCACGGCAGCTCGAGGTTGATTACGAGCCGGCATCGCTGGTGGAGATTCAGCCCTTCACTCGCAGCGTCCGTAGCCAGCAGCAGCGGGGCGTCACCGCGAGTGAACCGCCGCGCGACCTCGTCGCGCTCCGCGGTGGTCAGCCCTCCGTGAAGCAGCAGCGGCGAACAGGTCGCGAGCGCCGACGCCATGGTTGCGAGCGTGTCGCGATACTCGGTGAAGACGATGGCCGGCTGGCGCGCGCGGCGAAGACATCGGGCGATCGCGTTCAGCTTCGATTCGCGGTGCGACCCGCGTCTGGCCAGTTCCAGCAGCCGTTGCAGCCACAATCGCTCATCCCGCTCGTTGTGAAGCCCAGGCGTCGCGAGTGCCACCATCGGTTCGTCGTCATCGGCGAGGTCGTCGAAAGGAAGCCTCGTCTGGAACGGGTCGTCGTCGGTTCGAGTCAGGAGTGCGAGCCGGCGTTCGATCGATCGAGCGAGCGACGCGGCGCTGCTGCACGCCCGACGGCAGAGAACGCCTGCGGCCAGACGGGCGCCGGCCGACGAGACGCCCTTCTGCATCCAGATCAGACGCACGTAGATCGTGAGCACGCGGTGCATCTCGATTTCGGCGATTGAGGGCTGCACCCGCAACGACACCATCCGTCTCGACGAAGACATGCCGATGTCGCCGCGTGTTCGACGAAAGACCAGCAATGGAAAGGTGCGCCCGAGATCTCCGGTGCCGCAGAGGCGTTCAAACGCCTCGTCGTCGCCAGAGTGAGGGGTGGCGGTGAGGAGAACGACAGTCCTCCCACGCTCGGCGAGCGCGAGCGCGGCGGTCGCGCGATCGGAGCGTCCCGCGAGCGCGTGCGCTTCGTCGAAGACGACGAGATCCCAGACCAGGGCTTCGAGCGAACGCAGCACTTCCGCACGCTTCACGAAATCGAGCGACGTGATGATCAGCGGATGCGCCGACCAGGGATTGCGGAGCGCCGCCCAACTCTGTCGCGCGAGCGCATTCGAATCGAGGATTGACGCCTCGAGTGCGAGGCGTTCGTGGAGTTCGTCACGCCACTGCGCCCTGAGGCCCGCCGGCGTGACGATGAGCACGTGCGCGTCTGGTGTACGGAGCAGCGTCTCGTTGATGATCAGGCCTGCCTGCACCGTCTTCCCAAGGCCGACTTCGTCAGCGATCAGAACCCGTGACGCGAGACCGCGCGTGATTGCAAGAACGGGCTCGAGCTGAAACGGCAGCACGGCGAGGGTCGAGCGAGGTCTGGTCCGAAGCGTGTCGGGTGAGGATGTTGCTTCGCTGAGCTCCGCACGCAGCCGGCGGCACCACGTTCGCGGCCGCACGATTCGCGGCCCGGCCGATTGTGGCAGCCGCTCCCACGGTTCATGCGGGAGCAGGAAGCACGCGTGCTCGCCGCGATTGCTGCGATCGCGCCCGCGGACATCGAGCCAGGCGCCACTCGATCCCTCGACGTAGCGGCTGACGCTCCATCGTTCGTCTCGAATGCGAACGACGTCTCCGGGACGCAGCGCGGTCGCAGCCACGCCGGGCTACAGTGCAGGCACTATTCCAAAGCGAAATTGGGCCTGAAATGGCTTCTGGCCGTTCAGAAGTACGAAGAATACTCGCGCGGAGGAGTACGGCGATCGTGAGGAATTGCGTACCTCACGGCACCACCTGCACCGGCGCGGCCGACGACGACACACCGAAGTAGGTGCTGACCACCGACGCCGTAGCTGGTGCGATTCCCTCGACGTAGGGATTCGGGAACACGCCGTTGCCGCTGTCGGCCTTGAGAATCGCGGTATCGCTCGACGTCGTCTTCAACAGGCCAGGTGCGGACTGTCAACCTGCCCGCTGTCGAAGGAAAGCTGCACGCCGAACGGCATGCGTCCGGCTCCTGCTTTCAACGTCGCTGGCGGCGAGATGCTCACACCCGTGATTCGCCGGATGGTGATGTTCTGTCCCCCCGCGTTCAGGAGAAATGTGTGCGTGCGTTGCGAAATGGTTGCAGCGATCATCCATCGCCGTGGCTGGCAAGGGCCACGCCAAAGACGGGTTGCAAGTCTATCGCGTGAATGGCGCTGCCGACGGCAGTGTGGCTCTCTTTCATCACACGCTCGTGGAAATGTCACCACACTTCGTAACGACGGGCCGCATGAAGGTGGCCCCTGCGTGCCGACGTACATAGAGGCCGCCTTCAGGGCGGCCTACGTACTCAGGCGCGCAACGGTTGCACCGAGATGCGTTTCGGGAGCATCCCAGAACTCGATGACGAGAGGATGACGATCGAGTGCCTGCTGCACGATCCCGCGTTGCACGCCTTTTCCGCGTCCGTGAATAAGACGCACTTCACGGAGGCCTGCCTCATGCGCCGCGGTCACGTACTCGGCGACGACGGAGGGAATGTCGCGCGGTGCGAATGCGTGGAGATCGAGCGAGTCTTCGATCGGAATTCGCACCAGGGGTTTTCGAGTGTCGAGTGCGTCTGGTTCAGCTTCCGTACGTCGCTGTGACCACCGTCTTCATTCCGCCGCGCACAGCGAAATCTCCGACGACCGTCATGCGCCGCGGCTCACACGCGGCGACGAGATCGTCGAGGATCTGATTGGTCGCCGCCTCGAAGAACACCCCACGATTCCTGTAGCCAAACATGTAGTACTTCAGCGATTTCAGTTCGATGCATCGGTCGCCTGGCACGTAGCTGATGCGGATTTCTCCGAAGTCGGGCAGGCCGGTTTTGGGGCAGACAGAGGTGAATTCAGGACAGCTGATCACGATCTCGAAGTCCCGCTCCGGACGAGGATTGGGAAACGTCTCGATCGCGACCTCGCTTGACATAGAGGGAAAATTCTAGCACTTTGGGCCGAAAACGATGGATTCTGCGCGGTGGTTCGTTGACACGATCACGAGTGCGAGCTAGCATTACCACGCTTTTCCACGTATTTCCGCAGCAGTGACACGCGCGCGCAACTGCAACGCGGCCGAGCATCAGCGCGCACCAGCACAGGGGGAATGTGATGGCAGAGGCCCGCAGAATGGGCAAATCGGAATTGTTCTCGCACTTCGCCGAACGCTTCGAGGTGAAGCGGACTCAGGCACGTGAATTCTTCGACGAGCTGACGACGCTGTCAGAGAAAGAGCTCAAGCGCTCCGGTGAGTTCGTGCTGCCAGGCATGGTGAAGCTGGTCGTGCAGAAGCGGAAGGCACGCATGGGCCGCAACCCCGCGACGGGCGAGGCCATCAAAATCCCGGCCAAGACGGTCGTCAAGGCCCGTATCGCCAAGCAACTCAAAGACGCGGTGCTTCCGAAGAAGTAATTTGCCGCTGCGGCGCGACGCCGTGACGGCCTTCCCCCCTTTTGCTCGGTTTGACCCGGCGCGGACTTGGTGCGCCGGGTTTCTTTTTGGTAGAGGGTCCGGCTGAAGCCGGACACTACGTTTAATTGCCGCGAATCTTCCGCGCGAGCTCTCGTATCTCCAACCGATCCATCTTGAACTTCAGCGTGCTGAGCGGAATGCCCAGGGCGCGCGCTGTGCCGGTGACGTTCCACCCCGACTTCTCGAGCGCGCGGATGATGAAGTTGCGCTCGAACGTCGAGACCGCGCGCTCGAGCAGGTTCTCTGATGTCGGCCCTTGCGCGTCGAGCTGCGCGACGTGCAGCTCGTAGGGAAGATCCTCGTCCGTGATCCAGTCCTTGTCCGACACCGCGACCAGCCGTTCGATCAGGTTCTCCAGCTCACGGATATTGCCGGGCCACCAGTAGGCACCGAGGATCTGCAGCGTCGAGTCGGCGATCCCCTGAATGTTCTTCCGGAACTTCACGTTGTAGCGCCGCAGGAAGAAGCGCGCGAGCTCGGGCAGGTCGTCGAGCCGATCGCGCAGTGCGGGCATCCGGATAGGGATGACGTTCAAGCGGTAATACAGGTCCTCGCGGAAACGCCCTTCCTTGACCGCCTTGTCGAGATCGATGTTGGTCGCCGCGATCAGCCTGAGGTCGGTTTTGATCGGATGCGTCCCGCCGACGCGTTCGATCTCGCCTTCCTGGATCGCGCGCAGCAACTTCGCCTGGAGCTCGTATCGCAGATCGCCGATCTCGTCGAGGAACAGCGTGCCGCCGCCGGCGAGCTCGAATTTTCCGAGCTGCTGGCGAATGGCGCCGGTGAAGGCGCCCTTCTCGTGTCCGAACAGCGTGCTCTCGACGAGCTCCTTCGGAATCGCGGCGAGATTGACCGCGACAAACGGCGCATTGGGCTTTCCCGCTTCGCGGTGGATGAGGCGCGCCAGCAGCTCCTTGCCGGTTCCGCTCTCGCCGAGGATCAGCACCGTCGCCGAGAGCTTCGCCACCTTCAGCACGAGATCGAGGATCCCCCTCGTGCTCTGGCTGGGGCCGACGACGAACTCGCGATCGTTGGTCTCGGCGACTTCCTCGCGCAGGCGAACGACATCGCGATTCAGATCCTGCCGCTCACTCGCGTTGGCGACGAGGCGCGGCAGGCTGTCGAGATCGACGTCCTTCGAGATGTAGTGGTAGGCGCCGAGCCGCATCGCTTCGATCGCGATGTCCAGTTCGCGGACCTCTGAGATCGCGATCACTTCGACGTTGGGGTAGTTCTCCTTCGAGATCTTCAGAACCTCGAAGCCGCTGATCCCCGGCAGATGCGCATCGAGGATCATCAGATCGACGTCCTCTTTCTCCATCATCTGCAGCGCGGCCTCGCCGTTCGCGGCGCGCAGCACGCGGAGCTCGCGGCGCAGCAGCCCCGTCAGTGTCTCGCGCATCCGCTCGTCGTCGTCGACGACGAGAAGGGTCTTGCGTCGGTCTGACATCGGAGAGGCGAGTATAATCGCGATCTTTCGAAAGGCCCCAGGGCCTAGGCCTCAGGCCTCAGCGATTTGCAGCTCTGAGGTCGAAGCCTCGGGCCCTACTGAGGCTTGGGGCCTGGGCCACTGAGGCCTGGGGCCCGGGCCACTGAGGCCTGGGGCCTGGGCCCTGAGCCCTCATATTGCCAATGCCCACTGCATTCGATGTCGTCGTGATCGGCGCTGGGACCGGCGGGTATGTCGCCGCGATCCGCGCCGCGCAGCTGGGAATGAAAGTGGCCGTCGTCGAGAAGCAGAAGGCGCTCGGCGGCACCTGTCTGATCTGGGGCTGTATTCCGACCAAGGCGCTCCTCGAGCACGCGCACGCGTTCAAGGTGGTGCAGAACGCGAAGGAGTGGGGCGTGATGCTGCCCTATGGAGCGCCGGCGATCGACATGCATCAGGTCCAGGCGCGGAAGGACAAGATCGTCACCGGCCTGACCAAGGGCGTCGAGTTCCTCTTCAAGAAGAACAAGATCGAATGGATCACAGGCACCGCTCGACTGGCTGCCGGCGCCAAGGTCGATGTCGTCGTCGGCGACGCGCAGCTGAAGGCCAAGGAGATCATCGTCGCGACCGGGTCATCACCGCGGAGCGTCCCGGGCGTCGAGATCGATCACAAACGCATCATCACCAGTGACGAAGCCATTCATCTGAAGGAGGTGCCGAGGTCGCTCGCGATCCTGGGCAGCGGCGCCGTCGGCGTCGAGTTCGCGTCGATCTATCGGCGCTTCGGCAGTCAGGTGACGCTCATCGAGCTGCTGCCGAGACTGGTGCCCGCCGAAGACGAAGCCGTCTCCGCCGAACTCGAGAAATCTTTCAAGAAGCAGGGCATCACGGCGATGACGGGCACGAAGGTCGTGAAGGCGACCGCTGCGGCTGATGAAGTGGAGATCGAGGCGCAGACACCGGATGGGGCGACGCAGCGGATCACGTCGGAGCTGCTGCTCGTGGCGACCGGCCGCGGTCCGGTCACGACCGGGCTGGGGGCGGAGGAGCTCGGTCTCGTGATGGAGCGCGGGTACATCAAAGTCGACGAGATGTACCGAACGTCGGTGCCCCACCTGTCGGCCATCGGTGACGTCATCACGCTGGGGCAGGGCGTTCATCCTCAGCTCGCGCATGTGTCGTCGATGGAGGGCGTGATTGTCGGCGAACGGTTGGCGGGGCTGGAGGTACAGCCGCTCAACTACGACCATGTGCCGTCGTGCACGTACTGCGATCCTGAGATCGGGAGCGTCGGTCTGACCGAGGAAGAGGCGCGGCAGCGCGGCTACGACGTCATCATCGGCACGTTTCCGTTTGGCGTGCTGGGACGCGCAAAAATGGCCGGCGAAACCGAGGGGTTCGTGAAGATCGTGGCCGACCGGAGGTACGATGAGGTGTTGGGCGTGCACATGATCGGCCCACGATCGACCGAGCTCATTGCCGAGGCGGTGCTGGCACTCCGGCTCGAGTGTACGGTCGAGGAGCTGATCAAAACGATCCACGCGCACCCGACGTTTTCCGAAGCGGTGGGTGAAGCCGCGCATGCTGCGCATGGAGCGGCAATTCATTTGTAGAGCCCCGAGCCCGATGCCTACAGAAGTCGTGATGCCCCAGATGGGCGAGTCGATCGCTGAAGGTACGATCGTCCGCTGGATCAAGAAAGTCGGCGACGAGGTCGATCGCGACGAGCCGCTGTTCGAGATCTCCACCGACAAAGTCGACGCGGAGATCCCATCGCCCGCCGCCGGAGTGCTCACCGAGATCAAGGTCAAGGAAGGCGAAACGGTCCCCGTCAACGAAGTCGTCGCGATGATCGGTGAAGCGGGAACGGCTGTCGCGACGCCGCCGCAGACCCCGCCCGCGCCGCCACAGCGCGCGCAGGGGTCGACGGTCGTCGCGATCAGTGATGCACAACAGAAAAGGGCCGGCACTCCGTCGCCCGCCGGTGCACCTGCGAGCCCACCCCGTGCAACCGAGCACGCGCCGCTCGATGAAGGCCGCCGCCAGCGGTCGTCGCCACTGGTGCGCCGGATCGCGCGCGAGCACAACGTCGACGTCGCGGCGATCCACGGCTCCGGGCTCGGCGGCCGCGTCACGAAGAACGACATCCTGGGATACGTAAGGAATCAGGAAGCAGGAAGCGGGAAGCAGGAAGCAGGAATCAGGAGTCAGGAGGAATCAGCCGTGACCGCTGAATCCTCGATGCCTGGCCCAGCCCTGATTTCTGAATCCCGACCCCTGATTCCTGCGCCCGCAGCGCGGGCGCCTGGCGACCGGGTCGAGCCCCTATCGGTGATGCGCAGAAAGATCGCCGAGCACATGATCCTGAGCCGGCGGACGTCCGCGCACGTCCACTCGGTCTTTCACGTGAACTTCTCGACGATCGAGCGGATCCGGCAACAGCAGAAAGCGGCATACGAGCAGCGTGGAACGAAGCTGACCTACATGGCGTTCATCGCGTACGCGGTGAACGCCGCGCTGCGTCGTTTTCCCGTGGTCAACGCGTCGCTCGACGGCGAGAACGTCGTCTACAAGAAGGACATCAACATCGGGATTGCGGTGGCGCTCGAGAGCGGGCTCATCGTGCCGGTGATCAAGCACGCCGACGAAAAGAATCTTCTCGGTCTGTGCCGCGCGATCGCCGATCTCGCCGAGCGGGCGCGGGCCAAGCAGCTCAAGCCCGAAGACGTGCAGGGCGGCACGTTCACGATCACCAATCCCGGTCAGTTCGGCTCACAGTTCGGGCTGCCGATCATCAATCAGCCGCAGGTCGCCATTCTCGGTGTCGGCATGATCGAGAGGCGCCCGATCGTGATCGATGAAGCGATTGCGATCCGCACGATGTCATATCTCACCCTGGGGTACGACCATCGGCTGATCGACGGCGCGACCGGCGATCAGTTCATGGCCGAGGTCAAGCAGCAGATCGAGCAGTTCGACGCCAGCCAGGTCTGACCCGTGACGAGAGCGCTCGAAATCCGGCGCCTTGGAATGGTCGGCTATGACGAGGCGCTCGCGATGCAGCGGGCGCTCGTCGAAGAGCGTCGCGCCGATCGGGTACCGGATCTGCTGCTGTTGTTGCAGCATCCGCCCGTCATCACGCTTGGCGTCAAGGGCGATGGCGGGCGCGCCAACGTCGTCGCGACTGACGATCGCCTCCGAGCACTCGGCATCACGATTCACGAGACCGGCCGCGGCGGCGATGTGACCTATCACGGGCCGGGGCAAATCGTCGGCTATCCGATTCTCGATCTGCGGCCAGACCGGTGTGACGTGCATCGCTACGTGCGCGATGTCGAAGAAGTGATGATCCGCGTGTGCGCCGACTACGGTGTGAGGGCGGGGCGAATCAACGGGCTCACGGGCGCATGGGTCGGCGCCGGCAAAATCGGCGCGATCGGCGTCCGGATCTCACGCTGGATCACGAGCCACGGCTTCGCGTTCAACGTGAACACCAACCTCGATCATTTCCGCTTGATCGTCCCGTGTGGCATTGTCGACCGAGGCGTCACGTCACTCGAGAAAGAGACCGGCACTCGCATTCCGGTCGATGACGTGGAAGACGCGATCGTCCGCCGCTTCGCCGAGACGTTTGAGCGGCTTGCGACTACACCAGCCGCTCACTTGGGTTCTCTGACTGCGTAGGGTCTCACGTGGCTCTGTGCACGCCGGGTCTAAAGAACAAGACCCGGCCTACACCGTCTCTATGCGCTAAATGGCAGTGTAGGCCCGGTCCTGTTCTATGGACCCGGCGTGACGCGCTCGATCACTGCTTCGCCGACGCCGCGACCGGCGACCGTCGAGACTTCGACCCTGACGTTCTTCCACGTGACGACGTCGCCCTGCATCGCGGGACGGCCGAGGAGCAGCAGCACGAGGCCGCTCACGGTCGTCACGTTCTCGGACTCGAGCGGCCAGTCCAGCGTCTTGCTGATCTCATCGAGCCGCACCGTGCCGCGCACGCGAACTCGACCATCGGCTTCTTTCACGATCGCCGCCCTGCTGCGCCCTTCCTCGATGTCGCCGACGACCTCTTCGAAGAGATCCTCCATCGTGACGAGACCGGCCGTGCCGCCGTGTTGATCCATGACGACCGCCATCTGTGCGCGATAGCGCCGCATCGCGGCGAGCACCTGGTCGACGGGCGTCGGCCCGGGCACGTAGGGCAGTTCACGTGCGTCGCGGGCACTCACGGGCTGATTCGAAATCAGGTGCCGCAGCACCTCCTTGATGTGCATGCTACCGACGATGTGGTCGAGATCGCCGCTGTAGACCGGATATCGTGTGTGCGCCTGTGTGCGCACGATCGCCCGCAGCTCGTCGGTCTCGCAGCCGACGGGTATGCCGGTGAGGAGGACGCGCGGCACCATCGCTTCCCCGGCAGTGCGGTCGCCGAATTCGAACAGGTCGCGGAGAATCTGTCCCGCCTCGCCGCGCAGCAGGCCGCCTTCCTGGCTCTCCTGCACGATGTACTGAAGCTCCTCGGCCGTGTGGTAGCGCTCGCCTTCTTCGGGCGCCTCACGCCTGACGCCCAGTACCGCGAGCAGCCCGTTCGACAACGCGTTCAATGGGACGACCAGCGGAAATATGACCTTTTCGATCGTCTGGATGAACGGCGAGATGAAGAGCACCGTCGTCTGTGCGCTCCGCAGCGCGAGCGCTTTCGGGACCATCTCACCGACGACGATGTGGAGATAGGTCAGGAGAGCGACCGCCACGATGCTCGCCATGGTGTGCGCGGCGATCCATCGCGCCGCGCCGAGCGGATCGAGCACAGTGACGATCCGTCCCGCGAGCCAGTGCTCGCCGTACATCCCGAGACCCAGGCTGGCCAGCGAGATGCCGACCTGCGTGGTCGCGATGTAGCGATCCTGGAGCCGAGGGTTCTCGAGGATCCGAAGCACGCGCATCGCCAGCCAGCTGCCTTGACTGGCCTGATGCTCGATGTTGGCTCGCGGCGCACCGACGATCGCGAACTCGGCAGCAACAAACAGCCCATTGGCGAGCACGAACAGCGCGATGATGAGGAACGGGATCAGAAATTCCATCACGCATCCGCCTCGCGCGAGGTGGCCACGATCGGAACGGCGAGCACCGATTCGAGCACGCGATCGGCCACGCGCTCGACCTCGAACTCGTGGTCGCCAATCGCGACCTTCTCCCCTCTCGATGGAAGATGGCCGAGCGCCGCGGTGACCATGCCGCCGACCGTCGCCGCATCCGTGTCCAACGTCGTATTGAGCGCCGCCGCGGCATCGTCGATCGCCATGTCGCCGGGCAGACGCGTGCGTCCGTCGGCGAGGCGTTCGACGATCGCTTCGCCGCCTTTGAACTCGTCGCCGACTTCGCCGAGGAGATCCGACAGCACGTCTTCGAGCGTGAGCAGTCCAGCCGTGCCGCCGAACTCGTCGACGACTAGCGCCTGATGCGATCGGCGTTCGCGGAGCTCACGCACCATGCGGTCGGCCGCCACGCTCTCGTGCACGCTGGGAACCGGACGCACCAGGCTCGCAAGCGTGGCGCTCTGGCCGTTTGACACGAACCACCGGACGAGATCCTTGGTGTGGAGCACGCCGAGGACATTGTCGAGGCTGTCGCGGTAGACCGGCAATCGCGAGTACGGGCTCTGCGCCATCAGCCCGATCACTTCGTGCAACGGCGTCCGGATGTCGATGGCGGTGATCTTCGTGCGCGGCACCATCAGCTGTTTCGCCTGCTTCATGTTCAGCCTCAGAGCGCGTTGCAACCGTCGATGCTCGTCGGGTTCGAGCAGCCCGCCGTCGCGGCTCTCGGCAATCAGCAGCTCGATCTCCTCCGGCGAGTGGATGTGGCGATGCGCCGGGAGTGGTGCGCCGAGCAGGCGCAGCAGGATCAGTCCCGTGCCGTTCAGAAACGTGAGGAAAGGCCGGTAGATCCAGAGCGATCCCAGCATCGGAATCAGCGTGTACAACGAGGCCTGCGTGGGAAACTGCAACGCCAGCGTCTTCGGAACGAGCTCTCCGAACACTGTCTGCGCGACGGTCAGCGTGAGCAGGACCACGGCCGCCGACGTCGATTGCGCAGCGAGCTGTTGAAGCCCGCCGAGCTCGGCGAAGAACGGCGTGAGCCACACCGCAAACGTCGCCTGCGCGTACGCGCCAAGCACGAGGCTCGAAAGCGTGATGCCGATCTGGCAGGCCCCGATGTAGCGATCCAGCGCCTTCGGGGATTGGAGCACCGGCAGCAGCCAGGCGGCGAGGGGGTTTCCGTCCGACGCGAGCTGCTGGACCCGGCTGCGCCGAACGCTCACGGCCGCGAATTCAGCGGCGACGTAGAGCGCGTTGACGAGAATGAGAGCGATGACGATGAGGATGGCCGCAAGGACCATTGAGGCTCAAATACTTAGCATCGTTTTCGGGTCAGGGCACAAGTGGTTCAGGCAGAGGTACTTCGCCAGTTGAGCTTGGTAGCGGGAATAAGACCGAAATGGTCGGTGTTCTTTCTGCAGAGGACGGACATGGAAAGGACCCAGGATCAACTGCTCGTGAGCCGCCTGCAGGCAGGCGACCAATTGGCAGTCAAGGAGTTGGCCGACAAGTATGGCCCGCGAATTCTTCAGCTGGCCATGCGGCACATGAGAAACCGTGAGGACGCCGAAGAGGTGACTCAGGACGTGTTGCTCAAGGTGCATCAGAAGATCGGTTTGTTTCGCGGAGACGCGGCATTGTCATCGTGGATCTACCGGATCACGTTCAATACCGCGATGTCCCGGCTTCGTCAGAACCGGTCAGCCCGGCTGGCCGCTGAAGAGCGGGATCGTGCCCTGGCGCGCGAGGAAGCCGCGAACGAGCTCCGTCAGCCGCGTGAACCGGCTGACTGGTCCCACATGCCGGACGAAGAATTGCTGCGCGCACAGCTGAGGGTCGCGTTCGACCAGGCGGTCGCCGACCTGCCGGAGATTTATCGTCAGCCGGTCGTGCTTCGCGATATCCAGGGACTGACGACCGAGGAGGCGAGCAGCCGGTTGAAGCTCAAAGATCAGACGTTGAAATCGCGACTGCATCGCGGGCGGCTGCTGTTGAGGGAAAAGCTGCAGGCGTTCAGAGACGGTATCGCGCTGCATCGCCCGACACCGGCCTTCGGGTAAAAAAAGATGGGAATCAGGATGCAGGAATCAGGATGCGGCCCTGGGCCAGGAATCAGGCCTGAACCCTCGAGCCTGGCCCAGAACTGCTTCCTGATTCCTGCATCCTGATTCCTGGTTATTTCTGTACGAACTCGGGGCGCGACGGGCGTTCCGCGATGTGAGCCGCGAGCTCGAGCGCGAGCGTGGCGACGCGCCTGGTGCCGATCGCATCGATCTTGTCCCAGTCATCAGTAGGGCGATGGTAGTCGGCGTGGAAGCCGGTGAAGAAATTGATCGCCGGAATACGATGCGCGCTGAAGTTGTAGTCGTCGCTTCTCCCGGCCCCCGGACCCTGCCGCTCGATCGTCAGCCCCTCGCCGAGCGCCTGAACCGCGGCCTTGAGGTCTGCTTCCATTGACGGCGAGACCTCGAGGCCGCTGATGTCCACCGCACCACGGGCCCGGCCCACCATATCCAAATTGAGCATGGCCACTGTGTTGGCGATCGGCACCACCGGATGTTCCGCGTAGTACGCGGATCCGAGAAGCCCGCGCTCTTCCCCGGCAAACGCGACGAACACCAGCGTGCGAGGGAAGCGTGCGCGCTCTTGATGGGCGACGCGCGCGATCTCGATGATCGATGCGGTGCCGGATGCGTTGTCGTCGGCGCCGTTGTGGATTTCACCCGTCCGCTCGGGTGACATCGACAGGTGGCCGCCAAGGCCGACGTGATCGTAGTGCGCGCCAATCACGATTGCTTCTTTCGCTCGCGCGGGATCGCTACCGGTCAGCACGCCGATGACATTGCGCACGGTCCTGCGATTCTTCGACAACTGCTCCACGTAGTCGACGGTCGCGCCGCGCAGCACCTCTGAGCGAGGCACCAGGTCGGTGTCGATCTGACGCGCGATGGCCTCGAGCTTCCACGCGTCGAGGAGCGGCTGCAGTTCCGTGCGCCGCACGCGCACCACGGGGAAGGGGAAGCCGACGTCCTCGGCGTCGGGGTCGCCGTTGAAGACGCTGTATTGCCCTTCATCAGCGCGGTGTGACGGATCGGAGACGACGAACAGCGCGCGTGCGCCTTTGCTGCGCGCCAGCGTTGCCTTGGCGACCAGCGACGTCTGCGGCATCGGACGCACGCCGTTCAAACGGCTGTTGGTATCGTGCTCCTGCGGCTCGTGACTGAAAATCAACACCGCCTTGCCATTGACGTCGATGCCCGCATAGTCGTCGTAGCCGACATCCCGCACCGCAATGCCATAGCCCGCAAACACGAGCGGCACGTGCTGCAGTTGTGCTGAAGGCGAGTTGTCGCCGGGCGCCGTCAGCGGGTAGTAACTCGTGCCGAGGACGAACGTCGCCTTTTTCCCCTGGAATTCGAACGAGAGCGAGTTACCGCGCCCCACCGTCAACCCGGCGATGAGCTCGAAAGGCTGGAACCAGCCCTCGGCGCCTTCACCGGGCGCGAGCCCGGCGGCCTTGAACTGCTGCGCCACGTAATCGCCGGCCCGCTCGAGCCCTTCGGATCCGTTGGCGCGCCCCCTGAGGTCGTCGGAAGCGAGGAACTTGATGTGTCCCAGCAGGGCATCTGCCTCGATGCCGGTCTCCCCGAGAGAAACAGTGACAAGGCCGAGCGACAACAGCAGGGCAATTCCAAGCTTCCGCATCCATCGATCCTATCGCGTTCCCGCTACACGCCCAGCGCCGACTCGAGGCGGACACGCTCCCGCGTATTGAGCGTCGGCACGCGGGTGTGGGCAATACCATTCTGTGACAGCGCGGCCGGAAGTGTGCCGACGCGGCCGCGTACGCCAAACTCTCCGCCGAACACGGTGAGGACGCTGAATGCCCGACGCGATGAGCGGACGATGGCCTCGGCGACTCGCGCCGCGGCGGCGCCGAGCGCGAACGGACCTGGAGGCCAGAGACGAGCGACGCGAGCCTCGACCCGTGTGAGCTGCACTTGCGAGAGCACGCGCTCGAGCGCGTAGCCGCCAATCGAGGCCTCGCTCCAGGGCACGAAAAAACCTGAGGGCGGCGTGCCCAGGATCGTGAGGCCGACTTCAGATGGTGAGCAGCCGGCTTCCATCGCCACGATGGCGCGCGCGGCCATGGCGAGCGCTTCGGGAGACGACCCGATCAGACGCTCGCGTTTCACACCCGCCTCGCGCGCCGCCAGCTGCAGCACGCTTGCCTGTGCGCTCCCGGCGCAGACGATCGGCGTCTTTCCCAGATACGGCGTCAATCGTGTGATCAAGGCGAGCGCCTCGTCGCCCTGCCACTCGGTCGAGGGCCGTCCGACGCGGTCGGCGAGCACACACACAGAGGAGCCGGTGACGCGAGTGGCATCGCTCGTCCCTTCGAGCCGCGTGTGAAACCCCGCGATCGCTCCCGACTGCTGAATGTCGAGCGCCTTGCCCGCCGCGATCTGCGCGGCATCGTCGACGAGCACCACGCGCGACACGCGCTCCCCTCGTGCGAGTGCATCGGCCACGGCCGCGCCCAGCTCGCCTGCGCCGACGATGCACACGGTCGCTGTCATCTGCTGCGGTATTCTACTGGCCTCAAAGGGCCTCGTCGTGGGCCGGCCTCAGCCGGCTCAGGGATGGGGCGCTTGACAGCGGCGCCTATGAGCCAATCGCAGACGGTCGATCGCGGATGACACTCACAGGTAAAGTGGCGTTCGTCACGGGAGGTTCGCGCGGCATCGGGCTGGCCACTTCGAAGGCCCTGGTCGAGCGCGGCGCGTCGGTTGTGATGGTGGGCACCGACGAGCGGCAGCTCGATGCCTCCGCGGGCGAGCTTGGGCCGTCGGTGGTGCCCATCAGGGCCGATGTACGTCGCTATGAGGATGTCGAACGTGCCGTTGGAGCCGCCGTCTCGCGCTTCGGTCGTCTCGACGTGCTCGTGAACAATGCGGGTATCGGCGTCTATCGACCGGTTGCCGAGATGACGGTCGACGAGTGGAACCGGACGTTCGAGACGAACGTGAGCGGCATGTTCTACTGCTGTCACGCGGCGCTTCCGCATCTGAAGAAAGCGGGCGGCTGGATCATCAACATCAGCAGCCTGTCGAGCACAGGGCCCTTCGCCAACGGCGCGGCGTATTGCGCGTCGAAGTCGGCCGTGAACACCTTCAGCGATGCGCTGATGCAGGAAGTGCGGTATGACGGCGTCCGCGTCGCCTGCGTGCTGCCAGGCTCGGTCAACACCGGCTTCGGCGGTCGCGAGAATACGAAGTCGGAATGGGCGCTCCAGCCCGACGACGTCGCCGAAGCGATCGTCGATCTGCTCGCGCACCCGCCGCGCAGCCTCCCGAGTCGTATCGAGATACGCCCGGCGCAGCCCCGGAGGAAAGCATGAGAACGAGGGCGACGTCCTGCGGTGGGTGTTGGCAGCTCATGATCATCGACGATGTCTGCATTTGACAAACATCACGACGAACTCGAGAAGCACGAGCTGATGATGGGTCGATCGCGAGGCCGCCTGGCGGTCGCGCTCGACCTGCTCACCGATGCGCTCGCGATGGTCGGCCAGCACGGCGTGTACTGTCAGAGTGCACGCACGCCGGGCAGACCCACCATGGATATCGCCCTCGTGCTGGAGCAGATCGGCGATGCCAAGGAACTGCTGCAGAGCGTGATTGAGGGCGAGCGGACATGACCGGCAATCCTCGACTTCGCTCGGTGTGCTCGCGGGCAGTTCGCAGTGGTGATTCTTTTCGTGGCGGCGCTCGCCTGGTGGTTCACGCGCTCGTAAGGATCTCTCCGAGTTGAATGGCGAACGCGGATCTCGCAAGCACCTGATCGATGCCTGCGGTGCGCGCCGCCTCGATCGTCGCCGAGTCCACGTGCGAGACGTAGCCCAGCGTCTTCACGTTCGCCAGCTCGGGATCGGCTTTCATCGTCGTAATCGCAGCGAGCGGCGCGAGCTTCGCGCTGTTGAGATCGAAGATGACCAGCGACGGCCTCTTGTCGCGGACCGTGTTGACGATCTGTTCGCCTGACCGCTCGAAGTACAACTCGACGCCGAGGTGCTTGGCCGCCGCTCTGATCTTGATCGAGAACAGGAGGTCGTCAATGGCACAGACGATCATAGGAATCAGGTGTCAGGAATCAGGAATCCGGTCAGGAATCAGGAATCAGGATCAGGAATCAACAGGCGCGCGTAGTCAATAGAATACATAGCATGATCGTCGAAGTTCGCGCTGTGCCGCCGTTCGACAAGAACGGCTTCGTCCTCGGATGCGAACGCACTCGGGAAGCGGTGCTCATCGATCCCGGCGATGAGGTGGACGAGCTCATCGGCGTCGTCCGGGACTACGACGTCGAGGTCCAGCACATCCTCCTCACCCACGCGCACATCGATCACATCTCCGGCGTCGCTGCTGCAAAGGACGCGTACGACGCGCCGGTGTATCTCCACAAGGACGATCTCTTCCTGTACGAGGGCGTCGTGCAGCAGGGCGCGATGTTCGGCTTCAAGGTCCGGCCGCAGCCGCCAATCGACGTCTTCTACGACGGCTCGCCGATTTTCTTCGGCGACTACGAAGTGCGCGTGCATCACACGCCTGGCCATTGCCCCGGCGGCGTCTGCCTGCAGATCGGCAGGAAGGGCACTCCCGGCGCGGACCTCTTCGTCGGTGACACCCTGTTCGCCGGCTCGATCGGGAGAACCGATCTGCCCGGTGGCGATCACCGCGTGCTGATGCATTCGATCACGAAGGTGCTGTTTCCGCTCGGCGATGAAGCGACGGTGCACCCCGGACACGGGCCCGACACCACCATCAAACGGGAGCGGACAACCAACCCGTTCGTGCTCGATTACCTCAGAGCCCGCTGACGCGGGTTGGTGCGATCCCTTCCGACGACTCGAGGGCTCTATTCTTCCCTCATCACAATAATCTCCATCCTGCCGACCTGCAGGGTGTCGCCGGGCTTGAGGCGGGCGCTTTCGATGCGCGCGCCGTTCACGAATGTGCCGTTCGTGCTCTGCAGATCCGTGACTTCGAGGTCGCCGCCCTGCCCGAGCGTCAGCCGGCAGTGCACGCGTGACACGAGGGCGGCGTCGACGATGAAGTCGGCGCCGGTGGCGCGGCCGATGGTCTTCGGTCCGCCCGGCAGCAGCCGGAACACCTTCTCGGGCATGCCGTCGGTGATCGTTCTCAGAATCCACATAGGGGCACAGGCAACTTTTGGGTTGGGCTCTTCGTCAACACCACAGTCGACCGCCAGCGCGAGGACCGAGCTGAAGGGACCTTGCCCTCAGCGAGCGAAGCGAATTGAGCGACTCGCCCTGAGCGACCAAAGCGAGTCGAAGGGTTACAGATGAAAACATCAAGAAAACTCAGCTTGGCCGCCGCCGGTGCCGGGGTGCTGCTCGTGGGTGCCTGGGGCTTTTCGACGCTCAGCGGCGCGTCAACCACGATCGATCCCTCGAAGCTGGCCACAGTGGAGCGCGGCACGATGGTCCGCTCGGTCGTCGCGACCGGCAAGGTCGAGCCGATCACCAAAGTCGAGATCAAGTCGAAGGCCAACGGCATCATCGAGCACCTGCTGACCGACGTCGATCAGGTCGTCCAAGCGGGTCAGGTCCTCGCCGAGCTCGACAAGGAGAATCTTACCGCACGGCTTCGCGAGGCTCGCGCGAATCTCCAGGCCGCCGAGGCCGCGCGTGAAGCGGCCGTCGCGCAACTGAAGAAGAACGAGATCGAAGCGGAGACACCCGACCTCGAGCTGGCACGCCGGAACTCGGGGCGCGCGAAGCAGCTGTTCGAGCAGAAGCTGGTGTCGCAGTCTCAACTCGACGAGGCGACGAGCGGGCTCGAACAGGCCGAGAATCGTCAGCGCGCGGCCGGCGGTCAGCTCGTCATCGCGAAAGCGAAAGTGGCCGAAGCGACCGCCAATGTCGCCCAGGCACGAGCCAACGTCGAGCGTGCCGAAGAAGAGCTCGCCAACTCGACGATCAAGGCGCCGATTAACGCCACCGTGCTCACGCGCGACGTCGAGGTGGGGAGCCCGGTGTCGTCCATTCTCAATCTCGGGGCCAACGCCACGCTGGTGATGACGCTGGGCGACATCGAGAAAGTGTTCGTGCGCGGCAAGGTCGACGAAGCGGACATCGGTCGGGTGCGTGTCGACCAGACCGCGAAGATTACGACGGAATCATTTCCCGATCGCGTGTTCGAGGGGCGCGTCACGCAGATCTCGCCGATCGGTGTCGACAAGGACAACGTCACCACGTTCGAGGTGAAGGTCTCGATCGACAACCCGGGCAAGGAGCTCAAGGCCAACATGACGGCCAACGCGGAGATCGTGCTCGAGGAGCACCAGGACGCGCTCATCGTGCCCGAGGCGGCCGTGACGTACGACGCGCAGAAGAACGCATCTGTCGATCTCGTCGCGCCGGAATCGAAGACCGGCCGGCGGAAAGTTCCCGTCAAGGTCGGCATCGGCAACGGCACGAAGCTCGAGATCCTCGAAGGCCTCAAGGCCGGCGACAAGATCGTCCTGCCATCGTAAGAGTGGAGCGCGAGGCTGTAGCCGAGCGAGAACGATGCGCGAAGCCATTTTCCAGACGTACGAAAACCTGCGCGCGAACAAGCTGCGCAGCTTTCTGACGATGTTCGGCATTCTCTGGGGAATGGTGTCCGTCGTCGTGCTGTCCGCCACCGGAGAGGGTTTCCGCCAGGGCAACGACAAGGTGCTTCTCGAACTCGGCAGGAACATCGGCATCGTGTGGGGCGGCCGGACCAGCCTGCAGGCGGGCGGCGAGCGCGCCGGCCGCCAGATTTTCCTGACCATCGGCGACGCGCGTGCCATCGCCGATGAATCCTCCATGGTGGCTGTCGTCAGCCCGGAGCTGATGCGGAACGCCGTCAAGGTCAAGAGCCCGTACAACTCGGCGTCGTCACAGGTCAGCGGCGTGGAGCCGCAGTATCAGGCGATTCGCACCATCGAGCTCGAATACGGCCGCCTCTTCACCTGGCACGACGAAGATCAGGTGTCCCGCGTCGCGATCGTTGGATTCGACATGGCGGAGCAGCTGTTCGGAAAGCGCGCGATTCTCGGGGAGACGATCGCGTTGAACGGCACTCCGTACACGATCATCGGCAAGATCCGGAAGAAGAACCAGGACAGCAACTACAGCGGTCCGGACAACAACAAGATCTT
>DATFRP010000098.1:0-2030 GCA_035263125.1 Vicinamibacterales bacterium
GGCGGCAGCGACGGCTGCGTGAACGAGGGATCGCTTCGGCCCTGGCCTTGCGGCGGCGCAGGCGCCTGACCGTCCAACCTGGCCGCGAGCAGAAGCGCGAGCACGACGGCGTACGGGGACACACCTCGTTTCTGCATGGAACCGCCTTCCTGTGGCGCTCACGGTCTAGCCGAACGATATTGGTATAGCCACTTTGAAACCGGAACGCAAGCGCAGTCTGCAACGCCGAGGCACCGGGGTCTCGGGGTGCGTCGCGATCACCGCGTGATCCGGGTCGTCGTCAGCCGCCCGTTGATCGAAACGTTCGTGAGCTCCAGATCCTTCACCGCTTCAAGTACGTCGGCCTTCTCCACCCCGTCGAAGCGGCAGTCCACGACGCGAACGCCCGTGATCGGCGCGTGCGGGTACCCGCGAAGGAGAAAGGCATACTGGCTCTTCTTGCTGGTGACCTTGCGCACGTCGATGTTGCGGACCGTGGGAGGATACTTCCCGGCATCGCCTTCTTCGTAGAAGAAATCGATGGTCACGACCGCTTCGGCAACCTGTCCGACCGTGACGTCTCGCATGTAGACGTTTTCGATCACGCCGCCGCGGACCGAGTTCGTCTTCAGCCGGAGCACACGATCGAGCGTGGGGCTGTCCATCTGGCACCGTTCAGCGAACACGTTTCGCGCACCACCCGAGATCTCGCTCCCGATGACAACCCCTCCGTGACCATCCTTCATCGTGCAATCGCGAATGACGATGTTCTCGACCGGCGTGTGGAGTCGTCGCCCATCGTCGTTGCGGCCCGACTTGAGCGCGATGCAGTCGTCGCCGGTGTCGAAGGAACAGCGCTCGATGAGCACGTCGCGGCACGACTCCGGGTCGCAGCCGTCGTTATTGGGACCATGACTGTTGATCGTCACGTTCCGGATCGTCACGCTTTGACAAAGCACGGGGTGCAGCTCCCACATCGGCGAGTTGACGATCGTCACGCCGTCGATGAGCACGTTGCGGCTGCGGTACGGCTGGATGAAATTGGGTCGCAGGAAGGAGCCTTCGCCAAAAACGCGTTCGGCCACCGGCACACCCCGCGCCTGCATCTCGATGAGTCGAGTTCGACCAGGCAGCTGACTCTGGGCCGCGCCGCGCGCCGCGCCGGTGCCGCGCCAGTTCCACCATCGATCCGGACTGGCTTGTCCATCGAGCGTGCCGGGTCCGGTGATCGCGATGTTCGTCGCCTCGAACGCGTAGATGAAGGGCGAGTAGTTCATCAGCTCGACCCCTTCCCATCGTGTCAGCACGAGCGGGAGGTAGTCGCGCGGATCCGAACTGAATGCCAGCGTGCCGCCGGCGGCGACATGAAGGTTGACGTTGCTTTCGAGTCGAACCGCACCAGTGAGAAAACGCCCTTTGGGCACGATCACCCGGCCCCCGCCTGCCGCGCGGCATGCCGCAATCGCTTTTCGGATCGCCTCGGTGCACGAGGTCACGCCATCACCGACAGCGCCAAACGAGGTGATCTCCAGGTCTCTCGACGGGAAGCGTGGAACCGTGATCCCCTTGACGATCGCCTCAGCCCGCGGCCACGGATCGGGCACTTCGCCGCGCTGAAACGCGCGCAGCGCGGGTGGCCACGCGAGAACCGATGCGGATGCTGCAGCGGTGGCAATGAAGTCACGACGGGAGTAGTGGCGGCTCATAGTGGATAGACCACCTGTCGATGGCGACGAATCTTGGCGGCCGAGAGCGGGAATGTCAAGCGACCGCATCTTGCCATATCGCTCTCTCAAACGATAAGCTGGCGGTCGCAAAGTGGATTGACATGTTGAAGGACACCCTGTTCAGACGCTCGCGGGAGCCCGGGCTGACAGTCGTGCAGCAGCGCGGCGAGGCCGGGGCGCGCGAGCTGACGACGAGACGATTGTGCCTGAGTGCGGGTGAATCGGCCTCGCTCCGACTCCCGGATGAAGAGACGATCCTCGTCCTGCAGGACGGCAGCGGCACGCTCGAAGCCGGCGGGCAACAATGGCACGTCAGCCGGAAGG
>DATFRP010000099.1:0-5735 GCA_035263125.1 Vicinamibacterales bacterium
ACTGACCAGCACAGCTTCTGCGGAGACGACCCGACCGATGCGGAGGGCGTCGTGAAGATTTACGATCCGACGTTCAACGGGATGTTCTCTGAACCGGCGATGATCGCGCTCGATGCCGGCCGCACCTTCAACGGCGGCAACCCGCCCGCCGAACTCAGTTTTGGCGACATCAGCATCCCTAATCCTCGAAAGGATTCACCGCCGCGCACGATCCTCGGGACTCGTCAGAAGAAATGGTTCATGGACCAGCTCCGTCGCTCCGCGGCAACCTGGAAGATCTGGGGCAATTCGCTGGGTGCCCTCGATGTGCGGGCCGACCCGCAGAACCTTCCCGATGGACTGACCAAGCAGAAGTGGCCGGCCGACACCTTCGCGCAGATCGGCAGCGGCGATTACGGCAGCGCCTACTACGAGCGGGGCGAAATTTATGACCTCGTCCGCGATTCGAAGATCACCGGATTCGCGATCGTCTCGGGCGACCGTCACAGCTTTTGGGCCGGCTATGCCGCCTCCCTGTTGCCGCCCGCCAAGTTCGAGCCGGTCGGGATCAGTTTCGTCGGCGCCTCGCTGGCCAGCCCTGGGGCGATGGAGGCGTATGAGCACAGTCTTCGCAAGGATCATCCGCTTCGTGCGCTGTTCCTGGCCGATCGGCCAGCAGGTAAGCCCGAATGGACCTACAACATGCTCCTCAAGCACGGCGTCCGCTCGTGCCTCGAATACGCGAAGAGTTTCGACCTGAAGCGCGCGCACGCCGTTTCCAATCCGAAACTTTCCCCGCATCTTGAATTCGTGGATATGGGCGGTCACGGGTATGCGACGGTGCGGCTCACCAGCGATGAAATGCGGACCGAGTTCGTCTGCATTCCACGCCCGATCACGCGCAGCGATCGTCCCGATGGCGGTCCTCTTCGCTACCGGGTCGTCCACACGGCGTCGCTCTGGAAACCGGGCGAGCGGCCAGTGCTGCGCCAGCAAGTCATTGAGGGCGATCCCGGCCTTTCGATCTGAAATGGCTCCACATGGTCATCGTCGGAGTCGTCTGGTCGGTCGTGCTCGCGACACGCTCTTGCCGGAACGAAGTGCGAGCGTCGAGCCGGAGTCGGCTCTCGCTCAGAATCGATAATTCAGATCGACGCCCCAGCGTCGCGGCAGTGCCTTGAACACGAAATTGTTGGTGTAGCCCGGATTCGGGAAGAACATCGGTCCGGGCGACCACTCCGCGTTGTATTTGTTGTCCGTGAGATTCTTGGCCCAGACGGTCGCCGACCAGGACTTGCTGTCCACGCCGAGCCGCACGTTCAGCAACGTGACGGGATCGCGCTCCGTGAAGTTGTCGGGATAGAACCACGTCGGACCGATGACCTCGACATCCGAGCGCACGAACGCGCTCAACGCGCTGCGCAGGGGATGGCGGTACTGCAAACTCACGTTGGCCGTGTACCGTGAAACCAACGGCGCTTCTTTACCGACGTCACTCGCGGCGCGCCTGGACTCCTTGATGTCGCTGTCGGTGACGCCCAGCCCGACATAGCCGTCGAATCCCTCGAGGATGCGTCCCCGCACTTCGAACTCCGCGCCCGTGTAGTCGACGCGATCGAGATTCCCCAGATTCTGCGTGCTCGTGGTCGGATCGAACACGAAGAAGTAGGTTCCTTTCGCCTGCGTGTGGTAGACGCTGACGTTGGCGCCGACGCGCCGGTCGAGAAATTCGGCCTTGGCGCCGCCTTCGTAGGTATCCGCCGTCTCGGCGTCGAACAAGTCGTTTATACCGGGAATGCCCGCTGCACCGACACCCGTTTGATTGAAGCCGCCGCTGCGGAAGCCGCGGCTGTAACCGACGTACAGCGTCGAGTCGCGTGTCGGCTTGTGGCGCAGCGTGACTTTCGGCTGCAAATCGTCCCAGGTGTCCGTGCGAACCTCCCCGGGGAATGCAGTACCCACGAGCGGCGCAGGGATGAATTCCGCAGGTGTCTCGGTGGTGTTCTCGCGATGGTCACGGTCGTACCGCAACGCCGTCGATAACTCCAGTTTGTCCGTGAGATTGACGTCGACGTTGGCGAACATCGCCCAGGCGAAGTTGTCCTGCGAGTCGGCAAGGTAAGTGAACTGCGGATTGAAGAGCGGCAAGGGGTGCCTCTTCACCTCAGGCACCTCGCCGGTGCCCAGGTCGAAGACATTGCCCGTGGAAATGAAACGATCGGTCGAGATCAGATACCCACCCACGATCCAGCGCACGCGCTTCGTCGCCGGCGATGCGAATTGCACCGCCTCGCTCACGGCATTGACATCGAGAAACTGATGCTGCGCCTGATCGGCGCCGAAGAATTTGAACAGCACCGATTCCGGAATCGGCAGGAAATTGAATTGATCGCCGGTCAAGAGCTCGTTGAGCTTGTCGTAGGCCGTGACCGACGTCAGCGTACCCAGAGGCCTCTTGTAATCGAGCTTCAGCGACGTGCCGAACAGATTGCGGTCGTTCACACCAGCGTTGTTCACGCGCACCGGCAGGCTCGTGTCGTTCACGCTCTCCGTGATATTGAAGTACAGCGCCTGAGTTCGAACGGCGGAGCCATACACACGCACATCCGCGCTCAGCTCTTTCGACGGCTCCCACACCAACCGCAGGCGCCCCGACACATCTCGAAACGGATCGGCGTTCTCGTTCAGATAGACATTCTTGATAAAGCCCTTGGTATCGAGAACCGAGGCCGACGCGATGTATTTGAGCGTGCCCGAGATCGGACCGGTGACGTTGCCGCGAACGTTGATGCCGGGCCCGGAGTCGGAGCCCACCGTCACATTGCTATGGAACACATCGCTCGGTGGTTTCGTGTTGATGATGATCGCGCCGCCGATGGCATTACGTCCGTAGAGCGCGCCCTGCGGTCCTTTCAGTACCTGGATGGTGTCGATGTCGAAGAGCTCCTGGTTGAACTGCGAGGGGTTCGCCATCTGGACGCCGTCGATGAGCACGGCCACCGAGGGCTCGCTGTTGCGCGCCTGCGAAATGCCTCGCACGGTCACGAACGAGGTGCCTTGGTTCTGGGTCTGCACCAGGCTCATGTTGGGCGTGAGCGCAATGAAATCCTGCGGTCGATCGATACCGGCGGTCTTGACATCGGCCGCGGTAAAGGCGTTGATCGCGCCCGGTACGTCGAGCGACGCTTCGTCGCGACGGCGGGCCGTGACCGTGATCATTTCCGCCGCGCCGACCGTCAGCGCCATGTCGACCGTGATGACGCCAGAACCGCTGACCATGATGTTCTCCCGCTTCACCGGGGCGAACCCGCTCAGCGAGAACGTGACCGCGTAGCTACCGGGCGGGAGCGACTCGATGCGATAGCGCCCACTGGCGTCGGTGACCGCAGCACGAACCTTTTCGATGAGCGCAGGGCTCGCGGCTTCAACGGTCACGCCCGGCAGCACTGCGCCGGTCGCGTCCTTGACCTCACCCGCGAGAGTGGCTTGCGCCGCTGCGACGCGAGGGACGGCCGCGACCAGTCCGAACAACAGGAAACATCTGGCAATCGTACGCATGGTGACCTCTTGGCGGTTAGTGGCCGCTCTGTCGTACCAAGCCAGCGACAGGACATATCAGCGGCAGTCACGACTACTGTCAAGGGTTACTGAACAGGGTTTCGACAACGTGTGAGGATAGTTGGTCCTGGCGCGGGAGGATAGTTCGAGCACAGCACGTGGCACTCCGTCTCACTTGGCACGTTGCACAGGGGGATGCGTAAATTTTCGCACGAAAGCTCGTGGGCGCAGACGCTTCGCACCGTGTGCGATTCGCTCGGCCAGCGAGGGAGCGTATGCGCGCGAGATCTCTCGACCTCTGCGCCCAAGAAAAGAGGGTCAAGGCGCTTGGAGCGCGGGATGTAGCAGTTTTCCCCTGTCTGTACGCGATACCCGGCGTGTCCTTGACGGGGATAGCGATTAGGACGGGAAAACTGCTACACCCGCGTTCGCCTTCATTCTGCGCCAAGCGCAACGCGGTCGTGTGGTGTTATGCGGGTCGGCATAATGACGTGCCGCACAAACCTGTCGTCGCACCAAGTGCGGGTGCGTGCTGTACTTTGGGGGACATTCCGGCCGAAGCTGGTTTGGCGTTACGCTGCGAGCCGTGGAAGGTCGGCCGAGATATGCCGGTCGGCCTACTATAAGTTAGGCGGCTGCGAAAAAGCCTTCAAAGGAGTCTCAAGTGAAGATGACAAAAAGCCTCGGGATGCTGCTTTTGGGCATTTGGCTGGTTGTGACCGGGCTTATGCCATTTCTACACCTCGGCTTCTCTGGCCTCGGTACACTCATGGCCGTTCTTGCTCTCGCTGCCGGTGTTGCCATCCTGATGGGCCGGTAGCCTAGGCAGCCGTCTAACACCGCTTGCAGCCGACGGCGCCAGGTGCGATTGTGGAGCGCCGCTGCTAAAGCTGCACGTCATCCCGCTATCTGAAAGAGTGCTCCAAATAGGAGGATCGCGAAATGGCTAGGTGCACAGCACCAGTGCGGGCCATCGCTCCGCGGCCGCGACTGTAATAGTGTCTGGTGCAACGCGTGTTAGACAGCGCCTCTGCGAGTAATCACCTTCCGTCCTTGAAGGATGACCTCCGTGGCAAGAAGGGGCATGCTCCAAGAAAGCCAGACCAACGTTGCAAAAGGGTCGCGCCCGAGGCTTGGCAGGATGCCGAACTCCGCCAACGCTCGCGTCGTGACGAACGTGAAAGTCACCACGTAGCTCCGAAGAACCCACTCCTTGTGCTGGCTGACGTGACCGAGCCGAATGGCGAGGTACGCCATCCCAGTGGTTGTCCACCACGCCACCCCCAGGGTGCCGAGACTGATGCCGAAAATAGCGCCCTGCCCCGCATGCGAAGCGAGGTAGAAAGCGGCAGCGCCACCGATGACTACTCCGACGACATAGAGTCGGCCGGTTAAGCGGTGAACAGGCATTGAACGCCGCCTCAGGCCAGACCAGAACTGGAAGGGGCCGATGAGAAGAGCGAACCCGCTTCCCGCGATATGCGTCAGCAGCCAGCCTCGACGTGGCCAGAAGCGGCCGAACTTGTCTGGAGAGATGTCGGTGATAAACGGGATGGCGTCCTTGATCAAGAAGCGCGCGGCCAGAACAGCGAGAAACACCGCGACCAGAAAGCCAGCCGCGCGCCAGACGAAGAGGCCGCCCCGGGTTCGGGGGTCCAAAGAGGCAGCACGGCTCGAGCTCATCGCACCTCGGCTTCTTAGTGAACAGCGCTGTCTAACGATACTGCCGTTCAGCGGCGGGCGCACGAGGGAGCGAAGCGACCGACGCGCCCGTCCGACTGCAACGGCGTGTTAGCCAGCACCCTCGTACGCCTCCCAATAGCGCAGCGCTTCACCCTCGAGGGACATCCGGAGGGGATGGGTCGGATCGGCAAGGTTCTCGAGGAAGCATGTGCACGCCGCCTCGGCCGCACGTCGGTCAGCTCCCGCAACCGTTCGATTCAGGATCGCAGCCAGGAGCGGCCAGGCGTCTGCGGCGACGTCGTGATCAGTGACAAAGTGCGAGCATGCGGCGAAGACGCCGCAGCAGTTGTCGCTCGAACAGATTGTCAGGAGAGGCGACATAGCCGGCGAACCCGGGAAGTGTGCGATCCAGCTCTGTGACCAACGCGCTCAGGTCCATCGAAGGCTCGTCTGGATAACTAGTAGTAGGCCGACCTGCATATCTCGGCCGACCCTTCGCGCTCGCAGCATAACGC
>DATFRP010000100.1:0-94190 GCA_035263125.1 Vicinamibacterales bacterium
TACACGAACACCGAGCGGCGTGTGAGCAAGGTCAATCGCGCCGTGGCACCGCCGGGCGAGGCACGGACCGACTTCGACATCTTTCTCGATCTTGCTGGTGCACTCGGCGTGCGTGACGAGATCTTCCCTGGATGGACCAGGCCGATCGATGCCTTCGACGAGTGGCGGCGTGTCTCAGCCGGACGCCTCTGCGACTACTCGGGGATGACGTACAAGCTGATCGAGCAACACAGCGGCATGCAGTGGCCATTTCCTGCGGGAGCCGCGGATGCTGCGGCATCGCGTCGGCTCTATACCGATGGGCACTTTCAAACCGACGACGGGCGGGCGCGGCTGCTGGCGGTGGAGTGGGAGCCGTTTCCCGAGCAGCCGTCCGAGCAGTTTCCGTTCGTGCTCAACACCGGCCGAACCGTCGAGCACTGGCATACGCGCACGAAGACGGGCAAGGTCCCGATCCTCGAACGTCTGTCGCCACATGCATGGGTCGAGATGAATCCCCGTGATGCGCGTACGCTGCGGCTCAAGCCGCAGGAGCGCGTGGACGTCGTCTCGCGACGCGGGCGGGTGCGCGGCATCGAACTGCGCGTCACCGAGAGCGTCGCGCCCGGCCAGATTTTCGTTCCGTTCCATTACGCAGAGGCCAACGCCAATGAGGTGACGCAGAGCGCGTTCGACCCGTTCTCGCGCGAGCCGAATTACAAACAGTCGGCCGCACGCGTAGAGAAGGCGTCGCTCGCTCGCGACGCCCACGGAGGTGCCCGATGACGCGCCTCGTTGTCGTCGGCAACGGCATGGCCGGGATGGCCTGCGTGGAGCAGATCATCAAGCACGGCCCGAAATTCCGGATCACCGTCTTCGGCGACGAAACCCACGTCAACTACAACCGCGTCATGTTGTCGTCGGTGCTGGCTGGTGAAAAGTCTGCCGACGACATCGTGATTCACTCGCGCGAATGGTACGCGCACAACGAGATCGACCTCCGCGTGGGCGTTCGCATCACGGGCGTCGATCCGATTCGCAAGACCGTGACCGGTGATGATGGTCGAGTGACACCGTACGACAAGCTGCTGATTGCGACCGGCAGTTCGGCGTGGATGCCTCCGATCGCGGGACTCGACAAAGACGGCGTGTTCGCGTTCCGCACGCTCGATGACACCCGGGAGCTGTTGAAGCGTGCGGGCCCTGGCACGACGGCGGTGGTGATCGGCGGTGGGTTGCTCGGCCTCGAAGCCGCGCGTGGGCTTCAGGTGCACGGATGCCAGGTCACCGTCGTGCATCTGATGGCCACGCTGATGGAGCGACAGCTCGATCCACCTGGCGGTCAATACCTCGTCGCCAAGATGGAGCGGCTCGGCATTCGCGTGCTGCTGGGGCGAAGTACGACGTCGATCCTTGGAAAGAAGCGCGTCGAAGCCGTGGAGTTTTCCGACGGCGAGCGGCTCGATGCCGATCTCGTCGTCGTCGCAGCGGGAATCCGACCGAACGTGGAGATCGGGCGGAAGGCCGGCATCGAGGTCAAGCGCGGCATCGTCGTGAACGACTACATGGAGACCTCGTCCCCTGATGTCTTCGCGGTGGGCGAGTGCGTGGAGCATCGCGGGATCTGTTACGGGCTCGTGGCACCGCTCTACGAACAGGGCAAGGTGCTCGCCGCCACGCTGACCGGACATCGAGGACCGACCTACACCGGAACGGTCCAGGCGGCGACGCTCAAGATCATGGGCGTCGATGTCTTCTCGGCCGGTGATTGGGCCAATGCACCCGATCACGTCCGCTTCGAAGACCCCGGGCAGGGTTGCTATCGTCGCGTTGCAATCAAAGACGGCAAGCTCGCGGGGGTGATTCTCGTCGGCGACACGTCCGACAGCCATCGCTACATGGAGTGGCTGCGGACCGGCGCCGATCTCGCGGGTCCACGACGCGAATTGCTGTTCCCGCCACCATCATCCGATGCCGGGCTCGACATGGCCGAGATGGCCGACAGCGCCACCGTGTGTGGCTGCGTCGGCGTTACCAAGGGCGCAATCATTCGAGCCATCCACGAGCAGGGCGTCCATACGTTGTCGCAGTTGAAGGAGTGCACGCGCGCGAGCACGGGGTGCGGGACGTGCGCGAGCCTCTGTCAGGGACTGCTGCGCGCGGTCGCGCCGGATTTCGAGGACGAGAAGAAGACGGTCATCTGCGCGTGCGTGCCGTTTGCAGAGGATCGCCTGCGCGACATCCTGAAGAGCCAGAAGCTGCGCTCGGTACATCAGGTGCTCGAGATCTACGGCAACGGCATCGGCTGCGAGGTCTGCAAGCCTGCGCTCAGCTACATGCTCGACATGCTGTGGTGCGGCAATCACGACGAGGATCGGTCGGCGCGTTTCATCAACGACCGCGTGCACGCCAACATCCAGAAGGACGGCACCTTCTCCGTCGTCCCGCGCATTCGCGGCGGCGTGACCAGTGCCGACGAGCTGAGACGCATCGCCGACGTGGCAGACAAATACAGCGTGCCGATGGTGAAGATCACGGGCAGTCAACGGATTGATCTGCTTGGCATCAAGAAGGCGGACCTGCCCGCCGTGTGGGCCGATCTCGGGATGCCGTCGGGCCAGGCGTACACGAAAGGTGTGCGCATGGTGAAGACGTGTGTCGGGACCGAGTTCTGTCGTTTCGGCACGCAGGATTCAACCGCCGCCGGCATCGAGCTCGAGCGACGTTTCGAGCAGCTCTACACGCCGCACAAGGTGAAGATGGCGACCGTCGGTTGCCCACGCAATTGCGCCGAAGCCACGGTCAAGGACATCGGCCTCGTCGGCATCGAAGGTGGATGGCAGGTCGTCGTCGGAGGCGCGGCGGGCAAGAGTGTTCGGAAGGCCGATCTGCTGGTCACGGTGGAGCAGACGGAGCAGGCACTCGAAGCGGCCGAGCTCTTCTTCCAGTACTACCGCGAGAACGCAAACTACCTGGAACGGACCTACGACTTCGTCGAGCGGCTCGGCATCGAGAAGGTGCGCAAGGAAACGGTCTATGCACCCGAGCCCGTGCGACAGGCCCTGCGCGATCGCTTCATGAAGTCGAAGGCGCGTGCGCGCGATGCGTGGCTGGAAGGAAAAGATCCGATGCACCCCACGCAGTTCGCGCCGCTGAAGCCGATCGACAGTCGTAGTGTCCGCCTTCAGGCGGACCCGAAGGTGCTTGCATGAACGAGTCGCGATGGGTACGCGTGGCGCGATGTGAGTCGTTTCCGCTGCGTGAGGGACGTGCGGTGCAGGTGGCCGATCGTGAGATCGCCATCTTCAATCTCGGCGGCGAATTCCTGGCCACCGACAACCAGTGCCCACACAAGGGTGGGCCGCTCTGTGACGGCATCGTAACGGGACGATCGGTCGTGTGCCCGCTCCATACGTGGAAGATCAATCTGGAGAGCGGCTGTGTCGAACGGCCAGGCGGGATCGCCGCGCCCGCGGTGCAGACCTATCCGAGCCGTGTCGAGGACGGCATTGTCGTGGTCTGTGTGCCGGTCGGAACGCCCACCGGCTGGGTCGATTCAGAAAAGATTCAATATTGTCATATCACGCAAGCATAACGACATGGATGTCGGCCATGCCCCCCTTGTTCCGCTCCAGTCGTGTGTGTATCTTCGATCCAGGACGGAACCTATGTCGTACGTCGAGGCATTGAGCGAACACTCCGATATCGATCTGCTGCACGAAATCGGGAGCCGCCTCGCAGCGGCGGACCCGCTGCACGCCGTGCTGGGGCGGGTCGTCGACTTCGTGTCCAGCGTCGTGCTCTGTGATTCGTGCTTCGTCTACGTACTCGACGACGACGCGCTCGTGCTGCGCGCATCGAAGACCCCGCATCCCGACGTCGTCGATCGACTCAAGCTGCGCGTGGGAGAGGGCATCACCGGATGGGTTGCCGAACACCGTCAGCCGGTGGCGGTGGGCACGAGAGCGTTCGAGGATCCACGCTTCCAGACGTTCAACGAGCTGCCCGAGGACAAGTACGAGGCGTTCCTCTCGGTGCCGGTGCTCTCGCGCGGCAAACTCGTCGGCGTGATCAACCTGCAACATCGCCAGCCGCACAACCACAGCCGACGCGAGATTCAGATCATCTCGACGATCGGCTTCCTCGTGGGCGCCGAGATCGAGATGGCGCGGCTCGAGGTCGAGAACACGCAGCTGTCCGAACGGCTCGAGACCCGCAAGATCCTCGATCGTGCGAAGGGCATCCTGCAGCGTGACCTGGGGCTGACCGAGGAAGACGCGTACCTCGCCATTCAGCGTCAGAGCCGGCAGCGTCGCAAGACGAAGAAAGAGATCGCCGAAGCGATCATCCTGGCCGACGAGCTTCGCCGCGGCAAGTCCCCCTCGTAACCGGCACCAGCGCGCGCGTTGCGATCCAGTGTAGAGCGGGAGCTTCAGCCCCCGCGGGGCGACGCGTAGGCTGAAGCCTGCGCTCTACGGTGTAATCGCGCTATCGTGCGCTGAACTCCGATCCCGGGGCGGTCAGACCAGAATCGCGAACGCCGAGGCCGGTGTCTCGGGGCGGTGTGCCGGCATCCCCACCTCCAGCGAGCGCGTGATTGGACTGCGCGCCTCGTCGGATGGCTTCGGCATCCCGCGGGGCGAATGTCCAGTCGCTCGGCTTGCCGCGGCGCACTTCGTCCTGCGACCAGAACCCGCGCATCAGGCCCACAGGCCCGTGGGCGTTGGTGGCCATGAGGAGATGTCCGAGCTCGTGCGCGATCGCACGCCCGAGGAGCGCAATGCGATCGGCGCCCGTCTGTTCAGCGAGCCGTAGCACGCGATCGAGATAGATCGTCGCCAGCACGCCTCGTCCGACCTGGCTGTCGATGAACGCATCACCCAGCCTCAACGCTCCACCCTGCTCGCTGACCATCGGCATTCGCACGATCCGGATAGCCAGCTCTCCCGGTGCCAGACGAACATCGCAGTGCGACGTGTGCGCGTTCTCTCCATTGCAGACACGCCACGTGATCTCGACCGACGCACTCGCGAGCGCGGACCGTGCAAGCTCGAGCGCCGCTCGCCGCACCTTTCCGTCTAAGGCTGTAACGTCGTAGACGCGGACGGTGACGTCGGTCCAGCCGGTGACCGAGGCGCTTGCGAAATTGGCTGTGACGAACAGTGTGACGAACGCCATCACGAACGAACCAAACATGCTGGGCTCCCGTCAATCAGGTGAGCGTTGCGCTCAACAGAGCCCCACTTTCGAGCAGCGTGCGAAGTGCCTCAATACTCCGCAGGTGACATGAGGTGACATGTTGGTGACGGGCGGCCGGCTTGTAACGCGCACACTGCGAAAGGCTCTTTCCAACCGGCGGGGAGATACGGCATAAACGAGTATGGAAGCTCAGAACAGCGAGAACAGGTTTCTGCGGTTCGGCTCCTTCGAGCTCGACCTGCGCTCACGTGACCTTCGCAACGGATCGACGCGGATGCGTCTGCAGGAGCAGCCGTTCGAGATCCTGCGCCTCATGCTCGAGCGCGCGGGCGACGTCGTCACCCGCGAAGAGCTGCGACAGCGTCTCTGGCCGAACGGCACGTTCGTCGATTTCGAACACAGCTTGAACGCGGCGATCAAACGGCTGCGCGCCACGCTCGGTGACGATGCCGACGCGCCGAAGTTCGTGGAAACCGTGCCGCGACGCGGCTATCGCTTCATCGCGCGCCCGACCGAGACCGATGCGAGCGGATCGCAGGCCCGCTGCGCGCCCTCGCCACGTGTCCGTCTCGCCGTGCTGCCATTCAGCAACCTGAGCGACGACAGCAGTCAGGAGTACTTCAGCGACGGGCTCACCGAGGAGCTGATCGCCCAGCTGGGTCCGCTCTGTCGCGGTCAAGTGGGCATCATCGCCCGCTGGTCGTCGATGTTCTTCAAGGGCACCCTGCAGCGCGCCCGCGAGATCGGCGAGGCGCTGCGTGCGGACTACCTGCTCGAAGGGAGCACGCGCCGGGAAGGATCGCGCGTGCGGATCACGGTGCGGCTGATCGAAACGATGTCGGAAGCGCACCTGTGGTCGGAGACCTACGATCGCAACATCAGCGACTGGCTGTCGGTGCAGGCCGATGTCGCAGGCCGGGTGGCACGTTCGCTCCTCCGCGAGCTCGTGCCCGACGTGCGTCGCGTTGGCGCGCCGGAGGAGCGGCCTGCGTATCAGGCGTATCTCAAGGGGCAGTACTACTGGGCGAAGCCTGGCGACGAAGGGCTGCAGGCGGCGCTGGAGTGTGTGAGCGATGCAGTACGACTGGCGCCGGACTTCGCGGCGGCTCACGGCATGCTGTCGCGTCTGCGGGTTGCAAGCGCCGAGTACTATCACGACCTGCCGCGCCGTGCTTTGACCGTCGCCCGCGAGACGGCGACGCGCGCGCTCGAGATCGATTCAACCCTGTCTGACGCGCACGCCGTGCTCGCCGACGTGCGGCGTACGCTCGATGGTGACTGGAGCGGCGCCGAGGCGGGTTACGCACAGGCGTTGGCGCTCAATGGCAGCAACGAGCAGGCGCTTCGCGCGCTCGCATTGATGCTGGCCCTGCAGGGGCGGGACAGCGAAGCGCTCGCATCCGCAGAACGCGCGCGCGATCTCGACCCGCTTTGTCTGGCGATGGGTACTGCCCTCACCTGGACCCGCTACATCGTCGGCGACTACGAGGGGGCGATTCTCGACTGCCGGCACCTGCTCGAAGTGGATCCCGAACTCCTGAGCGCGCGCCGGGTGCTCGCCGCCGCGCTTCTGCAGGCGGGCCGTCCCACCGAAGCGGCGGCCGAACTCGAAACCGCACTCGTGCAGGCCGATCAGCATCCGGTGGTGCTGTCGTGGCTCGCACACCTCAGGGCGGTGACCGGCGACTGCGCCGCCGCGACGATGCTGCTCGGGCGCGCACGCGCGCTCGAGTCGTCGCGCTACGTGCCGCCGTTCCATCTCGCGCTGGCGTACACCGGCCTCGAACGCATCGACGATGCGTTCGCGGCGCTCGATCAGGCGTGGCTCGATCGCGACCCTTCACTCGCGGGTGTCGATGCCGATCCCCGATTCAAGCCGCTCAAGGGTGATGCACGTTACGCCGAAGTGCTCGCGCGGTTGAACATTCCGCGCTCGCAGGCGCTGGTCTGAAAGAGTCACCGTAGAGCCGAATCACAAGCGCTTATTCCTGCGCGCCCAGTGTACGGAGAAGGGCGATCGTCTTCTGGCGGGGAGACGTGTCGCTCGTGCCGCCGCGTCTGCTGATCAGCGCACCGAGCGGAGTGAGCCCGCGTTTGTTGCGCACATTCAGATCGGCTCCGCGTTCCGCCAGCAGGCGGACGACGCCGTCGTATCCCTGCGCTGATGCGACGTGCAGGGCGGTATCACCAGCGGGGTTCGCGGCGTTGATGTCAGCGCCGAGACTCACCGCGGTCGAGACCGCATCGAGTACCTGCCTCTCGGGTTCGATCTGCCCACCATCGATGATGGCGAGCCCGCGGCGGTCGGTGCCGCGGCGCTCGTCCTGTGCGGGTGCGACGAGGCCCATCCCTGCTGCCGCCATCAACGGTGTGGTGCCGTCCTTCATTGGCATCCGTGGATCGGCGCCGCCGGCGGCGAGCGCACGCATGATGTCGACTTCCAGAAACTTCGCTGCCAGCAGATACGGCGTCGCGCCAATCAAGGTCTTGGGCAACTCGAAGTCCTGGCTGTTGCGTCTGACCGGAGTGCCCTTCGTGATCGGTGCGTTGACGTTGGCCTTGTGCGCGATGAGCGCGTTGACGAGATTCAGATCGCCGCGCAGGACCGCGGCATGGAGCGCTGTGTAACCGACGCCCGCGGCATTCGGGTCGGCCCCTTTGTCCAGGAGCAGTGCTGCGACATCCCCGTGCCCGCTATGGGCAGCGAGGGCGAGCGCGCTCGTGCCGTCCGGCAGGGCATCGGTGACGTCAGCGCCTGCGGCGAGCAGCAGCCTTGCTGATTCGGTGTCTCCAGACCGGGCGGCAAACAGCAGTGCAGTGCTTCCACCGCGCGGAACCGTATAGTTCAACTCTTCACGCCCCGCGCGCTGCGTCACCTCGCTGGTCACAGTCTGCACGTAGTCGCGCGAGCGCGCCCGCACATCGGCGCCGGCCTCGAGCAGCGCGGCGACCGCCTCCGGATGTTTCTGCGCCGCGGCCCACATCAGCGCCGTCTGCTGGTGTGACGGTTCTTTCGCGTTGACGTTCGCTCCGCGGGAAAGGAGTGCGCGGACGGCCGGCGCCTCGCCCGTCCGCGCGCACGTCATCAACACGGTTTCTCCGGTGATCAACGCGGCATTGGCGTTCGCACCCGCGGCCAGCAGCGAGTCGACGATCGCCGCCTGGCGGCTGAGACACGCGAGGTAGAGAGGGGTCACGCCGGTGTCGTCGGCGGCGTCGGCTTTCGCACCCGCGGCGATCAGCACGCTGACGAGACCAGGATCATCGAGGTGGGCGGCCCACAGCAAAGCGGTGGCGCCATCTGCCTGACGCGCGTTGACGTCGACGCCTTCCTTCACGAGCGCGCGCACGCGCTCGACGTTTCGCGCCCTCACTGCCTCGATCAGCCGCAGATCGCCTGCTGCGGCAAGAGCGGCCGCGAACGACAGCGCGACGACCGAAGTGGCGCACGCTTTCAGCACAGGTCTGCCTCAGATGCCTGCGAGCGCGCGATCGTCCAGACGGCCGGTGCTGTCGCCCATGCGATCGAGATGGATCCCGAGCTTGTCGAGCAGCGTGAGATGCAGATTGGCGAGCGCCGTTTCCTTCGGGTAGCGCATGTGGCGTCCACCTTTCAGCTGCGCCGATCGACCGCCGGCGAGCACCAGCGGAATGCTGCGCGGGTCGTGTGCGTTGCAGTCGCCCATTCCGGTGCCGTACATCATGATCGTGTGGTCGAGCAGCGAGCCGTCGCCGTCCGGCGTCGACCGCAGCTTGTCGAGCAGATACGCGAACTGCGTGACGTGGTAGTGGTTGATCTTCACCACCTTGGCGATCTTCTCGGCCTCCTGCTGATGGTGCGTGATCGGATGATGCGCGTCGGGCACGCCGATCTGCGGGTAGGTGACGCCGCTGAATTCACGGCCCAGCATGAAGGTGACGATGCGCGTGAGATCTGACTGATAGGCAAGCACCTGCAGATCGCACATCAGCTTCACGTGCTCCTCGTACGTCGCCGGAACACCCGCGGGGTGATCGACGTGAGGAAGCGCGTTGCCGTTCTGCCCTTCGGCCTTCTGGATGCGGCGCTCGACGTCGCGAATGGCGTCGAGATACTCGACCAGCTTCACGCGATCGCCCTGACCGAGATTGCCTTGCAGGCGGCTCGCCTCTTCGCGAACCGAGTCGAGCACGCTGCGATCCTGCCGAAGCCGTGAGAGACGCGTCTTCGGATCGGTGCTGCCGGTGTCGCCGAACAGCCGCTCGAACACTGTTCGCGGGTTGTTCTCGGTCGGCAGCGGTGTGGCGGCGCCGAGCCAGGAGATCGTGTTCGTATAGGCGCACGCGAAGCCGACGTCGCACGCGCCCGCGGTCTCGCCCGATTCGACGGCCAGTTCGAGCGAGGCAAGCTGCGTAGACGCGCCGATCTCCTTCGCGGCGATCTGATCCATCGAGATGCCGGCATCGAGCCACGTCTCGCTGGTCGGCGGTGAGATGTCGGTGAGGAATCGCGTGCTCGCCTTCGCGTGGGCGCCGCCGGGACGGCCGGGCGTCGGGACGCACGCAAGGTTGCTCAGCACGAGCAGATCCTCGCGAAACGGCGCGAGCGGTGACAGCGTCGGCGTCAGCTCGAAGCTTGCGCCCTGGGCGGCCGGCGTCCACTGTTCCATCACCATGCCATTCGGCACATACATGACGCCGAACCTGGTGATCGGCTTCGCGGCAGTCTTCTGAAGCGCGGTGAGCGGCGGCACCATCGCGTCGAGCAGCGGCAGCGCAAGCGTCGCCCCGAGGCCTCGCAGCACTGTCCGCCGTGGAATCGCCTTCTTGAAGATCAGCATGTGCCTGCTCCTATCGTGTCGCGACGTCTTGGCCCCTGGTCCGTGGTTCTTGGTGCTCAGTCCGCACTGCCGAAGGCGGGCCATGGGCGGTGCTCATGCGGAACGGCGTGCTCGCGACGATGCCGGTCAGCAGCGAGGACCATCGATACTCACCAGGCGCCGCCTGTCGAGTGATCTGGCGGATCGTCGGCCAATCAGATGCCTCGACACTGCGTCCGAGCGCGTACGCGAGCAGCTTCTGCGTCAGCGTGCGTGCGAAGTCCTCCTGATGGTTCGCCATCAGCTGCCGCAACCCGGCGACACCGTCGAAGCGCGTGCCGTCGGGGAGCGCCGCCGACGCGTCGATCGGCAGCGTGTCGATCGAGTTGCGCCACTTGCCGAGCGCATCGAAGTGCTCGAGCGAGAACCCGAGCGGATCCATGCGCACGTGACACACCGCACACGACGGGTTCTTTCGATGGGCTTCCATCTGCTCGCGAATCGATCGCGGCCGACTGCCATCTTTGTCTTCGCTGAGCTGCGGCACGTCGGGTGGCGGCGGGGGCGGTGGCGATCCAAGGATGTTGTCGAGCAGCCATCGCCCGCGAAGGACCGGCGACGTCCGGTTCGGATACGAGGTCACCGTCAGGATGCTGCCCTGGCCAAGCAGTCCACCGCGGATGCCGTCGGTAAAGGTGACGCGTCTGAAGTGACTGCCGTAGACGTTCGGGATGCGATAGTGCCGCGCCAGGCGTTCGTTGACGAAGGTGTAGTCCGCGCTCAGGAGCTCGCCGACGGGACGATCGTCGCGCAGCTGCGATGCGACGAAGCGTCGTGTTTCCTCCTTGAAGGCCGCGCGCAAGTTTTCGTCGAATTCCGGATACGCGTCGACGTCGGGCACGACGCCTGACAGCTTGCCCAGCGTCAGCCACTGGCTGACGAAGTTGTCGACGAGTGCCTGCGCGCGCGGGTCGGCGAGCATCCGCTTCACCTGGCGCTCGAGCACCGCCGGTTGACCGAGGGTGCCGCCGATTGCCGCGTCGAGCAGCGCATCATCAGGAATACTGCTCCACAGAAAGAACGAAAGCCGCGATGCGAGATCGATGTCGCTGATGCGATACGCGGTGCCCGGTGCCACGTGCGCCGGCTCGTGCTCGATGCGGAAGAGGAAGCTTGGGGATGCCAGGATTCTTCGCAGCGCCTGCTGAATGCCCGCGTCGAAGCCCTCCTCCGCGCGAGCAGAGCGATAGAAGGGGAGCAGCGTCTCCAGATCCTGCGGCGTGATCGGGCGACGATACGCACGACGCGCGAGTGTCGACAGGATCGTGCGTGCGCACGCCTCCTCCGCGGCCGGCGTCTGCGCTTTGCAGGTGAACACCTTCCGACGGCTCGGGGTGTCGCTCACGGCGCGCGGCGTGTACGGCCCTGCGATCGTGACGTTGTCGACCGCGGGATCGCCGAAGTACAGCTCGTTGGTCGTTCGCGCGAACCCGCGCTGCGCCGGCTGCAGCACGCCTTCAGGCTCCCAGAATTGCTTGACGAAGGACACACCGACGCGATGGGCGCCGGCTGTCACCGGCACGTGCACGTTGAGCGCGTCATCCGCAGTGTGCATGTAGACTTCCCACCCCGGCTCGCCTTGCGTGTTCCCGGCGAAGCTCTCCGGCGCGGTCATCCCTTTCCCTTCACCGCCGATCGTGAATCGTTTGATGAGCGCGCCATCGACCCGGATGTCGATCTGATGCGGCTCGCCCATGCCGATCAGATAGAGATAGAGCTGCCGCTTGAGGCGGACGCTGATGCGGTACTCGCCGTCGAGCGGGAAGTGATAGGGAATCGAAAGGCCGCCGCGCGATCCGAACGGCAGATCCTCGCTCGTGCGATCGTCCTGCACGAGAGCCGTGGGGATCCTGAACGTGTGTTCGATCGGACCGAGCGAGTCGTGTCCGATTGCCAGTCGGCTCACGACGCTCGCTGCCGAGAGGTAGTTCTCGAGCAGACGCGGAGAGACGGACAGCACGCCCGCCATGTTGTCGAAGCCCTGCTGATTGGGCTCGTCCGCAGGCAGCAGCGACCGTTCATCGATCTCGAGCGCCAGCAGATCGCGAACCGCATTCGTGTACTCGGTCCGGTTCAGACGATGGACGATGACTCGTCCAGGATTGGGACTCGTTGCAGCGGCCCGATCGAGCGCGGCTTCGAGCGTCGTCGTCGCACGATCGTACGTATCGCGATCCGGTCGCGGCAGACCGGCGGGTGGCATCTCGCGCGTGCGCAGTTTGCGCGCGACCTTCTCCCAGAGCTCGACGTTGGCGCCGACGCGATCGACATCGAGTGCATCGAGCTCGAGGCCGGCGGTCTTGAGGCGGCCGTTGTGGCAGGTCACACAGTAGCGATCGAGTACCGGACGCAGGGCTGCCGCGCCAGAGGCGGGTGCTGCTCGTTGTTGGGCGATCGGATGTGCGGGTACATAGCTGAGCGTGAGCAGCAGGGCCCCTGCCTTGATCAGCCACGCCGTCACGGATCGCGACGTCACGTCTCGACACTCCGCCACGCGCAAGTCTGAACCAAAACCGGCGGAAGTCAACGGGTTTGCGTACGTAGAGGCCGCCTTCAGGCGGCCTTCCAACGGAGTATGCTACGCGCTGTGATCACTCGGCGCGGCTTTCTGGATCGTGCCGGTACGCTTGCGATGTCTGCGTCCGCGATGTCAGCGCTGAGCGGCGTTTCGAACGCGGCGCTCCCGCGTCGTCCTCAGCGCGTCGCGGTGATCGGCGCCGATCACTACCACGCGACCTCGACGCCGAACTACCTCCGCATTCTTCAAAGCGAGCGGCTCGACATCGTCGGTGTGCACGCGCCCGATGCCGCTGTGGCCGGGACGTGGGCGTCGCAATACGGCAGCACTCCCTATACCGACTATCGCGTCATGGTCGAGAAAACGAAGCCCGAGTTCATCGTTGCGCTCGGCCGCCATGTCGCGATGCCCGCGGAGTTCCGGTATCTCGCCGACACCGGCATTCCGTTTCTGATGGAGAAGCCATGGGGCGTCGACGATCGCACCGTCAACGAGCTCGCCGATCTGGCGGAATCGAAACGCGCGTGGGCTGCGGTGCCGATGCCGTTTCGCTACAGTCTGTTTGCGGAGACGGCGATCGCGATGCGCGATCGCGGCGAGCTCGGGACCCTTTCTCACATGCTCTTCCGCTTCAATCAGCCAGGCATCCAGCGATACAAAGACCTGGGCAGTCCGTGGATGCTCTCGAAAGCCGACGCCGGCGGCGGAGCCTTGATCAACCTGGGCATCCATGGTTTCGATCTCTGTCGATACATCACAGGCGAGGAACCGCACCTGGTGTCGGCCGTGACGAGCCACACGCTCTACAAACTCGAGATCGAAGACTACGCACACGTCACGCTGCTCACGCAGAGCGGGATGCTCTTCCACAACGAAGCGAGCTACACCTTTCCCGGCGCGGGCGGTGATCAGGAGCGGAAGCTCTCCGCAGAGAAGGTGTTCCTGCGTGCGACGACGACGGGTGGTGAGGGCGTCCAGATCGTGGGGCCCGGTCGTGATGAAACGCGACGCGCCCCTGAGGGATATCTGAGCGGCTGGCCGCGAGTCGTGCGTGAATGCCTGGATCGCATCGGCCGGGGAGAGCCGCCGCCGGCGACCGCGCGCGACTGCGCGCGAGCGGTGTCGTTGATCTTTGCTGCGTATCGGGTGGCTGGCGAAAACGTCGTTCGCTCGTAATCTGCATTTCGGGGAGGTTGAAATGCGCGCGTTGGTGACCTCACTTCTGATTGTTCTTGCCTGTGTGGCGCTCACGGCGCAAGCTGCGCGCGATGCTGGGTGGAGGCCGAAGACGGCTTCGGCACCGAGCCTCGTGCCGCCGGGCAGGCCCGCGCCGGGCGTGACCGAGTCGGCGGCAATTGCCGACGTGCTCGCGTTCGAGAAGGCGACCGAAGCAGCGGTCGTGCGCGGCGACACCGCCTACCTCGAACGCGCACTGGCGCCCACGTTTCTCTTCACACACGGTGATGGATGGGTCGACGGTGGCGCGCCGCTCAAGGTCGATACGAAAGCGAGCTGGATCGAGTACGTGAAGAAGCAGCCCGCTCCCTATATCTATCGCGAGCTCGATCACGTGCAGGTGGAGCTGCACGGCGACGTGGCGATCACGCTGGGCCGGTACTTCTATCTCCCGCAGGGCAGTGGCCCGCCCAATCACTCGCAGGTCTGGTTCGAACGCGTCTACGCGAAGCGAAACGGCCAGTGGCAGATGCTCTCGCATCGCACGGTGAAGGGTCCGCTGCGCAACGAGGCAACGACGAGTACTAAGTGACTGTCAGAGATGCGCGTCTCTCTTTGTGGTAATTCGTGAGCGCGGCGTTGGCTGACACGATCGTGTCGAGTTGAGCCAGGACGTCATCGAGATCGCGTCCCGCGATCACCGTGTAGAACTCGTCGTCGGCAATTCCGGTGTAGACGCGATTGCCGATGCAACCGAGACTCGAGGCGACGCCGGCCGACAGCGCGGCCGGGATCGCCATGCAGGTCGGTCGGCCGAGGAGCGGCAGGGGCTGCTTCGACGCACGCGTCGCGGCCTCGTGCAACAGCATCAATCGCGCAGGCGTGCCGGCGACCAGCACCGCATCGGGATCGACCGGCGTCGATCCGAGCGGCGCATAGATCGTCGCCGCTGGAGTCGTCGGCAGTCGTGGGATGCCCGGCACTTCTTCCAGGCGCAGATAGCCGACATTCACCATGAGCCCGAGCGTGTTCGAGAGCTCGGCCTCCCGTTCCTTGGGCAGCGGGATGTTGTGCGTGTAGCTGCCGACGGGACAGTTGTAATGATCCGAGGGCACTGTGTAGAACGCGCGTCCTTCGCTCGCGAGGCGCCAGAAGCTGCAGCCCGACGGCTGCGTGCCGGTCAGCGCGGCGACGTTCGCCGGTGGGGTCTCGCGGAACGCGATCGCCACGGGACGACGGGAGAGCTTTAATGAATCCGTGAGCTGCTTTTCGATCTGGGCGTAATTACGCATATAGAGACAGTGTAGGCCGGGCCTGTTTTTCAGGCCCGGCGGAACTGACTCGTGGCGTCGACTCAGTACACGCCGGGCCTGAAAGACAGGCCCGGCCTACACTGTCACTAACCTGGCTTCGATCCACTCTCGCAAACTATTAATCAACCATAGACGTGACGACGCAGCCACGTCCTCGCGCGTCAGGATGCGCTCGGCAATCGTGCCGGCATCGAGCAGCTCGGCGCGGAAGACGCCGGGCAGCAGCCCGCACGCAATCGGCGGCGTGTAGCGCCGGCCGTCGATCTCGACGACGACGTTCGCGATCGTCGACTCGGTCACTTCGCGCCGCGCGTTCCACAAGATCACGTCGTCGACATCGGGCTGCGCGCTCCGCGCACGCTCGTACACATCGCGGCGAGTCGTTTTGTTGCGGAGGAATAGATCGTGTTCATCGATTGGATCGCGTGCGAACGCGAGACGCCAGGGGGCCTTCTGCTCGCGCGTGTGAGCGGTGCACTCCACGCGTGGGACGCCATCGCGATCGACCAGCAGGCGTAGTCGCCAGCAGCCGCGCGCGTGCGCCTGCTGTGCCGAGGCGATGGCCTCTCGGACAGCGGGCTCACGCCATTGGAACGAGAAACGGCCTGCCGAGCCGCGCATCCGCGCGATGTGCCGATCGAGCCGAGCTACCCGGCCTTCCTCCAGCCGCATGGTTTCGAGCAAGGAGAACTCGTCAGGCATTCGCTATTGTGAGCACAAGGCTGAGTAAAATCGCCTGAGGGACCCATTCTCGAGATGCGCATCCTGGTCGTCGAGGACGAGCAGAAAGTCGCAAACGCCCTGCGCGAGGGGCTTCAAGGCGAACGCTACGACGTCGTGGTCGAGCGCACGGGTGAAGGTGCGTTCTTCCGTGTGAACACGGAATCGTTCGACGTCATCCTGCTCGATCTCACGCTGCCCGGCCGCGACGGGCTCGAGATCCTGCAGGCGCTGCGGCAGCGCGGCATGAAGACGCCGGTCCTCGTGGTGACGGCTCGCGATTCGCTCAACGATCGCGTCGCCGGGCTCGATGCCGGTGCCGACGACTATCTGATCAAGCCGTTTGCGTTCGCGGAGCTGCTCGCGCGGATCCGGGCGCTCGTGCGCCGCGGTCGCGTCACCGAAACGCCGCGGCTGACGGTCGGTGACCTCGAGATGGACCTCGTGACCCGCAAGGTCGCCCGCGGCGGCCAGCCCGTGGAGCTGACGGTGCGCGAGTTCGAGCTGCTCGAGTATCTGATGCGGTATCACGGTCAGGTCGTCTCCCGTGAGACGCTCGCGCGCGACGTCTGGCGGGAGACGGCGCGCACCACGCCGCTCGACAACGTCATCGACGTGCACATCGCTCGGCTCCGGCGTAAAGTGGATCTGGATCAGGGACCGAAGTTGATTCATACCGTGCGCGGCGTCGGCTTCATGCTGCGCGAGGGCGAGCCATGAGCGCCGTCACCACCTGGTGGCGCTCGCACAACCTCCGCGTCCGGCTGACGTTGTGGTACGCCGCGGCGATGGTCATCGTGCTCGCCGTGTATGCCGCCGGTGTGTATGTCTTCCTCAGCCGCAGCGTGTCCGACTCGCTCGACCAGCGGCTGCGTGCCGACTACTTCTGGGTCGCGTCGACGGTCGACGAAGGTCCCGACGGCATGATCATGCCGGTTCCGCAGGTCGACCTGCTGCTCGAGAACGAGCAGCCGTGGGTGCAGATCTGGACCACCAACGGCGTGCTGATGCTCCTGAACAACGACGAAGCGAAGCGTCGTCCCGTGCCGGAGGCGCAGACGCTCGCCGAGGAGGGCGGGGAGCGGATTGAGACGTTCATGTCGGGCACGGTTCCGGTGCGAGTCCTCAGTCGTCCCAGCTACATCCGCAACCGCGCAGTTGTCATCCAGGTCGCACGCTCGGAGCTGCCGATGCGGGAGAACCTGCGCGACCTCGCGGTCATCCTCATCCTGGGCCTGCCTCTTGCCGTCGCGATCGCGGGGTTCGGCGGCTACTCGCTGGCGAAGCGCGCGCTCGCGCCGATCGAGCGCATGAGCGATCGCGCGCGTCACATCACGGCCGAGAGCCTGAGCGAGCGGCTGCCCGTGGACAACCACGATGACGAGATGGGACGGATGGCGACGGTGTTCAACCAGACACTCGGACGCCTCGAGGAGTCGTTCGAGCAGATGCGCCGATTCACCGCGGATGTCTCACACGAACTGCGCACGCCGCTGACCGCAATCCGCAGCGTGGGCGAGGTCGGCCTGCGCGGACATCGGGATGAAATGACGTACCGCAGCATCATCGGCAGCATGCTCGAGGAGGCCGATCGCCTCGCCGGTCTGGTCGATCGGCTGCTGACGCTCTCGCGGGCGGAGACGCATCAGCATGCGCTGCGCCGCGATGTCATCGACCTCGCGGTTCTGGCCGACGATGTGGTGTCGCATCTGGGCGTGCTGGCTGAGGAGAAGCGGCAGCAGCTCGTCGTCGAACGACGCGGCGCGCCACTCGTGCCTGCCGATCGCGTGGTCCTGCGGCAGGCGCTGATCAATCTCGTCGACAACGCGATCAAGTTCTCGCCGACATCGGGGCAGGTGTGCATCCGCATCGCCGATGCCGGCGATCGCGCGACGATCGACGTGATCGATTCCGGCCCGGGGATCTCCAAGGAAGCGCGCGAGCGCATCTTCGACCGCTTCTTCCGCGGGGGCGATACCGTGGTGGGCGGCACCGGCCTCGGCCTCTCGTTGGCCAAAAACGCCGTCGAGGCCCTCGGTGGACAGTTGACGCTGGAGCACACCGGCCAAGATGGCAGCGACTTCCGAATCACGCTGCCGCGGGTCGCGTCTGCGGCGGTTGCGGCCTCGGGACTGAGTCGAACTGGGTAGCAACTGCAGTTGCTACCCTCACATTATGTGAGTAAGACGCGTCGAGCGATTCCGTCGCTACGATCGAAGCATGATGGTTACGCATCTCACCCGCACCCAGCTCGAAGCCGGACTCGATTCCATTCGTCAGGCCCCGCGCGATCACGGAACGATCGAGTTGATCGTGCGACGCCCGGCTGTCGGGCAACGCGAGGTACTCGACGCCGGCGAGCTCGATGTCGTCGAAGGCCTGATCGGCGACACGTGGAAGAGCCGTCGCAACCCGCACACGCCAGACGGACTGCCGAATCCCGAGTCGCAGGTGAACATCATGAGCGCGCGTGCAGTAGCGCTCATCGCTCAGGACAAATCGCGCTGGTCGCTGGCGGGCGATCAGCTGTTCGTCGATCTGAATCTGGCGCTCGAGAACCTGCCGCCTGGCACGCGACTCGCGCTGGGAACCGCGATCCTCGAAGTCTCCGCCGAGCCTCACACCGGGTGCGGCAAATTCGTCGAGCGTTTCGGGGTCGACGCGATGACGTTCGTGAACTCGCCAACGGGTCGTGCCCTGTGCCTACGCGGAATCAACGCCAGGGTCGTGCGCACTGGCGTCGTCCGCGTAGGCGATAGAGTGCGGAAGGTTTAGCGCCGCGTTCCGACGAACGTCACGGCCGTGGACTCCCGTCGCCACGGATCGGCCAGGCGCACATCGAATCCGCTGCGGTCGATCAGGGCGTACAGCTCCGCGTATGTGAACGCCCGGTGCGATCCGTGTCGGACCTCGGTGCGACCGTTGGCGATGAACGTGTAGTCGATTTCGAGGCGGCTTCGGACGTGGTCGTACTCATTCACGACCAGCAGGTACATCTCACCGACTCGCCACCAGGGGCGATCCTGCAGGCGAGGGAGCAGCAGCTCGATCACCATCGGCGTCTCGAGGACGAAGCGTGCCCCCGGCTTGAGCGCCGCGGCAACCGCCTGCAAGAAGGCGGCGTTGCCGGCGTCGTCCAGGTAGCCGAAGCTGTTTCCGAGGCAGAACGCGCCGTCGAACCGCGCCGGCCATGGCAGGTCGCGCATGTCGCGCTGTTCCCACGTCACGCGATCGGCATCGACGCGCGTGCGAGCGTGATCGAGGAATTCGCCCGAGAGATCCACACCGGTGACGCGATACCCTCGGCCGGCCAGCGCGAGCGCGAGTCGCCCGCCACCGCACGGGACATCGAGAAGTTCGGCTCCCGCCGGCGCGGCGAGCCGCTCGTCGAGGCGTTCGGCCTCGCGGGCGGTATGGTCTGCTGACATCGCCTCCAACCAGAGTTGCACCGGGAGTCCCTCGAAGAAGTGTTCCCACCAGTTTGCGTTCATCACAGATCTCCATCCAAAGGTCCGCATCGTGCGGACACACCGCGGCTGAATTGGTAGAAGGAAAAACGCGCGAACGGGCTAGCGGGTGGCGGTTGTCAGCGGCAGTTCCGACGAGAATCTACTACGGTTTGGACGCCGATGTCGCGTATATAGCCATGACCTGGTATGCCTCGCTCGGCTCACGAACACCACAGGCGCGATTCTCGTCTTAGACAGACGTACGTAGGGGCCGGGCCGCCTTCGCCAGAAGCGTCGGCGCGCCGGCCCTGACCAGAGTGCTGACCATTTCCTCGCTTCACAAATCGTTTGGGTCGACGACAGCCGTCGACGGCGTGTCGTTCACCGTGGAACGCGGACAGTTGCTCGGCCTGCTCGGTCCGAACGGCGCCGGCAAGACGACAACAGTGTCGATGATCTCCGGCCTGGTGGCACCTGATCGCGGTGAGATCACGATCGACGGTGTGCGACTCTCGGGCGACATCGATCCCGTGAAACGTCGAATCGGCCTCGTGCCTCAGGACCTCGCGTTGTACGACGAGCTGACTGCGAACGCGAACCTGCGTCTCTTCGGATCGCTCTACCGCCTGTCATCTCGCGCGCTCGACGCCGCCATCACATCATCGCTGACGCTCGTCGGTCTGCTCGATCGCGCCTCGGACAAGGTGAAGACGTACAGCGGCGGCATGAAGCGACGACTGAACCTCGCGGCCGGGCTGCTGCACGATCCGGACATCCTCCTGCTCGACGAGCCGACAGTGGGTGTCGATCCTCAGAGCCGCAACGCGATCTTCGACAACCTCGAACATCTCAAGTCGCGCGGCAAGGCGCTCCTCTACACGACCCACTACATGGAGGAAGCCGAGCGTCTCGCCGATCGCATCGTCGTCATGGATCACGGACGGGTGCTGGCGGATGACACGCTGGCCGGGCTGCGTGCACGCGGCAGTGCCAACAGCGGCGGGAACGGCGGCGCAACCTCGCTCGAGACGCTCTTCCTCGAGCTCACGGGAAGGACCCTGCGAGACTGATGGCTGCTTTCATTGCGCTCGTGCGTAAGGACCTCCAGCTGTTCTTCGGCGATCGCCGCGCCGTGATCCTGAGCTTCGCGATTCCGATTGCGATCGCGTCGTTCTTTGGATCGATCTTTAGAGGCCAGAGCAACGACAGCGAGCCGGCGAAGATTTCTGTTGCCGTCATCGACGAGGACTCGAGCGCCATCTCGAAGGACATCGTGGCCGGTCTCCAACGCGACAAAGCGCTCGCTGTCACAACGGCATCGATCGAGGACGCGCGTCAATCGGTGCGAGCCGGCAAGACCGCGGTCGCCGTCGTGATTCCGACCGGCTTCGGCGACGCCGCGGGGCGCGCCTTCTTTCAGCGCGTCGCGAAACCGAACGTCGATGTGCTCTTCGACCCCTCGAGGGGTGCAGAGATGTCGATGGTGCGCGGCATGCTCACAGGGCACGTGATGGAAGCCGTCGGCAAGGAGATGTTTGGCGGAACGCAAGGGCGATCGCTGGTCGACGAGACGTTGAGCGAGCTGGACTCGTCGGGGATGCCGCAGGCACAACGCGAGCTGCTGCGGAATCTGCTGCACTCGGTGCAGGCGCTCAACAAAGAAACCGGCGGCGTGCCAGCCGACCAGGCGGTGATGACCGTGCCCTATACCGTGAAAGAGTCGGCCGTCACCGCACGCGAGAACGTGGCCTACAACGGATACGCCCACTCGTTTGCCGGCATGGGAGTGCAGTTCCTGCTGTTCACCGCGATCGAGCTTGGGATGGGCATTCTGTTCGAACGCGAGCGCGGCCTCTGGAAGCGCTTTCGAAGCGCGCCGTTGTCGCGCCTGACGCTGCTCGGGGCCAGAACCGCGAGCGGGACGATCCTGACGCTGCTGATGCTCGTCGTCTCGTTTGCGTTTGCGATGGTTGTGTTCCGCGTCCGGATCGACGGCAGCCTGCCTGGGTTCGCGCTGGTGGCGGTGTCGTGCTCGATCATGGCTGCCACGTTCGGACTGCTCGTCGCCGCGCTGGGAAAGACCACGGCTGCCACCAGGCGCGTCGCCACGTTCGCCGTCCTCATCATGGTGATGCTCGGCGGCGCGTGGGTGCCGTCGTTCATCTTCCCCGCGTGGCTGCAGACGATCACGCTCGTCATCCCAGCACGGTGGGCAGTCGATGGTCTCGACGCGATGACGTGGCGCGGTCTTCCATTTCAGTCCGCCGTGATGCCGACGATCGTGATGCTCGGTTTCGCGCTGTTGTTCGGGGCGCTGACGCTATCGCGATTCCGGTGGGAGGAGAGTTAGGCCACGGAGCGCACGAGGGATTGGCCACGGAGAGCACTGAGATCACGGAGAGTCTTTGGCCACGGAGAGCACTGAGATCGCGGAGAGTCTTCGGCCACGGAGATCACGAAGATCACGAAGGAAGACACACAGAGATCCTCCGTGTTCTCCGTGATCTCCGTGGCCAACGACTCTCCGTGATCTCCGTGGCCAACGACTCTCCGTGATCTCCGTGGCCTGGCTTTCTGAAGAGTTCCTGAATTCTTCGTCAGAATCGCTTGTGCACCTCTCGTGCCTCCTCAGGCGATCGGGGCCTGAACAAGGATTCACGAATTCTTCAGTCGCATCCCAGCTGCCAGCCGCGATATTTTCTCCGGACGATGAATGTGGCGATGAAGGCAGTGAGAGCAGTCAGTGTGGTCGTGTGTGCCGCGATGTTCCTGATCGCACGGCCGGTGTGGGCACAGGCCCAGGGATCGCTGGTCGGCACCGTTGTCGACTCTTTGGGTGCCCGGGTGTCGGGGGCCGGCGTCGCGCTGTCGGGCCCTGGCGTGAAAACGGTCAACGTCCAAACCGAGAGTGATGGCAGCTTCTCGTTCACGTCGCTGGTCCCCGGCCGATATCAAGTCACGGCAACTGCGCAGGGTTTCAGCCCGCGCACGAGTGATCCGGTGTACGTGGGAGCGGGTGCTCGCGCCATTGTCGTGGTGGCTCTCGAAGTCGGACCGCTTCAGCAGGAGATTGTCGTGACCGCGGAGCCCGGTGGCGTGCTGCAGGCGAGGACTGGCGCTCCTGTGACCGTTATCGACAACAGCACGCTCGACGCGCTCAACAAGCCCGATCTGCTCGAGGCCTTGCGGCTCGTCCCCGGTTCGCAGATCGTCCAGGTGGGTCAGCGCGGCGGCCTGACCTCGATGTTCCTGCGCGGTGGCAATTCGAATTTCACCAAGGTGCTGATCGACGGCGTGCCGGCCAACGACATCGGCGGCGCCTTCGACTTCTCACAGCTCGATACGGCGGGTGTCGATCGGATCGAGGTTCTGCGTCAGACCAACAGCGTCGTCTATGGGAGCGATGCGCTCACTGGCGTCGTGAACATCACGACGCGACGCGGGAGCACACGGACGCCCGAGCTCGAATACGCAATCGATGGCGGCAACCTGAACACGGTTCGCAACTCGCTCGGATTCGGCGGCGCGATTCGACGCATTGACTACTTCTCCCAATACTCCTACTTCACGACTGACAACAGCACGCCCAACAGCGGGTACCATCGCGGCACGTACGCCGGGCGTTTTGGCGTCGTCGTCGGCGGTGGAACACACCTCACCGGAACGCTGCGCCGCGTGGATGGCACTTTTGGTAATGCGAACGCCTTCGACTCGTACCTCGTACCGGACGATTCAACGCAGGATGCCGACCTGACGTACGGCTCGATTACCGCGGATTCGCAGCACTCGAATCGGTGGCAGAGCAGTATCCGGTTCGGCTCGATCGATCAGCGATCGCTCTACGTGAACCCGACGCCGAGTGGTGAGCCGTACGATCCATTTGGGTTTGGTGCCAACTATCTGGGAAACACTGTGACGCTGATGGGCGCCAATGGTGAAACCGTCACCGGCCGAGCGATTCTCGATTACGGGTTTTCACCGTTCCCGCAATCATCCGACAGCAGAGTGACGCGGCGGACGCTATCAGGGCAGACCACGTTTCAAGTGGCATCGTCACTGGCCATTTCCGGCGGGGCGCGCTATGAGCGCGAGCAGGGGTTCGATGATCCGGATGGCGACCCGGTCGTGACGCGCAACAACGGCGGCGCGTTCGTCGAGGCGCGGGTGAACGGCGGAGGCCGCGCGTATGTGAGCGGCGGCGTCGGCGTGGAGCACAACGAGGTGTTCGGCACCGAGGCGACGCCGCGCGTTTCTGTGGCTGTTTATCTGCGCAATCCGCGACCGGCCGGGGTCGGTGAAACGAAGCTCACCGTGAATGCCGGCAAGGGCATCAAGGCGCCCAACGTGTTTCAGGAGCAGAACGCACTCTATGCGCTGGTGCAAGACACACCGGCGGCAGCGCGCGTGTCGCCAGTTGGTCCGGAGCGAAGCCGAGGGTTCGACGTCGGCGTCGAGCAGGGACTCGCTGGCGGCCGGGTTCGTGCCCGTGTGTCGTACTTCAACAACGAATTCGATGATCTGCTCGAATACCTCGGACGGACCGCCCTGGTGCTCGCCGGCGTGCCGCCCGACGTTGCGGCGGGCGCTACGTTCGCGTACATCAACTCGCAATCGTATCGCGCGCAGGGCGCGGAGATCTCCGCTGATGCCGCAGTTGGAACCATGCTGCGCTTCGGCGCCTCCTACACTTACCTCGATGCTGAGGTCACGCAAGCGTTCAGCGCCAGCGCAGCGTTCAATCCGGCCTTTCCCAACGTGCCGATCGGCGCGTTCTCGCCGCTCGTGGGCGCGCGGCCGTTCCGTCGCCCAGCCAATTCGGGCACGCTGCTCGTGACCTACGTCAAGGGGCCTGGGCAGGTGACGCTCGCGGGGTATTTCTCCGGCAAGCGCGACGACAGCACTTTCCTCAGCGACCAGGACTTCGGCAACTCGCTGCTGCTGCCCAACAAGGATCTCGATCCCGCGTATCAGAAGATCGATCTGAGCGCCGCCTATCGCGTGCATCCGCGCCTGAACGTTTACACCAGCATCGAAAACCTGTTCGATCAGAAGTTCGACGCCGCGTTCGGGTTCCCCTCGCTGCCGTTCACGATCCGGGCTGGTGTGCGGGTGGATGTCGGTGGAGACAGATAGGAATCAGGAATCGGGAATCAGGAATCAGGGCTGGGCCAGGTTCAAGGCAACAGGGGCGAGGTCTCAGGCCTGCATCCTGATTCCTGTACTATTCTTCGAATGTCTAGTGCTTACGAAAGCGCCACCCTCATCATCCGTCTCTACGAACTGCGTCGCGAACCAACGATGCGCGAGGCGCGCGCGTGGTTTGCGCGAGAGTTTCATCCGGCCAGCGTCGACGACATCTTCCAGATCCTCTCGAGCCCGCACAGCGGCCATTTCCGTATGGTCACGAGCTATTGGGACATGGCCTCGTCCTTCGTCCTCAACGGCGCGATCGACGAGAAGATGTTCAACGACGCCAACGGTGAGCACATCTTCATCTTCGCGAAGATCGAGCAGTTCGTCGCCGAGTATCGTGTGAAGTCGGGCAATCCGAACTATTTGAAAAGTCTCGAGACGGTCGTACTGCAGAAGCCCGGCGCCAGAGAACAAATGGCCTCTATCCGCGAGCGGTTTGGACCCCGGCGATAAAAGCAGGAATCAGGACGCAGGAATCAGGAATCAGGCCTGGGCCAGGGTAAAGGAATCAGGCCTGAGGTCTCGGGCCTTGCGGCTTCACCCTGGCCCAGGGCTGCATCCTGATTCCTGCGTCCTGATTCCTGCTTTATTGGAACCTATCAGCAATGAGCGCGACCGTCAGCGCATAGTAATGCGCGCAGTTGTAACCGAGGATCGCGTCGTAGTTGGGATAGACGAGGAACTTGCGCGTGCCCACGTCGACGAGCGCGGCGCTGCGCTCGCTCTTGGGAAGCGCGCGGCCGTTGAGGCTGCGCACGCCCAATCGCTGCCAGTCGGAGAGCGGCCGCCGGATGGTCATGTTGCGGATCGCGTAGCACCCTTCGGTGCGCTTGGGGATGGCTGCGATCCGTGAGCGGACCGCCGCGGTGACCTTCACTTCGCGACCCCAGGTTTGGTCCCTGGTCCAGCCGAATCCTTTGAGGTAGTTCGCAATCGACGCGAGCGCGTCGGGGATCGATCCCCAGATGTCGCGGCGATCGTCGCCGTCGAAGTCGACGGCGTACTTCAAGTAGCTGGATGGCATGAACTGCGTCTGGCCCATCGCGCCCGCCCACGAGCTGGTCATCGTCTTGGCGTCGATGTTGCCGCGTTGGACCATCGTGAGCGCGTCGAACAGCTCGCCGCGGAAGTAGCTGGCGCGCCGCGGTTCCCACGCGAGCGTCGCCAGTGCCTGAAACACCGGCACGCGTCCCGTGATGCGGCCGTATCGCGTCTCCATCGCCCAGATCGCCAGCAGGAAACGCCCCTGCACGTTGTACGTCTTCTCGATCCGACGGAGCAGCGAGCGATTCTCGACGAGCAGCTCCTTGCCGCGTTTCACGAGCGCTGGAGTCAATCGCGCCGACAAGTACCGATCGAACCCAGGGTTCAACTCCGCCTGCGAGCGATCGCTTTGGATGACGTGCTCGAGCGGTGTGAGGCCATGCAGCGTTTCCGAGACGAGGCCCTCGCTGTAGCCGCGCGTCTGCGCTTCTTTGATGAGCGCCGTCAACCAGTCGGTGAAGTTCTGCGAAGCATCGACCTGGACCTCCGGCAATCCGGGGGCAGGCAGAGGCGTCTCCTGTTGAGGCGCCTGCGCCGTGACCGCGACCCCGCCCATGACGAGCGCGACAATCAGGGCTTTCCAGTGCATCCGACTAAAACCGACTGAATCCATGATGGCCATGCTTGCTTTTGAGCCGGCAGTGCCTGTCTAATACTGCCACCAGTTGCTTCAGGCGATCTCCCTTTCTTCGAGAGAGTTGCGCTTATGCCTTTCACATTGAACGTCAACGGGAAGACGACTACGGTCGATGTCCCGGCCGACATGCCCCTGCTCTGGGTCCTCAGGGACGTCATGAACCTGAAGGGCACCAAGTTCGGCTGCGGTATCGGCCAATGCGGCGCGTGCACCGTGCACGTGCGCGGACGCGCTCAGCGCGCCTGTCAAACTCCAGTATCGGCCGCGGCAGGTGCGGCCATCACAACAATCGAGGGGCTCTCGCCCGAGGGGCTGCATCCGCTGCAGCAGGCGTGGCAGGAGCTCGACGTGCCGCAGTGCGGCTACTGTCAGGCCGGCCAGATCATGACGGCGGCGGCGCTGCTGGCGTCCACGCCGAAGCCGAATGACACGCAGATCACCAGTGCGATGACCGGCAATCTGTGCCGGTGTGGCACCTATACACGGATTCGCGCGGCGATTCACCGCGCAGCCGAGATGGGCACGTCCCGTTCGACGTCGACGGCGCAGGGCGCCGGCGCGGAGTAAGGAGGAGCCGTGACGACCAACACACTTCTCAGCCGTCGCGCCTTCCTGCAGGTCAGTGCCGCCGCGGGCGGTGGCCTGCTCGTCGCTCTGCATCTCGACCCGGTGGAGCTGCTCGCGCAGGGACCTCCCGGCGGGGCGCCGATGGCCTACGTCGCCACCGCGTTCGTGAAGATCGCGGCCGATGGCGCCGTGACGATCACCTCGAAGAATCCTGAGATCGGGCAGGGCATCAAGAACCAGCTCCCGATGATCATCGCCGACGAGCTCGACGTCGACTGGGCCAGCGTGAAGATCGAGCAGGCCGACGCGAACCAGTCGCTCTATGGCGCGCAGGTCGCGGGCGGATCGACTGCCACGCCGACCAACTGGGATCCGATGCGCCAGGTGGGCGCGGCGATCCGTCAGATGATCCTTGCTGCCGCGGCGCAGAAGTGGAATGTGCCGGCGAGCGAGCTGACCACCGCGAGCGGTCGTGTGATGCATCGCGCGAGCAACCGCTCCGCCAGCTACGGCGAGTTCGCATCGGCCGCGGCGACGATGCCGGTGCCGACGCTCAGCATGGTGCCGCTGAAGGATCCGAAGGACTACAAGATCATCGGCAAGCCGATCCGCGGCGTCGACACCGCGTCGGTCACGACCGGCAAACCGATCTTCAGCATCGACTTCACCGTGCCCGGGATGTTGTGGGCGGTCTATCAGAAGGCGCCGGTGTACGGTGCCAAGGTCGCGAGCGCCAACATCGATCAGGTCAAGGCGCTTCCCGGAGTGAAGCACGTGGTCGTCGTCGAGGGGACGACGAACCTGCAGGGGCTGATGCCTGGCGTGGCAGTGGTCGCCGACAGCTGGTATCAGGCGAACCAGGCGCGCAAGCAGCTGCAGGTCACCTGGAGTGAGCATCCGACCAGCGCGCAGTCGAGCGAAGCGTTCCAGGCGAAGGCCGACGAACTCGGCAAAGGTGCGTATACGACGAAGCTCCGCACCGACGGCGATGTGGAAAAGGCGTTTACCGCGCCGGGCGTGAAGGTTGTCGAAGGCAACTACATGTATCCGTTCATCGCCCACGCGCCGCTCGAGCCGATGAACTGCGTGGCGCACTGGAAAGACGGAAAGATGGAGTTGTGGGCGCCGAGCCAGACGCCCGCGGCGGGTCTCAACATCGTCGCGCAGACGCTCGGCATTCAGCAGTCCGATGTCACCATGCACCTGATGAAGGTGGGTGGTGGGTTCGGCCGGCGGCTGACGAACGACTACGTGGCCGAAGCCGCGTACATCGCGAAGCAGATCAACGTGCCGGTGAAGCTGCTGTGGACCCGTGAAGACGACATGGCGCACGACATGTATCGTCCGCAGGGATTCCATTACTTGAAGGGCGCGGTCGATTCATCAGGCAAGCTCGTCGCCTGGAAGAATCACTTCGTCACCTACGGTGCCGGCAACGGCTACGCGTCGGCGGCCAACATCGCTGGCATCCAGTTTCCGGCGCTCTTCGTCGAGAACTTCGATTTCGGTGATTCGAAGATCCCGCTCGGCGTTCCGACCGGTGCGCTGCGCGCGCCCGGCAGCCACGCCTTCTCGTTCGTGTTTCAGTCGTTCATCGACGAACTGGCGCACGCCGCGGGCAAGGACCCGGTGCAGTTCCGTCTCGACCTCCTCGCCAACAAGGTCTATCCCGCCCCCGAACGGGGCGACGGATTCGATGCGGCGCGCATGACCGGCGTGGTCAAACTCGTCGCCGAGAAGTCAGGGTGGGGGAAGAGGACGCTGCCCAAAGGCACGGGCATGGGCATCGGCTTCCAGTACAGCCACCGCGGCTACTTCGCGGAGGTCGCCGAGGTCGAGGTCGATTCGAGCAAGCGGGTGAAGGTCAACAAGGTGTGGGTCGCGGGCGATATCGGCAGTCAGATCATCAGCCCGCTGCACGCCGAGAACCTCGTGCAGGGCGGCGTGATCGAGGGCATCAGCCACATGATGCAGGAGATCACCTTCAAGGGCGGTTCAGCCGTGCAGAGCAACTTCCACCAGGTGCCGCTGCTTCGCATGGCGCAGGCGCCGCCGGTGATCGAAGTGCACTGGCTGAAGTCGAACAACCCGCCGACCGGGCTCGGCGAGCCGTCGCTGCCGCCGGTGCTTCCCGCAGTCGCCAACGCGATCTTCGCCGCATCGGGCACGCGCGTCCGATCTCTTCCGTTGTCGAAGCACGGGTTCCGTTGGGCGTGAGGTAACGGAGGTCTCCGGAGGAAACGGTCAACAGGAGAAACGGAGACACGGAGATCAGACGGATGGAATGCAGGGCCGCGCTTCGCGCGGCCCTCTTTTCATGGGCCGGCCTGTATTTCTCCGTCCGATCTCCGTTACTCCGTTTCTCCTGTTAAGACCGCTCCTCCGTAACATCCGTTCCCTCCAAAAACCCGAAAAGCCGATTCCAGTCTTTTGGATATATGGTCGGGGTCCCACCTGCTGAATCCCTGATTTCCCTAGGAAAAGTGGCTCATACGAAATGGGCGCCGGAATTGCTACGTCGAAGAACGCCGGGCGTGCACCTGGTGTCCATACTTCGCTCGCTTAGCTGATGCGAATCGTTTCCCCAAACTCAACTTAGTCGAGCGGTGCTAGATTCGTCGGAATCTGTAGTCGGCGGGGCGCGTATCTCGAAGTCGTACTTCACCCTGTAGTGGAGGACCGTCGATGCGTTACCTCACGAAGGCCCTGATCGTCGCGGCCGTCGTTCTGCTCCCAACTCTTGCTCATGCGCAGTCGCTGGCAGGCACGGTACACGATGCCTCCGGCGCCATCCTGCCCGGCGTGACCGTCGAAGCGTCGAGCCCGGTACTGATCGAAAAAGTGCGGACCGCGGTAACCGATGGCACCGGGCAGTACCGAATTGAAAACCTCCCGCCGGGGACGTACACGGTGACGTACTCGCTTCCCGGTTTCATCACCGTCAAGAAGGACGGCGTCGAATTGAGCGGCGCAGGCGTGATCACGGTGAACTCCGACATGCGGGTCGGTGGCATCCAGGAAACGATCACGGTGACCGGCGAATCTCCCGTCGTCGACACGCAGACGAGCACGAGGAGACAGATGGTGCTGTCCGGGTCGGTGGTGCAGGCGATCCCGGCTTCGCGCGGATACGGCAACCTGCTCGCGACCGTGCCCGGTATTCAGGCCACCGGACTCGATGTGAGCTCGGGCGTCTCGACCAACTTCTTCACCGCTCGCGGCGGACGCGGCAACGAAGGCACCATTCAGATCGATGGCATGAACGTCGGCTCCGCGTTCAACGGCGGCGGCGTGGCCGGGTTCGGCTATCCGATCGGCGAGGCGTCGGAGATTCAGGTCACGATTGCCGGTGGACTCGGCGAAGTCGATCGCGGCGGTCCGCAGTTCAATCTGATTCCGAAGACCGGCGGCAACACGTTCAGCGGCACCGGCTTCCTCAGCACCGCGGGCAAGTGGTCGCAGGGCGACAATCTCACCGACGAATTGAAAGGCTTCGGCCTCAACCTGCCGGCGTTGATCAAGAACTGGGATACCAACTTCGCGCTGGGCGGGCCGATCGTGAAAGATCGGTTGTGGTTCTACAACAACGTCCGCAGCTACGGCAATCACCAGGAGATCCCCGGACTCTTCGGAAACCTGAACGCCGGCAATCAGGCGTCGTGGAACTACGACAAGGATGCGGGTCTGCCCGCTAGAGCAGCCGCCGCGAAGTTGATCGAAGCGATCCGCCTCACGGGTCAGGCGACGCCACGGAACAAGGTCGGTTTCTACCTGGATTATCAGCAGGTCTGTAACGGATCCGCCTACACGCAGGGCGCGCCGCAGTGCCGCGATCGCGGCGACGACTGGGTCGCGCTCGGCAGCGTGGGCGCGGGCTTCTTCGGCGCGTTGGCGCCCGAGTCGGGCAACGTGTGGGACGACCGCGAGAAGATCACCCAGGCCACGTGGACCTCGCCGTACACGAACAAGCTGCTCCTGGAGGCCGGGTTCTCGCAGTTCGCGAGCCGCTTCGGCGGGACGATGCCCGGAGGCGCGCTCAACTTGATTCCCGTGCAGGAGCAGGTCTCGCAGACGGATCCGACGAGGCCTGGTTTCACGGGCACTCCGGTCGGCAACTTCACGTATCGCGGCTGGGCGTCAGCGGGATCGAACGAGCAGTTCCACAACGTCTGGCGTGCGTCGGGCACCTACGTGACCGGTGCACACAGCTTGAAGGTCGGGTATCAGGCGGCGTTCCAGGTCCAGAAGAACTTCCAGAATGCTGCGAGCCAATTGAGCTACGTCTTCAGCAACCGCAACCCGATTCAGTTCACGTTGCGTGATGCACCGTTCTGGTCGAGCAACCGCACGCGCTTCGATGCGATCTACGTTCAGGACCAGTACACACGAGGCCGGCTCACGTTACAGGGCGGCCTGCGATACGAGCACGCGTGGAGCTGGTTCCCCGCGGGCGAGAACGGTGTGATCGCCGACAACGTCTACGGGACCAAGTTTCTCTTTCCCGAGCTCAAAGGCGTGACCGGGTACAACGACATCACGCCGCGCATGGGCGCGACCTACGATCTGTTCGGAAACGGCAAGACCGCGTTGAAGGTCAACGTCAGCAAGTATCTGCAGGCCGCGAACAACGACGCGCAGTACACGATCGCGAACCCGGCGACGACGTTCCAGCAGACCACCAGCGTCTCTTGGACCGACACGAACGGCAACAAGGTCGTCGACTGCAACGTGATGAACAAGGCGGGCGAAAACAACACCGCAACCGGCGGCGATGTGTGCGGCGCCTGGCAGAATCTGAATTTCGGCAACCCGTTCAGCACGACGACGGTCAACCCCGACGTGCTGCATGGATGGGGCGTGCGGCCGTACGACTGGCAGTACAGCGTGGAGGTTCAGCACGAGCTCGTCCCGCGCGTCGCGGTCGATGTCGCCTATAACCGACGCGTATGGGGGAACCACTTCTTCACCGACAACCGCGCGCTGACGCCGGCAGACTTCGACACGGCGACGATTACCGCACCGACCAACGCGAATCTGCCGAACGGCGGCGGTTATCCGGTGACGTTCGTCACGCGGAACTCAATTTCGCCGATTGGTGCGGTCGACAACTACTACACGTTTGCGAAGGATTACGGAGACGTGACGACCTACTGGCACGGCTTCGATGTGAGCGTGAACGCGCGCACGCGCAACGGCATCACGTTCCAGGGCGGCACCAGCACCGGCCGCGGCGTGCGTGACTACTGCGAGATCACGGCGAAGCTCCCCGAGCTCTATGTCACAGCCGGCTCGGTCCTCGCCAATGCGCAGACCGCTGCGTGCGCCGTCACCGAACCGTGGCTGACGACGTTCCGCAGCTCCGTCACCTACACACTGCCGAAGATCGATGTGCTGCTGGCTGGTTCGATCCGATCGACTCCGAACACGCAGCCGTCGACGATCAACACGTTCGTGGCGACCAACGGTGCATCGTTGCCGGCGAACTACAACGTCAATACCACGATCCTTCAGTCGTCGACGCTCGGCCGTCCGCTCGCGCCTGGCCTTGCATTCCAGACCGTCGATCTCACGCTGCCCGGCCAGGTCTATCCCGATCGGATCAACTCGGTTGATTTGAGGGTTGCGAAGGTGCTGCGCTTCGGGCGCACATCGACCAACGTCGGATTCGATTTCTACAACCTGCTCAATGCAAACACTGGGACGGCGTTCCAGAATGTGTACGCCACGGACCCGCTCAACGTTAATTGGCTGAGGCCGACGAGCATCCTCAATCCTCGCTTCGCACGGTTCAACGTCACCGTCAACTTCTAGGGTAATTGCCGGCGGCTCTGCCTGCTCTCAGGACAGAGCCGCCGGCCCGTTTTTTTCGCGCTTTCTGCTTCGCATCGCGAAATCGAAGAACCAGGCCCGACCAGCCGCCGCGATCTGTACAAATCAGAGCGACCGACTTCACGGTCGTCGCCATCGTCGTTTTGTGCCAGCAGGATCGGGCGAATCCAATAATTCGAAAACCGGGCGTTCGACAGATTGGATGCCGCTCGAACTTGCAGGCGAAATACCGGAAAACGCACGTGCCAATAGACGAGCCGAAAGGCTGAGTAATTGCTTTCTATTACTCGACCGGAAGGGCGGCCCTACGAGCCTTGCTCGCAGCCTTGGCGCTGCGCGCTCACGACTGCCATTTCAGTCGCGTTTCTGGCGATCGTCGTTGCGGTAATTCCCGGGTAAACAGGTGGACGTGCCTGCCGCCTTGTCGCGGCGGGTCTCCGGTGAATTCTCTTGGGAGTAATCCGATGCATGGTAGTGGCCCTGTCAGCCGTTTCCTCTTGCTCTTGTCGGCAATTGTCCTGGTGGTCGTCTTTACTCCTTCAGAAGCGCTCGCACAAGCAACGCTCGCCGGCGTTGTGAAGGATTCCTCTGGTGCGGTGCTGCCTGGGGTCAGCGTCGAGGCCTCGAGCCCGGCGCTCATCGAGAGAGTGCGTACCGCGACGACCGACAGCACCGGGCAGTATCAGATTGTCGATCTTCGTCCCGGCACCTATGCACTCACGTTCTCGCTTCAAGGCTTCAGAACGGTGAAGCGTGAGTCGGTTGATGTGAGCGGTGCGGGAGTCATCACGATCAACGCTGAACTGTCCGTTGGCGGCCTCACTGAGACGCTCACCGTTCAAGGCGAGACGCCTGTCATCGACGTACAGACTACGCGTCGCCAGGCAGTGCTCGAGAACAAGGTGGTCAACGAGCTCCCCGCCGCGCGCGGGTACGGCGCGATTCTCGCGGCGATTCCGACGCTCCAGGGCGCCGGCGCGAACTCCTCTTCATCGGTCAATCCGAGTTTCTTCACCGCCCATGGCGGCCCGGGCAATGAAGGCCGCGTGCAGCTCGATGGCTTGAGCGTCGGTGCGGCGTTCAACGGCGGCGGTGTATCGGGCAACGCCTACGACACTGCCAATGCGCGTGAGCTGCAGGTGTCGATTTCCGGGGCGCTCGGTGAAGCCGAAGTCGGTGGCCCGGTTCTCAATATCGTGCCGAGCACTGGCGGCAACGCGTTCCATGGGACTGCGTTTGCCACCGGTGCCGGTTCGTGGGCGCAGGGTAACAATCTGGACGACGAGCTGCGAGCTGCGGGCATCACCGAACAGGCAGCGCTGATCAAGCTGTGGGACGCGAGCTTCGCGTTGGGCGGCCCGATCAAGAGGGACAAGCTGTGGTTCTTCGGCAACTATCGCGACTTCGGCAACCACACCGACATCCCGGGGCTCTACGCGAACCTGTATGCCGGCGATCCGTCCCACTGGGACTATGCGCCCGACTTGAACGTGAAAGCCCGAACGGCCACGTCCAAGACGGTTGCGTCGGTTCGTCTGACGGCGCAGGCCACTGCCCGAAACAAGTTCAGCTTCTATTACGACTACCAGTGGGACTGCGACCAGGGCTCTATGAGCAGCACCCAGGGATGCCGTCCGCGCGGTGAGGACTGGGTGCCCGGCAGCGTCTTCGGGTCGGGCTTCTCACCTGAGGCGGTCACCAACTACTGGGACGCGCGAGAGATCATCTCGCAGGCGACCTGGTCCTCGCCGGTCACCAACAAGCTGCTGCTCGAGGCCGGCTATGCAACCTTCGTCAGCCGCTGGGGCTGGATGCCGCAGCCAGGCGCGATCACGAACCTCGTGCAGATGACGCAGATCGCGCCGACGTTCAAGGTCTATCGCGGCGTCGACAACATCCTTGACAACTCCCAGAATCCGAACACGTGGCGGGCATCAGCGACCTACGTCACTGGCGCGCACAACATGAAGTTCGGGTATCAGGGCGCGTATCACATCGAAGAGACGACCGACCTCGCCAACGATGCGCGTTACATCCTGACCGATTTGACGCCGGTCCTTGCCCCGATATTTTTCCCGGCGCCTGCGCCGGTCCTGCCGATCTATAGCGCCACGATTCGGATCGCACCATGGCAGCAGAGCAATCGCACCGAGTATCACGCGTTCTATGCGCAGGATCAGTGGACGGTTGGCCGCATGACACTGCAGGGCGCACTCCGGTTCGATCGGGCGTGGAGCTGGTTCCCGGCCGAGCACAATGGCGCACCACAGACGTCGGTGTGGAATGCCAGGCCGATCTCATTCCCGAAGACGGACGGTGTCACCGGATACAACGACATCACGCCTCGTGCGGGCGTCGCCTATGACTTGTTTGGAAACGGGAAGACCTCGTTGAAGGTGAACGTAGGCGAGTACCTCCAGAGCGCGAACAACCAGGAGAACTACACGATCAGCAACCCCGCGCTCGATGGCCGCAACGGCCGTCGCGGACCGAACTTCCAGACGACCGCATCGCGCACGTTCATCGATTTCAACGGCGATCACGTGCCGAACTGCGAGATGCTGAACCCGCAGGCGAACGGGGAGTGCATCGCACCGGACCTCGGGAACTTCGCCAATCCGAACACCCTCACGCTGGTCAACCCCGACGTGCTCCATGGGTGGGGCGTGCGTCCGCGCGACTGGCAGTTCGGCGTGTCGGTCCAGCACGAGATCCTGCCGCGCACCTCGCTGGAAGTCGGCTATGCGCGCCGCTGGTTCAAGAACTTCTTCGTCACCGACAATATCAACCTGAATGCCAGCGACTTCCAGTTGACGACGGTGACAGCGCCGACCAACGCGAAGTTGCCCGATGGCGGGGGGTACCCGCTGCAGTACTACTTCCCCAAGCCGGGCGTGGTAACGACGAACATTCAGAACCGGTATACGTTCGCGAGCGACTACGGCGACTGGACCAACTACTGGCACGGCATCGATGTCACGGTGAACGCGCGGTTGCGTCAGGGGCTCGTGATGCAGATCGGATCGAGCACCGGACGAGCGGTGACTGACAACTGCGACATCGTGGCGCAGGTACCGGAGATGCTCAACGGCGCGCTGACCAACCCGTCTCCGTTCACCGCCAGCACCTTCCAACCCGCTGACTCCTGCCACAAGGTCGAGGCGTGGCAGACGCAGGTGCGCGGGTTCGCTTCCTACACGATCCCGAAAATCGAGCTGCTCGTGAGCTCCATCATGCGCTTCCAGCCGAATGCCGTCTTCGGTGTCGGCGCGGTGCCCGAAGGGAACAGCACCGGTCTCTCGGCTCTCTACGCGACGCCGCAAGGACAGATCAACCTGCTCGAGCCGGGTCAGGTCTACGGCGACCGCATCAATCAGATCGACATGAGGTTCGGAAAACTCATCAACGTCGGCGGCAAGCGAGCCAACGTCGCGGTGGATCTGCTGAACCTGTTCAACTCGAACACTCCGACCATGTATCAGCAGAACTATGGTGACGGATCGCTGTACCTGCAGCCTCTGCAGATCCTGAACCCGCGGTTCCTGCGGTTCAACGTCACGTTCGATTTCTAGGCTGGAGAGAGCGCCGGGTAGATGGGGTGAGATAGATGGGGCCCCATCTATCTCACCGCCTCGTCCACCTCACAGCCTCATCCACCCCACCAACCTCATCGACTCCACCCCGGCCTCACACTAACCCCATCCACCTTACCTGCCCCATCCACCCCACCCGCCCCATCCACCCCACCCGCCCCATCCACTTCATCGACGCATCGATTCTCCGTATTAGTCCTGTCTTGATAGTGCTTTTTCACTAGGTTAGGCTCGTTGTTCGCATCTTCCGTGCGTGCTGCGGGGCTCGCGCGTGACCGGCAACCTGTGCGCTTCAATCCGTCTTTGCGGAGGACATGTATGCGTCTCACAGGATCCCACTCCATTCCGATCTCGCGATTGATGCGCCTGTGCGTGATGCTCGTGCCGTTCGCGATGCTCCCTGCTGTGGCACACGCACAGACATCGATCACCGGCACCGTACGTGACGCCTCGGGCGCCGTACTGCCTGGCGTCACTGTTGAAGCCTCGAGCCCTGTGCTGATCGAAAAGGTCCGAAGTGCCATCAGCGACGGCACAGGTCAGTACCGTCTCACCGAGCTTCCGCCCGGCAAGTACACGATCACGATGAGCCTCTCGGGATTCACGACCGTGAAGCGCGAGGACATCGATGTGAGCGGCGTCGGCGTCATCACGATCAACGCCGACATGCGGGTCGGCACCGTGCAGGAAACGATTACGGTCACGGGCGAGACGCCGGTCGTCGATGTGCAGAGCACGCGGCGGCAGCAGGTCATCGACGATGAGACTCTGAAGGCGCTGCCGGCCACACGTGGCTACAACGCGCTCGTCTTCCTGGTCCCCTCGGTGACCGGTGGCAGCAACCAGATCGATCTGATGCCGGCGATGCGCATCTTCTACAACCACGGTGGTCGCGGCAACGAGGGGCGCACCTACGTCGATGGTCTGAGCACCGGATCGGCCTTCAACGGCGGAGGCGTGTCGGGCTACATCATCGATACCGCGAACTCGCAGGAAATGCAGTTGACGCTCTCGGGCGGTCTTGGCGAAACCGAAGTGGGAGGCACCCTCGTCAACTTCATTCCCAAGACCGGCGGCAACATCTATTCGGGTTCGCTCTTCGGCAGCACGGCAGGGGAATGGTCGCAGGGCAACAACATCGACGATCACCTCAAGTCGCTCGGGCTGGCGCAGCCGGCGGCACTGTACAAGAACTGGGATTACAGCGCATCGCTCGGCGGCCCCTTCCGGAAAGACAAGTTGTGGTTCTTCGCCAACTACCGCGACTTCGGGAGCTACGAAGACATCCTTGGGATGTACGCGAACCTGAACGCCGGCAATCCGAACAGCTGGAGCTACGTGCCCGACCAGAGCATCAAGGCGCGCAACGCAGTCTCGCGGACGGTGACGTCGATGCGTCTCACCGCGCAGGTGACACCGAAGAACAAGGTGGGCTTCTTCTTCGACAATCAGCTCGCGTGCGACGGGTCGGCGCTGACAGAGGACGCCGACAGCTGTCGTCCTCGCGGCAAGGACTGGGTTGCGAGCGGCCTCACGGCGGGCATCTCTCCGTACGCGCCGGAAGCCGCCAGCGGCGCACAGGGCAGTCAGGGTGGTGCGTTCGGATACGCCGATGCGTGGCAGCGCGTGATGCAGGCGAGCTACACGTCGACGATCACGAGCCGTCTGCTGCTCGAAGCGGGCGCCTCGACCTACATCAGCAAGTGGGGATGGATGGAGCAGCCGGGCGCGATTCTGAATCTGAACCAGGTCCAGGAGCAGGCGTCCTTGAGCGGTACGTTCGCGGATGGTTCGAAGTGGAGCGTCCCCGCGAACCTGTTCTTCCGCGCGCTCGACTGGAACTTCAACAACATGCAGAACCCGACGACGTGGCGCGCGGCGCTCTCGTACGTCACCGGCGCGCACAGCACGAAGTTCGGGTACATCGCCGCCTACAACCGCACCGACAACTGGAACTTCTACAACAAGACGCGGGTCAACTACCGCTTCCTCAACGGCGTGCCGAATCAGCTGACCATGAACGTCGGCGACTGGATGATCAAGGATCGGAGTCAGTATCACGCGTTCTACGCGCAGGATCAGTGGACGATCAACCGGGTCACGCTGCAGGGCGCCATCCGGTACGATCGCGCATGGAGCTGGTCGCCGGAAGGGCAGGGCGCGACCGGCACCGACTTGTTCAGGTCAGCACCGATCACCTTCCCGCGCACCGATGGAGTGCCGGGCTTCAACGACATCACCCCGCGGATGGGCGCTGCGTACGACGTGCGCGGCAACGGGAAGACGTCGCTCAAGGTCAATCTCGGGAAGTATCTGCAGGCGGCGAACAACCAGGATCGCTACACGTTGATGAACCCGGCGCAGGCGACGCGCTTCCAGCGCACGACCAATCGGACGTGGAGTGATACCAGCGGCCTGGGTATCAATGGCGACTACATCCCGCAGTGCGATCTGATGAATCCCGCGGCCAACGGTGAGTGCGGTCCGTGGCAGAGCCCGTCGTTCGGACAGCCGTTGACCGCGGCACCGATCAACCCGGCGATTCTCGAAGGCTGGAACGTCCGTCCGTCTGACTGGCAGTTCGGCGTGTCGGTGCAGCAGGAAGTGCTCCCGCGCACGTCGGTCGAAGTCGGTTACTACCGTCGGTGGTTCAACGGCTTCACCGTGACCGACAATCTGGCGTCGACCGCGGCCGACTACGTGCCGTATACGTTCACCGCGCCGTTGCATCCGTCGTTGCCGGGCGGCGGCGGCTATGAAGTCACCGGATTGAACCCGAGCACGAACTTCTCGGCCGCGAGCAACTACACGACGTTTGCCAGCGACTACGGCGACATGTATCAGTACTGGCACGGCATTGACGTCAACGTGGTCTCGCGAATGAGGAACGGTGTGGTCGTACAGGGCGGCACCAGCACCGGCCGCGGCGTGCGCGATCAATGCGAGATCACCGCCAAGGTTCCCGAGGCGCTGCTGGTCGGTCTGCCAGCCGTCTGGCAGCAGCCCAGCTCGTGTCATGTCACCGAGCCGTGGCTCACGCAGATTCGCGGACTCGCGTCGTACACGATTCCGAAGATCGACGTGCAGGTCAGCACGAGCTTCCAGTTCAAGCCGGGCACGCTCGGGATCGGCGGCAACGACTCGGCTACCAACGGACAGTCGGTCGCCTCCAACTACGTCGTCACCAACGCGGTCGCGGGGACGACGCTGCTGAACAACCAGCAGAGTGTGAACCTGCTGCTGCCCGGTCAGGTGTATGGCGATTACGTGCGGCAGGTCGACATGCGCGCAGGCAAGATTCTGCGCTTCGGCCGCACGCGCACGCTCGTCGGCGTCGACGTATACAACCTGTTCAATGCGAATCCTGGTCTCACGTTCAGTCAGAACTTCACCGGGACCGGCACGACGTGGCTCAATCCAACGTCGCTGCTGATGCCGCGGTTCGTGCGGTTCAACGTGACGATGGACTTCTGAAAGCCAGGTGGGGCTGGTAGGGTTGATGGGGCTGGTGGGGTAGATGGGGCTGGTAGGGTTGATGGGGCTTGTTAGGCGGGCCTTATCTACCCCACCTGCCCTATCCACCCCACCTGCCCTATCCACCTCACTCGCCCCATCCACCTCACTCGCCCGCCTTTGGTGAGCCCGCCGTTTTCCTGTACGCTCCTTTGAGGGAATGTCTGCGAGACTGACTGAGCACGCTAAAGCGTGCGCGCTACTGGCTTTGTTGCTGCTGACGGGGTGTCGGAGCGGCGCGTCTTCAGACGCGCCGGCAGCCTCGGCGGCGGGCGGTACCACGAAGCCGACCGAAGACTGGTTCACGGAGCGCGCAAAAGACACTGGGATCAACTTCACCCACTTCAATGGGATGTCCGGCGAGCAGTACTACCCGGAGATCATGTCGCCCGGCGTCGCCCTGCTCGACTACGACAACGATGGGGATCTCGACGTGTACCTCGTCCAGGGCGCGATGCTGGGGAACAAGACGATCAAGGATGCGATCTATCCGCCGGAGGGACCGCCCGGCGATCGGTTGTTCCGCAACGATCTCGTGATCAATCCCGACGGGACGCGCACGCTGCACTTCACCGACGTCACCACTGAAAGCAAGGTCAACATCACGACCTTCGGGATGGGCGTCGCCGTGGGTGATTTCGACAACGACGGCTTCGTCGACATCTATCGCACGAGCCTCTCGGGTGCAGTGCTCCTTCACAACAACGGCGACCGGACGTTCACTGACGTCAGCGCGAAAGCGCACGTCGCCAATCAGGGTGGATGGGGCGTGTCAGCGGCGTTCCTCGACTACGACCGCGATGGGTGGCTGGATCTGTTCGTCGGCAACTACTTGATCTACTCGATCGCCGGCGACATCGACTGCCTGTCGGTCACGGGGCAGCACGACTACTGCCCGCCGAACAGCTATCGTGCGCAGCCGAGCCACCTCTATCACAATCGCGGCGACGGTACCTTCGAGGACGTCACGTCGCGCGCGCTGATTGGCGGTGCATACGGACCGGCGCTTGGCGTGTCGACGGCCGACTTCAACAACGACGGGTGGATCGACATCTACGTCGGCAACGACGGCCAGCCCAATCAACTGTGGATCAACCAGAAGAACGGCACGTTCAAGGAGACGGCGTTCCTCTCGGGTACGGCGGTCAGCGGCCAGGGCAACTCCGAGGCGAGCATGGGCATCGACGCCGGCGACTTCGACGACGACGGCGACGAGGACCTGTTCATCACGAACTGGCTCGCGCAGATGAATGTCATCTACGTGAACATGGGTGACGGCATCTTCGAAGACCGGAGAGCGGCCACCGGTCTCGGGCCGCCAAGCCTCGCGAGGACAGGGTTCGGTACCGCCTGGTTCGATTACGACAACGACTCGTGGCTCGATCTCTTCACCGCGAACGGCAGCGTCTCGATCGTCGAAGCCCAGGCACGCGCCAAGGATCCGTTCCCGTTGAAGATGATGAATCAGCTGTACCACAACCTCGGAAACGGCCGGTTCGAAGACGTGTCATCGAAGGCGGGCAAGGCGTTCACCTTGAGCGAAGTCAATCGCGGGGCCGCGTTCGGTGACATCGACAACGATGGCGACGTCGACGTCCTCGTCGGCACCGCCGCGGGTCCGACGCGTCTGCTGATCAACAACGTCGGCAACAAGAACCACTGGTTGGGTCTCCGCCTGGCGCAGCCAGTCTCGCCGAAGCCGAAGTCGAAGGCGGACCCGGTCCCCCCACGCCCGCAGGGCGTTGCCCCACCGGGCTCGAAGAGCCCGGCCCCATTGGACCCGAAGGGTCCGACCCCACCGGGCTCGAAGAGCTCGGCCCCGATCCGCGACGCCCTCGGCGCCCGCGTCTACGTGATGCGCAAATCGGGTCCCGCACTCATGAGACGCGCGCGTTCCGACGGAAGCTATGCATCGGCCAACGATCCTCGCATCGTGGTCGGCCTGGGCTCCTCGGCCGATCCGGTGAGCCTGCGTGTGGTGTGGCCCGATGGCAGGACCGAGGAATTCGCCAATGTCACTGTCGATCGCTGGACGACCGTCGTCGAGGGGAGCGCGAAGTGAAGGTGTTCACCCCGGCGCGCGCCGCGGCCCTCGTGGCGTTGGTGCTGGCAGGCGCGCCCATGCTCATCGCGACCGAGGCGTGCTCGAAGGCCGAGACGACCGCGACGCCGGCGAAGCAGATTCGTGAGATCACGCTGCCTGATCTCTCGCGCATGGACGCGACGGTGCAGAATCAGATTCGCGAACGCTACACGAGCGCGCTCGACGCCCGCAAGAAAGGTGTCGGCGACGCCGATCTGAGCGCCGCGTACGGGGCATACGGCATGGTGTTGCAGGCCGCTGAGTACTACGAGGCGGCCGAACCGGCGTACTTGAACGCACAGGATCTTGCGCCCGGCGAACTCCGCTGGCCGTATTTCCTCGGCCATCTGTACAAAAGCCAGGGCCAGACGAAAAAGGCGATTCAGGCGTTCACGCGTTCGCTCGAGCTCGGGCCGAACGAGATCGCGACGCTGATCTGGCTGGGTCGCCTCTACCTCGAGGAAGGGCAGCCCGAGCTAGCGCAACCGCTCTTCGAGCGAGCGGCCGCGCTCCCGCCCAAGAACGTCGCCGTGTTGTCGGGGCTCGGTCAGACGGCGCTCGCCAAGCGCGACTACCCGCGCGCCGTGTCGATGCTCGAGGAAGCGCTGGCGTTCCAACCCTCGGCGCTCAGCGTCCACTCCCCGCTCGCGATGGCATATCGCGGCCTCGGCGACACGGCCAAGGCGGAAGCGCATCTGAAGCAGTGGCGCAACACGGAAGTGCTCGTTCCCGATCGTTTGCGGATCGAGCTCGATCTCTCGCTCGAGAGCGGGCTGTCGTACGAGCTGCGGGGCGTTCGTGCGCTTGAAGCGCAGGACTGGAACGCGGCAGAGGGATTCTTCAGGAAGGGGGTCGCGATCACGACCAGCAGTACGGCGCTCGGTCGTTCGCTGCGTCACAAGCTCGGGACCGCGTTGTTTCTGAAGGGCGACGTCAAGGGAGCGATGGCGCTCTTCGAGGATGTCGCGAAGCTTGCGCCTGCACAGGGGCTCGACGAATCGTCGGCCAAGGCCTTCTACAGTCTCGGCGTGATCGCGGCATCGAGCGATCACAACAAGGAAGCGATCGAGCGCTTTTCGTCAGCGGTCCACTACAACCCTAACTACGCAGAAGCGCAGGTCGGGCTCGCGGACGCGTTACGGCGCGGAGGACGAGTCCAGGAGTCGTTGAAGGCCTACGCCCAGGTCGTCCAGATCAACCCGCGCTCCACCGAGGCGCGCTTCGGGTATGCCATCGCTCTGGTTCGTCTGCATCGGTATCGCGAGGCCCGCGATTGGCTCGTCGAAGCGACCCGGCTGCAGCCCGATCAACCCGATCTGTCACTCGCACTCGCGCGTGTGCTCGCCGCCGCGCCCGACAACACGGTTCGCGACGGGGCCCGGGCGATGGCCATCGTCGAGGAGTTGTTCAAAGGGCCGAAGACCACGACGCTTGGCGAGACGCTGGCGATGGCGCTGGCGGAAGTCGGTCAATACGAGGAAGCCGCCAAGATCCAGCGCGGGGTGCTCGACGCGGCGAAGCGAGGAGGCGGTCAGGCCGACGTCCGGCAGATGGCCGCGAACCTCCGGCTCTACGAACAGCGCATGCCCTGTCGCACGCCCTGGGCCGACGACGACCCGATCCATTCGCCGGGACCGCCAGTGGTCCCGGGACTGGCGAGTGCGTCCGAGGCAGCGCCGTCACAGTAGGCGCCGTCACAATAGGGCGCCTGCCGCATTCTTACTAAATTGGCTGCAGATGCCTCATATACGACATAAGTGTCGTAGATCGGCACTCGCTCAGCCGTAGGTGCAACGCCGGGGCTCGGTGGCCGAGCAGAGGGTTCAAACGTCACCAGACATTTCTGTCGACGCATTTTTGAGCTCTACATAAATGTATGGTCATTCCTGCCACGATTGCGCGGAATTGGCCGAAACGCGGGCATTTCTCGCTTCAGGTCACGCTCAGCCGTGGCACCTCGCTTGCTCTTCTCGCCGCGGCCCGGGTGGGGCCTCCCGGTCGAGGCCTGCCCCTTCTGAGGTGAGCGGAATGATCAATCAAGCTGACACTGCTTGGATGCTGGTTTCAACGGCCTTGGTGCTCCTGATGACGCCAGCCCTCGGTTTCTTCTACGGCGGGTTGGTGCGCAGCAAGAACGCGTTGAACACGTTGATGATGAGTTATATCGCCCTCGGGTTCGTCGGCATTCTGTGGGCGCTCGTCGGCTATTCGCTTGCGTTTACGACCGGGACGAACTGGCTCGGCGATCTGTCGAACGTGTTCCTCAAAGGTGTCGGCACAGAAGCGCTTGGCACAATCCCGCACGTGCTCCACATGGCCTACCAGGCCACCTTCTGCATCATCACCGCCGCATTGATCTCCGGCGCGATCGTCGAGCGCATGCGGTTCTCGGCCTACGTGGTCTTTATTTCTCTCTGGTCGGTCGTCGTCTACGCCCCGATCGCCCACTGGGTGTGGGGTGGCGGCTGGCTCGCCGACATGCTTGCCCTGGATTTCGCCGGCGGCACCGTTGTGCACGTCAATGCGGGCGTCGCCGCGCTCGTAGCGGCCATCGTCGTCGGCAAGCGGCAGGAATATCCGTCGTCGTCGCTATTGCCGCACAGCGTGCCCTTCGTGCTGCTCGGCGCCGGGCTGCTGTGGTTTGGCTGGTTCGGTTTCAACTCCGGCAGCGCGCTGGCCTCCAATGAGCTGGCGAGCCTCGCGTTCGCCAACACCTTCCTCGCCCCGGCGGCGACGCTCGTCGTCTGGACCTTCCTCGATGCCCTGCGGTCCGGAAAGCCAACCGCAGTAGGCGCGGCAACGGCGATCGTCGTCGGCCTCGTGGCCATCACGCCCGCGGCTGGCTTCATCAGCCCGATGAGCGCGATTGCGCTTGGCGCCATTGCGGCTGTCCCAAGCTATCTCGCGCTCATTATCAGAGCGAAGACCTCGTTGGACGATTCGCTCGACGTTGTCGCCGCTCACGGCGTGGGTGGAACGGTGGGTGCGCTCCTCACCGGTGTGTTTGCGCAGAAAGCGCTGAACTCGGCGGGCGCCGACGGCCTGCTGTTCGGCAATCCCGGTCAGCTCGGCATTCAGGCGTTGGCGATTCTGACCGCGATCGTCTACAGCGGTGTGATGAGCTTCGTGCTGCTCAAGGTCGTCGGTCTCGTGATCCCGCTTCGCCCGTCGCGTGCCGACGAAACCGTCGGTCTCGACGTTTCGCTGCACGGCGAGGAAGCGTATCTCCACGCCGAAGGATCGGGGGCTTCATAGAACATTGGTCTCACAGCCTGGCTTTGAAGGACTCCGCGTTCTGACACTCGAAAGCCGACGCGCTACCGAGCTGGCCGCCATCATCACTTCCTACGGCGGCCAGCCGATCTCGGCACCATCGATGCGGGAAGTGCCGCTGCAGTCCAATCCCGAAGCGATCGCATTCGCGGACGCGCTCGAGCAGGACGCGTTCGGCCTGGTCATCCTGCTGACAGGCGTCGGTGCGCGTGCGCTGGTCGCGGTGATCGAGCGGGTGCGCGGGACGCGCGAGGCGTTTCTCGACGCGCTGCGTCGCACGAAGATCCTTGCCCGCGGTCCCAAACCGGTCGCGGCGCTGCGCGAGTGGAACGTGCCGGTCTGGCTCACGGCTCCCGAACCGAATACCTGGCGCGAAGTGCTGATGGCGCTCGACTCGAAAGCCAGCGAGTTTGCGCTCGCGGGCGTGCACGTCGCCGTGCAGGAGTACGGCGAGTCGAATGCGGAGCTGCTGGCCGGGCTCCAGGCGCGCGGCGCCCTGGTGACGCGCGTGCCGGTGTATCAGTGGGCGCTGCCCGATGATCTTGGCCCGCTGCAGGCCGCAGTCAGTGCGATTGCGAATCGCGATCTCGACGTCGTGCTCTTCACGACCGCGACTCAGGTCGTGCATCTGCTGCAAGTGGCGAGGAGCATGCAGCTCGACGATCGCGTGATCGATGGCTTGCGTCACATCGTCGTTGCGTCGATTGGTCCAACCACGACCGAAGAGCTGGTTCGCAACCGAATCACTCCCGATCTCGAACCGACGCGCCCCAAGATGGGCTTCCTCGTGCGCGAAACTGCGGAGCGTGCCGCCGATCTCTTGAAGTCGAAGAGACACACGTAGGCGCCCGAGGCGTTCGGCCTGCCCGTCACGTGCTTCAGCCCGTACGCCACCACGGCGTACTATTGAGCAATGCCTACTTCCGAGGAGCTGCTCGAACTCGCCGAACGCTGCGCGGACAAACTGGCGCTCGACGGCAGGCTGCGATCGATCCCGTCCTTCTCCGACGCTGAAGATCAGTGCGAAGAGGAGTACGAGGACCTGCTGCAGGCGATTCACGAGGATGAACTCTTCGCGCCCGTCGATATTCAGCGCCAGGAGCACCTCGTCGAACAGATCGCGCAGAAGCTGCCCGAACTGGCGCGCACCTTGATCGTCGAGCTCGCCGACAATCACGCCCGTCATGTGTGGCTGCAGCAGGAAGGCGCGTACCACCTCGGTCTCGCTGTCGGCCGTCGGATTCGTCAGCGAAAAGAGTAGGAATCAGGAAGCAGGAAGCAGGATGCAGGTCTGGGCCAGGCATCAGGATTCAGATGTGAGGCTTCAGACCTGACCGCTCGAGCCGGCTGATTCCTGATTCCTGATTCCTGAATCCTGATCTTGATCGTAGGACAAGCCGGTTCGTGCGACTCCTATACTGCCCCCATGTCGCTGTCTTATCTGCACTACGATGTTTTCACCAGTGAGCCGCTCGCGGGCAACCAGCTCGCCGTTTTTCCCGACGCGCGCGGCCTGAACACGGCACGCATGCAGCGCCTCGCGCGCGAGATGAATTTCGCGGAGAGCACATTCGTCTTTCCATCCGAGCAGCAAGGCACCGACGTTCGCATGCGAATCTTCACGCCATATATCGAGATGCCCATGGCTGGGCATCCGACGATTGGCAGCACGTTCGCGTTGGCCCACACCGGTGGCATTGCCGCTGGCGCGCAGCGATTCGTTTTTGGTTTGAATGTCGGGCCGATCTCGGTCGATCTCGAATGGCGGAACGGCGCGCTCACCTTTGCATGGATGACGCAGCTGCCTCCGGTCTTCACGCCGCCGCTTGCCTCACGCGCAGCGGCGGCCACCGCCATCGGTCTCCAGGAGAGCGACCTCGTACCCGATCTGCCGGTTCAGGAGATCACCTGCGGTGTGCCGTTCCTCTTCGTACCGCTGCGCGATCGCGCCACCGTCGATCGGGCGGTGGGCGATGTGCGGGCGTTCAAGAACGTGGTGCCATCCGACGTGCCGATCTTTCTGTTCGCCGTCGATCCAGATTCGTCAGGGCAATCGGTGTACAGCCGGATGTTCGCGCCCGACTTCGGTATCATTGAAGACCCGGCAACTGGCGGGGCAAGCGGACCGCTTGGCTGCTACCTCGTGCAGCATGGCCTCGTGTCGGGCGAGGCGGCGCAGAAGATCGCCAGCTACCAGGGCGTCGCGATGGGCCGCCCGAGCCGCATTCACATCGCGATCACCGGCCGCCCAAACGCGATCACCAAGGTGAGGGTCGGTGGGGAAGCCGTGCTCGTCGGGCGTGGAGAACTAGTCGTGTGATTTCGTTTTCCCGTGTGAGCAAGCAGTACGGCCGTCAGGTGCTGTTCGTCGACGCCTCGTTCCAGCTGAATTCCGGTGAAAAAGTCGGTCTGGTCGGTCCCAACGGCGCGGGCAAGACGACGCTCTTCCGCATGATCGTGGGTGAGGAGTCGCCGGACGAGGGCGACGTGTCGGTGCCGAAGAAGCTGCGTGTCGGCGACTTCCGCCAGGATGTCGAAGAGATGTCCGGCCGTTCCGTCCTGGACGAAGCGATCGCCGGGAGCGGCCGCCTCGGCGATCTGCATCACGAGCTCGAGGACCTGCAGCACGCGATGGGCGACCCGGCGCGTGCCGACGACATGGATCGGATCCTCGCGCGCTTCGGCGAGGTGCAGGAGGAGTACGAGCATCTGGGCGGATACGGCCTCGAAGCGCAGGCGCGCGAGGTGCTGCACGGGCTCGGATTCGACGACGAGCGGATCGACGGTGATGTGGGAGCGTTGTCGGGCGGCTGGAAGATGCGCGTCGCCATGGCGCGGGTGCTGCTCGGCGCGCCTGACGTCCTGTTGATGGACGAGCCGACGAACCATCTCGACATCGAATCGATCATCTGGCTCGAAGCATTTCTCAAATCGCGCGCCGGCGCGCTGCTCATGACGTCGCACGATCGCGAGTTCATGAACCGCGTGGTCGGAAAGATCGCCGAGATCGACGGCGGCGAGATCACGGTCTACTCCGGCAACTACGACTTCTACGAACGCGAGCGAGCCGTTCGCGAAGCCAATCGCGAGGCGGCATACGCGCGCCAGCAGGCGATGCTGGCCAAGGAGCAGCGTTTCATCGAGCGCTTCGCCGCCCACGCCGCGAAGGCCGCGCAGGTACAGAGCCGCGTGAAGGCGCTCGAGAAGATCGAGCGGATCGAGCTGCCGAAGAAGCGGAAGGTGGTGAAGTTCGACTTCCGTCAGCCGATGCGATCGGGCGATCAGGTGGCAGTGCTCGAGAACGTCTCGAAAGCCTACGGCCGCCGCGTCGTCTACGACGGGCTGAACATGACGATCCGCCGCGGCGAGCGGTGGTGCGTCATGGGCAGAAACGGCGCCGGCAAGACGACGCTGCTCAGGATGGTCGCGGGGGCGCTCGCACCGGATGCGGGCGACGTGAAGCTCGGCGCCAGCCTGAAGCTCGGATACTTCGCGCAGCAGGCGCTCGATCTGCTCGACCCGGACCTCACGGTCGAAGAGCAGTTGCAGCGCGACTTTCCCGACGAGTCGATCGGCGTGCTGCGCAACCTTGCGGGTGCGTTTCAATTCTCGGGCGATGACGTCGACAAGAAAATTCGGGCGCTCTCAGGCGGCGAGAAGACGCGCCTCGTCATCGCGCGGATGCTGCTCAACCCGCCGAACTTCCTCGTGCTCGATGAGCCGACGAACCATCTCGACCTCTTCACGAAAGAGATGCTGATCGAGGCATTGAAGGACTTCGAAGGCACGATGCTGTTCGTGTCGCATGACCGCGCGTTTCTGCGCGCGCTCAGTAACCGCGTCGTCGAGCTTGGCGGCGAATCAGGGGTGGAGAAAGATCCACACTTCTATCCGGGTTCTTACGTGGAGTATGTGGCGCGAACCGGTCACGAAGCTCCCGGCGTCCATTCGTGAGAGTGCGGACGTCGAGCGGAGGCTTATGAACATCACCGTCCTGCTCGTCCCCTACGATTCCGGTCGCCATCGCGAACGGATGGGACTCGGTCCGCATCATCTGCTGCCGTCGGTTCAGGCGCTGATCACCCGAATGGGCCATCACGTCCGCGTCGAGGAGATCACGCTGCCCGATCCCTTCCTCGCCGAGATCGGCAGCACCTTCGCGCTCGCCCGCGAGATCGCGCGGCGTGTGCGGGCGTGTCGCGATCAGGGTGGGCTGCCGCTCGTGCTGTCGGGTAACTGCAACGCGGCGGTGGGAACGGTCAGCGGATGCGGCGGGGCTCAGACCACCGTCGTCTGGTTCGACGCCCATGGCGAAGCGAACACGCCGGAGACGACCGCATCCGGCTTCCTCGATGGGATGGGGATCAGCACGCTGACCGGCTGGTGCTGGCAGCGCCTCGCGCGGACGATTCCGGGCTTCGAAGTCGTGCCGGGCAACCGCGTGCTGCTCGCGGACGCACGCGACGCCGAGCCCGCGGAAATCGATCTCCTCGCGAACGCCGGCGTGCAGTGCCTGAGGCATCCGCGCGATCTCGCCGAGGCCATCGCCCCGCTCCGGCCGCAGATCGATCGTCTCTACCTCCATCTGGATCTCGACGTGCTCGATCCCCAGTCCGCCATCGCCAATCAATGGGCGACGCCGGGCGGTCCGACAATCGATGATGTTCAACGGGCGGTTGGGCAACTGTGCGGCGGCACTCCCGCCGCCGCGATCGGCCTCGCCTCCTACGATCCGGCCGCCGATCGCGACGGCCGCGCGCAGCAGGCCGCGCTGGCGATCCTCGAAGCGGGCCTGTCGGGACACGCGATTGCGTGAACTGCCCGAAGTCGAACGCTCTGGCTCAGCCCCTGGTTCCTGATTCCTGATTCGTGGCTACCGCTTCAGGGCCTTTATCCCAGCGAGAGAAAACCGGGTGATGTGTTCCGCTAGGGCGTCGATGCGCTTCGAGGTCACGGGAAACGGCTGAAACTGCGCGATGCGATCGTTGAGCAGCGCCAGGCACTGCACCTGCACGCTCATCACGCTGTGTTGCACGCGGTCGTCGTCGGGGGCGCAGTGCAGGATGCCGGCGATGACCTCGCTCAAATAGGCCATGCGCGGCCGCACCACCGACTTCACGACGCGATCGAGCTCCGGAGTGGGATCGCGAATCTCCTGCATCATCAGATGGTGGATCCAGCCGTCCCGGTGCTGGGCCACACGCGACAGGAAGGTGCGAACGAAGATCGCGAGCTGTTCCTCGGCAGGATGCTTCGCACCGGCTTCGCGGATCTCATCGGTCGTCGACTGCATCGTGCGGATCGCCGAACTGACGATCTCCTGATACAACCCGTCCTTGCCACCGAAGTGGTAGTTGACCGCCGCGACGTTCGCGTTGGCGCGCTGACAGATCTCGCGAACGGTGACCTTCGAGAAGCCTCGCTCCGCGAAGAGACGCGCGGAGACCTCGACCAGCCGCTCGCGGGTTTCGAGATCGTCCGAGACGACGGTCGTACGCGGCTTGGTTGCCATCACAACGTTCGTTTGAACAGCAGCGTACCCGCGGTCATCGCGATGGTGGAGAAGACGAGCAGGAAAAGGACGTCGCCAGCGATGGCATCGAAGCCGGTGTTCTTGAGCAGCAGGCTCTTGAACGCGTGTACCGCGTAGGTGAACGGATCGACGGCGGCGATGACCTTCATCCAGCCGGGGAATCCCGCCTGCGGGTAGACCGCGCCGCTCGGAAAATAGAGCACCGTATTCAACACGCCGAAGGTCGCACGCGGCAGGAGCGGATCGGTCACGCGCACCATCAGCAGGAACATCAGGCTGATCAGCGCAAACGCGGTGATCGCCACGACGATGAGCATGCGGAGCAGACGGATCGGATCGAGGGGGCTCGGGACGCCCGCAATCAGCGACCCCACGACCATGATGCAGCCGCCAGCCAGCACCGCCTTGATCGTCCCCGAGAGGTTGAAGCCGGCGACCAGCTCGAGCTTGGTGATCGGCGTCACGAGGTAGCCCTCGTGCAGACCGCGCGACTTGTCGTCGATGAAGATGATGCCGCCGCCGATCATCACCATCATGAAGATCGACATCGTGATCGAGCCCGGTAGCAGATACTGGATGTACGGCACGTACGGGTACACCTCGACGACATCGAGACCGGTTGCGCCCTCCACGCGCACCGGGGTCGCCGGAGCGTTGATCGCCGCGACGAAGTTGCCGACCGTTCCGGTGAGTGTGGCCGAGACGAAGGTGTCGGTGTTGTCCGAGATCAACGCCACCCGAGGCTGGTTGTTGGCGAGCGAGCGCCGGGAGAAGTCGGGCGGAATCGTCAGCACCCCGTTGACGAGGCCGTTGCGAAGATCCGACATCGCATGCCCCTGATCGGCGTAGTCGATGATGTCCAGCGTGCGTGCCCCTGACGAAACGGCCGCTGCCAGCTCTTTGATTTTCACCGCCGGCACGCCGCCGTCCTGATCGACGATCGCCAGCTTCAGATGCTTCACGTTACCGCCGAACGCGTAGCCGAGCACGATGAGATTCAGCAACGGAAAGATCATCGACATGACGATCAGCATCGGGCTCTTGCGGAAGCGTCGCAGCTCGCGTTCGATGATGGCCCAGGTTCTGTGCATGGCTACCTCCGCAACACGAACGGGCTGTCGGCGGCCGACGGCTCCTGGAGCGCATCGCGCAGGTCTCGCCCGGTGTAGTGCACGAAGACGTCGTCCAGCGTCACGGTGTTCGGGTCACGGTCGGGGAGCGACGCTTTGAGGGCGGCGGGCGAATCCAGCACGACCAGCTTGCCGTGATCGACGATGGCGATGCGATCGCAGAGTTTGTCCGCTTCGTCCATGTAGTGGGTGGTGATGAGCACGGTCAGGTCGCGTTGGGACTTGATCTTCTTCAGCATGGTCCACACCGCGGTGCGCGACACCGGGTCGAGACCGGTGGTCGGCTCGTCGAGGAAGAACACGTGCGGTTCATGGACCAGCCCACGTGCGATCTCGACACGGCGCCGCATGCCGCCCGAGAGCAGCTTCACCGCCTTGTCGCGCCACTGCGTCAGCTCGACCGCTTCGAGGAGCTCGGTGATGAGACGGTCGCGCTTCTCGCGGGGTACGCCATACAGCTTCGCGAAGATGAGCAGGTTTTCCTCGACACTCAACTCGAGGTCGCTCGTCATCGCCTGCGGAATCACGCCGATCGATCGCCGGACGTCGTCCGCCCGCTTCACCACGTCGAAGCCGTTGATGACCGCCGTGCCTTCCGTCGGCGGAAGCAGCGTCACCATCATGCGGATCAGCGTCGACTTGCCGGCGCCGTTCGGTCCGAGCAGTCCGAAGATCTCGCCGTCCTTCACCGTGAAGTTGATGTGGTCGACCGCGGTGAAGTCGCCGAACTTCTTGACGATGTCCTTGACCTCGATTGCGTTCTGGCTCATTCGAATTCTCGTACGCCGCGCGCGGGCTGAAGCCCGCGCTCTACGCCATGCCCAATCCTCGCAGAGCGGGGGCTTCAGGTCCCCGCGTCACCGCCCGCGCTCTACGTGTCACGCGTTACGACAATGGCACCACCACGTACGCTGTCATCCCCACCGCAAGACGACGATCGCTGTTGTCGACGCGGAGCCGCACCTCGAACGTCTTGATGTCCCGCTTGGTGCGGCTGACATCGCGCTGGGTCGCGAAACCGGCATCGGCGCTGCGGTAGAACACCTTCCCCTGACGCTCCGAGCCCGACGGCAGACGCACCGTCAGCGTGTCCCCGACGCGCACGCGGTCGATGTAGGTCTCCTCGATGTCGATCCGGATCCAGAGATCATCGGGGTTGATGATCGTCACCACCGGCTGTCCGGGCGTCACGACCTCACCCTGAAGCGCGGCGCGCACATCGACGATGCCGTCGATCGGCGCCTTGATTTCGGTATAGGCGAGACGCACATCCGCCTTCGCCCGCTGGGCGGCCGCGGCCGCCTGCTGCTGCTTGCTCGACATCACCTGGCTCCGCCGCATGGCGATCTGCTCGGCGCTCCCCTTGGCGAGCGCGACCGCGGCGCGCGCCGCCTCGATCTGCTTGACGACGGAGTCGAGCTTCGACTTCGCGACGTCGTACGCCGTCTTCGCCGAATCGACCTGCTCGGGGGTCGACACCCCCTCCTTTGCCAGCTTCTGGTTCCGGGCGTAGACGGTGGTCGCGTTTTCGAGCTCGGCTTTGGCGGCCGCCTCCTGAGACTGAGTCGACGCCAGCGTCGCCTCTGCCTGGGCGATCGAGTCGGCGGTCTGGCGTTCTTGAAGCCGCAGCGCTGCCTCGCTTTCCAGGATCTGCGAACCCACGCCTTCGGCGCTGGCGGAATAGAACGCGCGCTCCTCACGCAGTTCGTCGGGCGAGAGCACCGCCAGCATCTGGCCGGCCTTCACCGTGTCGCCCTCGCGGACGGACAATTCGGTTACCCGGCCGGTGATCTGCGGGCTGACCGTGACGTAGTTCGTCGTGACGACCCCGGTGAGGACCATCGAAGTCGGCGGCCGGCTCGTGTACCAGTAGGTCGCGCCACTGACGCCGACGATGACCAGGAGCGGGATGAATCGCAGCAGTCGTTTCATAGCCGTTTCAAACGATTGTATCAAACAGATGTTTGAAATGTGAAGCGTTCAGGAAGGGGAGACCGCCGCGACCCGCTATTTCCGATACAACCCCCGCACGCGCTCGACGTCGGAGGCTGACAGCCCCGACGTCGTTGCGATGTCGTTACGCGTGCGCAGTCGCATCCGATAGCGGTTGAAGAAGCCGGGGATGTCGCCGCCGTAGCCGAAGAAGTACATGATGTCGCCGTAGACGTCGGTGTGCTCGAGGCCGAGCGCATGCCCGAGCTCGTGCAGACACGTGAGGTAGACCACGGTGTCGCGCATCAACGGATCGCGGCGCGACGCCTCGGCGATCGCCGGACCCAGTGCGTCGGTGTCGGGGCGGATGAACACCGCGGCGCCGCGCAGCTTGCCTGCCTCGAACGCGCGCATCTCGCCGTAGCGTCCGGCACCAGCCGGCACCCAGAAGACGCGGACGATCGCGTCGTTCTCGGCTGACGACTCGAAGTGCAGCGCGCCGTTGACCGCGCGCTCCCACTGCTTGAGCGCCCACACGGCGAGATCGCGATCACCGGGACGGAATGCGGAGCCCTGCATCCCGTCCGAGACGAAGTAGGTGACGCGTCCAGTCGTGTCGAGCGGATGCAGGACGGGCAGCCGGTTCTGCCCGAACGCGTTGCCACTGAGAAGCAGCAACGCCACGATCACGTTCAACGGTCGCATCGTCATAAGATATGCGCCATGCGATTCGCACCGATCGTACTCGTAATCCTCGCGGGTGCCAGCGTCGCGGCACAGCGGCCAGCCTCATCGTCTCAAGTCGATGCCGCGATGAAAGCCTTCTGGGATGCCGACGACCAGAGCGGCACCGAGAAGGCGGCAAGGCTCGTCGCCGCCAGCGGGGCGCCGTTCGAGGAGATTCGTGCACGGCTCAAAGCCGGGCGCTCCTATGCGAAAGCGAAGACCGGTCGGATCGAAATGCTGTCGCACGATCATGGCCTCGCGCTCGACAACGTGCTCGAGGTGCCGGCCGACTACGACCCGATGCGGGCTTGGCCGCTGCGGATCAGTTTGCATGGCGGCGTCGGTCGCGAAGCGCCGGGTCCTGGCGACCCGCCCGCACGGCCGCTCGCCAATCGCGTCCCGAGCGAGGGGGAGCTGGTGCTCCACCCGCGTGCGTGGGCACAGTCGCAGTGGTGGAATCCGGGGCAGGTCGAGAACATCACGCGCCTGCTGGACCGCGTGAAGCACGAGTACAACGTCGACGAATCGCGCACCTACATCACCGGCATCTCCGACGGCGGCACCGGCGTGTATTTCTTCGCGATGCGCGTGGCGACGCCGTGGGCGGCGTGCATGCCGCTCAACGGCCATCCGCTCGTGATCGCCAATCCCGACACGGGTGCGGACGGACAGCTCTATGCCGGCAACCTGATCAACTGTCCCGTGCATGCCGTGAACGGCGGCAAGGATCCGCTCTATCCCGCCGCGTCGGTCGAGCCGCTCATCGCGATGTTCAAGAAAGCGAACGTCGTGGTCGATTGGGATGTCTACCCCGATGCGGGGCACGATGTGAGCTGGTGGCCGCAGGAGCGTCCCAAGTACGAGGCGTATCTCGCGAAGCACCCGCGCGTCGCTCATCCCGAACGCGTCTCCTGGGAGACCGAGCGCACCGATCGCTACAACCGGTTTCGCTGGGTCGTGATCGATCGTCTTGGCAAGCGGGGCTCGGACACGGCACTGCAGGACGTCAACACATACTCGCCTGTGCCGATCATGCAGCGCCAGCTCTTCGACCACGAGAAGCCGTCGGGGCGTGTCGACGCGGTTCGGACCGGCAACGACATCGACGTGAAGTCGCGCGGCGTCCAGCAATTCACGCTGCTCCTCTCACCCGACGTGGTCGACTTCGGCAAGCCGGTGCGTGTGACGATTAACGGCAAGGTCGCGCACGACGCACTCGTGAAGCCCGACGCCGCGACCATGCTCGCGTGGGCCGCGCGCGATCACGATCGCACGATGCTGTACGGCGCCGAGCTCCATATCCTGGTTCCGTAGGCACGTCCTCCCGGACGTGCCTCCCGCTCATGCCCGACCCGATCATCCGCCGCGCGACGCGAGACGATCTTCCCGCACTGGGACGCCTCGGTGCGCTGCTCATGCGCACGCACTACGGTTTCGATCAGAAACGCTTCCTCGCGCCCGGTGACAGGGCGGAAGAAGGCTACGCGTGGTTTCTCGGCGAGCAGCTCAAAGACGATGTCAATCTCGTCGTTCTGGTCGCTGAGCAGCAGGGTGAGGTCGTCGGATACGTGTACGCCGGGCTCGAGCCGATTTCGTGGAAGGAACTTCGCGACGCGTGTGGCTTCATCCACGACATCGTCGTCGACGAGCGCGGACGCCACGGCGGCATCGGCACGCGGTTGCTCGAAGCGGCGATCGCGTGGCTGAAGGAACACGGCGCGCCGCGCGTGGTGCTGTGGACCGCAGAACAGAACGATCCTGCACAACGTCTGTTCGCGAAAGCTGGTTTTCGTCGCACGATGATCGAGATGACGAGAGAGCTCTGATTCCTTCAACCGACAGGTAGTTTGTTAGCGACGAGTACATCCCACCACCCGAAGTGCGTTGCGAGCAGATGATCGAGTTCGCGCGTGTCGGGCGTGCATTCGGCCTGGCCGTGCACGGGAAGACAGTAGGCGGCGTGCGGTGAGGCTTCCAGCATGTGCAGGACGCCGGGCGAAAAGCCTTTGCCCGCATACGCGATGCAGCCGGCCATCGGCAGCGCCTGCAGATCGTCGAGCGCGTACGGGACCTTCTCGTCGACGGTGCCCTCGCTCTCCTGAAACTTGCACTCGATCGCAAACGCCTTGTTGGTCGTCTCGCAGACGCAGAAGACGTCGATGCGCCGGTTCTTGCCGATGATCGTCTTGCCGACGCTGATCTCGCGGTAGACCTTCAGGCTGCGGCAGGTGAACCGCCGCGAGACGTACGCGGCGACCAGATCCGCATAGGCACCGCCGGTCACGACTCGGTGCCCATCAGGCTCAAGAGATCGGTGGGAGCGATGGCGCCGAGATCAGGCTCGCGCCCCACGCCGAACTTCCGCAGACGCTCGCCGGTGACGCGGACCGCCGCGGGATTGAGATCGGTGCCCAGAAAACGGCGGCCCTGTTTGAGCGCCGCCTCACCGACGCTTCCCGAGCCCATGAACGGATCGGCCACGACGTCGCCGGCGTTCGAGCTCTGCGTGATGAGAATCTCCGAGACCTTCCACGGCTTCTCGGCTGGATAGCCGCGGTGGATTCGTGGTTCTCTGATGATGTCGGCCACACCGAGATCGTTCAGGCGGCGCTTGCCCTTTTCGAAGAACAGGATGAACTCGTAGCGCGCGCGGTAGTGGTAGCCCATGCCGATCGTCTGTTTGTCCCACACCAGCGGCTTCCAGAACTTGAAGCCGGCACGCTCGGCCTCCGGTTTGGCGACGAACATCGTCTCCGCGTCGCAGAAGAGATAGAAATGCGTGTCGTCCCGCAGGACGCGATAGGCCTCGTCGAACAGCTCGGCGAACCGCGCGTTCGGAAAGACGATGAACCAGTCGTTGCTCGACGCCTTGCTGTGTTTCAGCCGCGTCGTGGTGCCGACGGCCCGGTGCTTTTCGAGCGACTCGTACGCCGGGTCGGTGATCAGGAGATCGACGGACGAGGCCGGAAGCGCGCGCAGCCATTCCACTGCGTCCTGGTTGGACAGCTCGAACAAAGGAGTGTTCACGGGTCGAGTCATTCTATGCGACGTCCGCCTTCGCGCCTCCGCGCTTCGGCGCGACAGCCTTCGCCGGCCAGGTGGGATTGTCGCTGGACGGAATGACAGGGTAGGTCACTGCAGAATTCAATGCATGCCGTGAGCCGCATCGCTCACGTCGAACCCAAGTGAGCGACGCCCGCCTGTGGCCGAAGCTCACTTGGGTATGGGACGCCGGCCAGCCCGATCGGCGCCGCGGAAAAAACGCGCTTCCAGATCCACCCCGGAAGCCCACGTTTATCTACCGGGGCTGGTTGTGGCGATCTCGCCGTGAGGGCTCCCTGCAGCGCGTTTTTACTTCCTTCGCTGATCGCGTCGCCTTTAGGGCTGGCCGCCGTCCCACACCCAACTGAGCATCGGCGCGATCGTGTGCGTCGCCAGTCAATCCGCATGCGAGCTCACTTGGGGCTACGAAGCTGCTAGAACATCCACACCGCGCGTGCCATCAGTGATGCGGCGACGACGATCGCGATGACGAGGCCGATCTCGATTGAATTAATGCGGCGATAGGTTTCGACCGGGAACCGAGGCAGCGCCACGCCACGATGGCGGGCGGATCGCACGCGAATGAAAGTCATCATCGGCGCGATCTCGAGCGCGAACACCAGGCCGAACAACGCGAGCTTCACCCAGAAGAAGCCGTTGCGCCAGTAGAACGCAGGTTCCTTGCCGCCAAAGAACATGCGGAGGAGTCCCGTCGCGATCCACAAGACGGCTGCGATGCCCCACCCATTGTCGGCGATCAGCAACCGTCGCCAGCCAGCCTCATCGAGAGGACCGGCAAGCGCGCGTCCGCGTATGAAAATCGCTCCGAGCCCGAGGGCGAGCGTCAGCAGGTGAGCGGACGAGAGCAGCGCGCTGATGATCACAGCGGTGTTCATCCGGTAGTCCCGTTTAGCGCTTCTTTCGTGTCGATCGCGGGGTCGCGGCGTTGTAGTCGAGGGCCAGTGTGATCCACGACTCGAGAGCAGCGGGCGATCGCACCGCGCTCGCATCGACCCACACGTAGCCGCGATACTCTCGCCCCTTCATCACGACCGTCCGGCATCCAGGACTCCCGAGAACGTCGTCGTGAACGGCTGGATCGATGCGGCACATGATCCGCTGCGGCCGCGCGCTGACACACATCCTGCCGCGCACCATGAACGCGGTGCCCCCGAACATTCGCTTTTCCTCGACGCGTGGAGTTCCACTCAGTGCAGCCCTGACCCGTTCGACCAGCGTGTCATCGCCGGGTGTATCAGCCGCCGCGCTCTTCTTTCGCGCAGTGCCCGCGCGTGCTCGAGTCCGACGCAACGCATGTCCTGCCACGACCGGGCCCTCCGTCGACGTTCTGCAAACAGTCTGACACGTCTGATGAACAGCCTCACGATTTGTCGGTGCGAGTGGGGCTGGCGTCTGTCGGTGCGAGGAGACTGACGTCGTCGGTGCGATCTCGCTGACTCACGTTCGGCCGGTGGTATCGACAGAACACGTCGCACCGACCCGCGCCAGCGGGCTCGCACCGACAATCGTCAGTGATCCCGCACCGATGAGTATCAGCTTCAACTGGCCCGCCAGCTCCGGTTGTGCCAGACTTCTGCCCATGGCCAACATCACTCTGCGGGTGAACGGCACGTCGCGCACGGTTGACGTCGATCCGGCGACGCCGCTCCTCTACGTCCTTCGCAACGATCTCGATCTGCATGGCCCCCGCTTCGGCTGTGGTCTCGGCCAGTGCGGTGCCTGTACGGTGCTCGTCAAGAACGAGGCGGTTCGATCCTGCATCCGGCCGGTCTCCAGCGTCGCGGGTGCGGAGATCACGACGCTCGAAGGGCTGGGCAAGGACGGCAAGCTCCATCCGCTGCAGCAGGCGTGGATTGAAGAGCAGGTGCCAGCCTGTGGCTTCTGTCAGAACGGCCAGATCCTCACCGCGAAGGCACTGCTCGATCGCAACCCGTCACCAACCGACGCGCAGATCCGACAGGGCATGGCCAACACGCTCTGTCGCTGCATGACCTACTACCGGATCCAGGCCGCCATCAAACGTGCGGTGAAGATCACCAGTACCGCGAGCGCAAGGTCCGAGAGCGAGGTGATCGCATGAGCACCCGCCGCGAATTTCTCCAGCAGTCAGGCTTCCTCGTCGTCGGGCTCAGCGTTGCCGGCATGCCCGAGCTGTCGCTCGACGCGCAGGGGCTTGGTGCGGGCCCGTATCCCGACGTCGACTTCAGACAGCTCGATTCGTGGATCGTGATCCGGCAGGACAACACCGCCACGTTCTACGTCGGCAAGACTGATCTCGGTCAGGGTACCGGCACCGCCTTCCGTCAGGTGATGTCCGACGAGCTCGACTTCCCGTACGACAAAACGTCCTGCGTCATGGGAAGCACCGATGTCACGGTCGATCAGGGCGGGTCAGGCGGCTCGGATGCGCTGCAGACCGATGGCTATCCGATGCGCCGCGTCGCCGCAGAAGCGCGTCGTGTGCTGCTCGAGATGGCGTCCACGCGATTCGGTGTGCCGGTGACGGCGCTGGTCGTGGCCGACGGCGTCGTCTCGGTTGCCGCCGATCCATCGAAGAAGGTGACGTACGGCGAGCTGATCGGCGGACGCAAGTTCAACGTCACGCTGACCGGCAACAACATCAACGCCACCACCGGCGTTGCGAAGCTCAAAGACGTGCAGCAGATGAAGATGGTGGGGAAGTCGCTGCCACGCTACGACATCCCCGCGAAAGTCGATGGCTCGCTGAAGTGGGCGGTCGACGTCAAGGTGCCCGGCATGCTGCACGCGCGGAACGTGAAGCCGCCGTATGCCGGCGCGAAGCTCGTGAGCATCGACGAATCATCGGTGAACAAGCTTCCCGGTTTCGTGAAGGTGGTCACCAAGGGCAACTACCTCGCCGTCGTCTGTCAGCGTGAAGAGCAGGCGATCACCGCCGCACGCGCGCTCAAAGTGAACTGGCAGAAACCGGCGACGGCGCCGTTTCCGACGTCCGAGAACCTGTTCTCGTACATGCGCGGCGCGATGCCGACGTCGAGCAGTCCTGCGAATGTGGTCGGCAATCCCGACACGGCGATCAAAGGTGCCACCAAGGTCGTCGAAGCCGAGTACGAGGTCCCGTTCCAGGGACACGTGGCGATCGGTCCGGCCCATGCGATGGCCGATCCTTCGAACGATCAACTGACGATCTACTCGAACGACATGAAGTCGTACGGGTTGCGCGACGGCGTTGCCGAGTTCCTGAAGATGCCGCGTGATCGCGTGCGCGTGGTCTGGATGGAAGGCCCGCAGGCCTACGGTCGCACGGCGGCAGACGACGCCGGGTTCGAGGCGGCATTCCTGGCGAAGGAGCTGGGCAAGCCCGTTCGCATTCAATGGATGCGCAACGAGGAGACCGCCTGGGATACCAAGGGCCCGGCGTTTCTCGTGAAGACGCGCGGCGCTCTCGACGCGCAGGGCAACCTCGTGTCGTTCGAGTACGACGCGCGGTCGGCCGACTTCAATCACCTCGGCTACAACGAGCACGACACCGTGCTCATCTCACAGCTGATGGGCAATCGGCCGGCGATGCCCAATGCCGGCAGCGCGGCGAGACCCGAGGAGATGTACGCCATTCCGAACCGGCGTACGGCGCTCCAGGTGGTGAGTCTGCCGCTCATCTGGGAGACGCCGCTTCGCACCGGCAACCTTCGCGATCCAAACGGGCCGCAGTCGGCGTTTGCGTCTGAGTCGTTCATCGACGAGCTCGCCGCAGCGGCGAAGGCCGATCCGGTCCAATTCCGTCTGAAGCTGCTGACCCAGGGCGCTGGTGACGATAGCGCATTCAAACGGGCGCGATCGATTGCGGTGATCAAGGCTGCCGCAGACGCTTTCAAGTGGGACACGCGTCCCTCGCCGAGGCCGGTCGGGAGCGGCGAGATTCTCACCGGCCGCGGCATCGCGTACGCGATCCGCAGCCAGACGATCGTTGCCGAGATCGCCGAAGTGGAAGTGAATCGGCGCACCGGCCGCGTGTGGGTCAAACGCATCGTCTGTGCGCACGACTGCGGGCTGGTGATCAACCCGGAAGCGCTGCGGCGCACGATCGAAGGCGGGGCGCTGCACTCGGTGAGTCGCGCGCTCTACGAGGAAGTGCAGTTCGACGGCGAGAAAGTGACGAGCGTCGACTGGACCAGCTATCCCACGCTCACCCACAACGACGTGCCCGAGGCGATCGACGTCGTCATCGTGAACGGCGACCCCAACCCGAATCGGCCCGACCTGCCGCATTACGGGGCGGGCGAGACGATCTGCAAGCCGATGATGGCGGCGATCGCGAATGCGATTTTCGATGCGACCGGTGTGCGGCTTCGCCGCCTGCCGTTCCGCAACGCCCGCGTGCTTGCCGCGTTGAAGGCGGCACAAGTCTAGGCGCACGTTCAGATGTCGAATGTGAAGCCGCCGCCGACTGCTTTCATCGTCGCTGGTCTCGTGCTGCTCGTGATGCCGCTGCTCATTGCATTGGGCATCGGTGTGCTTGGTCTTGTCGCGGGCATGCCCGACAGCGACCCGCGAGTCAGCCGCGTCATGTTGACCGGCTTCCTCGTGTGGATCGTGCTGGTCGTGCTCGCGGTCGCTGTCTTCCTCACGAAACTGCTTCGACGCCAGACCCGCTCCTAGCGGGCATCGGGGAGTGTGCGCCAGTGGGACGCCCTCGTCCCGGGCGTGGACAAGCCACGCGCACGCACTCGCATATCAAACACCTGCCAAAGCGACGCGAGATTCGAGGAAATTGCGCCGTTTCACGCCGTTCCTCTCGATGGCATGGGCAATGCTAGGCAGCACACAGTCATGCACTCTCGCCCCGAGTCGATGCTGGCGGCCACCTACCGGGACTGCTACGTTCGTCTGCGGACGACCGCGTCGCGATACGTGCATTGGCAGGACGCCGACGACATGGTGCAGGATGCATTCGTGCGGGCGCTGCAAAGCGAACGCGGCTTCCGCCGCGATGCGTCGCCCGCGACGTGGCTGCATCGCATCCTGGTCAATACCTGCCACGACGAGCGGCGCCGTGGACAGCGTCGTCAGCGAATCGCGGCGGCCGTCAGTTCAGCGGCGCCAAGTCTCACGGAGCGGCCGCGACCGGTCGAGCGGCTCGGCGCGCGCGCTGCGTTCGGGGGGCTGTCGCCCGACGACCGCACGATCTGCCTGCTGTACGACGTGCTCGGATACACGCATCGGGAGATTGCCGCGGCACTGCGCATTCCGGTGGGAACGTCGAAGAGCCGACTGTCGGTCGCGCGACGTCGCTTGTCACGGAAGTTCGACGCAACGCTTCCGCAGAAATCCAATTAGCGCGTTTGCGATTTGGTGTAGAGCGGGGGCTTCAGCCCCGCCGGCAATCAACGCGGCTGCGCTCTACGGCGAACTCCACCTGGCACGTCCCCCCCTGATTAGGTGAGAGCGAACCGTACCAAGAGGTGAGTAGGATGAGACGAATGTCGAGAGCGTCGATGCTGGTTGTGGGTGTCGCCTGGGCGTCTTTCACACTGCCGGTCGTCGCTGACAGCGGACGCGCCGTCGATGATCGATCGGTGACTCCAGCGCCGGCAAGCGATCTGATGCCGGTAGCGCAACAGAACGCGCTGGTGCAGAAGCATTGCGTCGGGTGCCACAAAGGTGCCGCGCCAGCAGGCGCCCTGTCGTTCGAAGCGTTCGACGCCGCCCGCCCCGATCCGAGCGTTGCTGGCATGATGCTCGTCAAGATCACCGCCGATGGCGCGATGGGTGCCGCGGGGGTGCCCAAGCCTGATGCTCCGACAATGGACGCGTTCATCGGCGCGTTGTCGACGGCTGCGGCCAGCGCGCCGTCGGGTCCGGGCGTGTGGTCGGTCACGCTCGCGGAAGAGCCGAAGCGAGGGCACGATCTCGTGACCGCGCGCATCACGCAGGAGATCCCGCTGCCGGCCGGGAAGCGGCAGTTCGCCGTGTATCAATTGACGCTGACGTGCAGCGGCGCGACGCGTCGTGGTGAGATGCAGCTGGCGACGTTCGCAAAGGCAGGTGCGGATGCGCCGATGACGATCCGCGCAATGTCGGCGCGGGCCGACGGGGCCGTGCCGTTCACCTATGCTCTGGACGGCGGCGCCCCGCAGTCCGCTACCTTGCGAGCCACGCAGGAGCATTCCGGAACCGCGCAGGATACGATGCTGCTGCCGTCACGAATACTGGCGGTCAGCGGTCTCTATCTCAAGGAGAACGTCTCGTTCGCATTCACGGGATTGAGTCCGACCGTGCGACAGGTGTTCGCCACCTGCTTCACCGCGCCTCAGGCGAACCCATAGCAGACATCACGCGCTCGACCGCGCCATCCTCAATGCTCTCGGTTCGATCAGGCAGCGGAATCCACCGTCGATCGCGTGGGCCCGCGTACTCAGACTGCGGACGGATGATGCGGTTCGCGCGGCGCTGCTCGAATGCGTGCGCAATCCATCCACTGACCCTGCTGATCGCAAACGTCGGCGTGAACAGTGCGGTGTCGAATCCGAGGCCGTGGAGCAGAAGCGCGGTGTAGAACTCGACGTTGGTCTGCAACCGTCGTCCGGGTTTGTACTCGTCGAGTAACCGGATCGCGGTCGCCTCGACCGCACGCGCCAGGCGGTAGAGCGACATGTCGCCGGCGCGCGTGAACATCCGCTCTGCCGCTGCAGCCAGCACGTCGGCCCGCGGATCGCGAACCTTGTAGACGCGGTGGCCGAATCCCATCAGCTTCTCGCCAGCCTCGATCTTCCGGCGCAGCAAGGCTTCGGCACGTGAGGCGTCTCCGATCTCCAGCACCATGTCGAGCGCCGGCCCCGGCGCGCCGCCGTGCAGAGGACCTTTGAGCGCGCCGATCGCGCCAACGACGGCCGACACGAGATCCGATCCTGTTGATGTGATGATCCGCGCCGTGAACGTCGACGCGTTGAGTCCGTGGTCGACGACGGTGTTGAGATAGGTTTCGAGCCCGCGCACCGGCTCGGGGTTGGGCGTCTGTCCCGTTAACATGTAGAGAAAGTTTGCGGCGTGACCGAGATCCGCACGCGGCGCGATCGGTTCGTTCTCTGCGCGCAGTCTCCAGAACGCCGCGACGATCGTCGGAAACTGCGCCACGATTCGCAGCGCCGGCTGATCGAATCCGGCTCCGCCGGCTTCTTCCAACGATATCGTTCCCGCCGCAATCCGCAGCGCGTCCATTGCATCGAGCCGGTGGCTTGCGCACTCGCGCAGCAGATCGATGGTGGCGCGAGGCAGCGCACGCGAGGCCGCCAGGACGGCGCGGAACGCCTGGAGCTGACGGGCAGATGGCAGTGCCCCATGCCAGAGCAGCCACGTCGTTTCCTCGAACGTTGCCCGTTCGGCCAGCTCGCCAACCGGAAAGCCCGCAATGATCAGTTCCCCGCGTTCACCGTCGACGTGACTGAGCTGCGTCGTGGCGGCGACGACGCCCTCGAGTCCCTTGGAGTCGAGTCCTGTGGATGCCATATACCAACCGTAGCCATCATGTATCATCGTGTCAACGTTGATTGGTAAATCAATATGACAGCCGGACGATCCTGGATGCGGGCCAAAGAGGCGTCCGAGCGTCTCGGCGTGAGCATTCCGACGCTCTACGCCTACGTCAGTCGCGGGTTCGTCCGATCGCAGGCGACATCTGGCTCCTCGCGCGAGCGGCACTATTCACGGGAAGATGTCGAGCTTTTGCGCCGACGGACCGAAGAGCGGCGCAATCCCGACAAGGCGGCCGCCCGCGCGCTGGACTGGGGCATGCCGGTTCTCGAGTCGGCGATCACGTTGATCGACGGCGCGTCGCTCTATTACCGCGGACACGACGCGGTGATGCTGTCGCGCTCGCGCTCGATCGTCGAGGTCGCATCTCTGATCTGGACCGGGGCGTTCGATCTGTGGCGTCCGGATGTGGTGCCGAGCGAAGCGCACACCCTCGAGCCATCGGATGACGATCTCCCGTTCGTCGTGCGCGTGCAGTCGGCGCTGGCCGTTGAATCTGTCCGGGATCCGGCCGCTCACGATCGACGACCGGCCGGCGTCGCGCACTCGGGCTGGCGCATCCTCGGGTTGCTCGCGCGCGCTGCCGCGAAGACGCGCGTCGGCGCGCCTGCGATCGACGAATGGCTCGCGCGAAGCTGGCGTGTCGGCGCCCAGGGCGTCGACCTGCTTCGCAGCGCGATCATCCTGTGCGCCGATCACGAGCTCAATGTCTCCGCGTTCGCCGCTCGGTGTGTAGCCTCTGCGGGGTCGAATCCCTATGCCGTTGTCATCGGCGGCTTGTCTGCGCTCGAAGGCACCAGACATGGTGGCGCGAGTGCGCGTGCGGAATCGATGCTCGAATCGATTCGCCCCGTACGCCCCGTGAAGAATGCGATCGCGGCACGCATGCGGCGGGGCGAGGCGATCGACGGATTCGGTCACCCGTTGTATCCCACCGGAGATCCCCGGGCGGTCGCCCTCATCGGCATGCTGCGCGAGCGCTACCCGAAGTCGCCCGAGCTCGCGTTTCTGCAGGAGTTCGCTGACGCGGCGTCTGCCGCCGTGCGCGCAAAACCCAATCTCGATTTCGCGCTCGCCGGTGTCTCGCGCGTCCTGCGCCTCCCACCTGGCTCCCCGTTCGCGCTCTTCGCCATCGGCCGAACGATCGGCTGGATCGGCCACGCCATCGAGCAATACGCTACCGGCCGACTCATTCGCCCCCGAGCGAAGTACGTCGGTATTGCCCCGATCCGACAGCCCTGATAGCTATCGCCTAATACGTCCCTCTTCTTCTTGCCCCTTCTTCCCAGTCCAGTATCCCCACGCTACACGCGTCATGCGGGCTGCTTGAGGTATCGCGCGAACCATCCGGCCGCCAGTCGCTCGACTTCCTCAAGCGCGCCCGGTTCCTCGAACAGATGCGAGGCGCCCGGTACGACAGATAGCTCCACGGGGGCGGATGTCATCATGGCTTTCGCCTGCTCGTTGAGTTCGATGACCGGTTCGTCGTAGCCACCGACGATCAACAGCGTCGGCGCTGCGACGCGCGCCAGCGCCTTGCCGGCGAGATCGGGTCTGCCGCCGCGCGACACTACGGCACGGATCTCCGACGGGCGTTCAGCAGCAGCAATGAGCGCCGCTGCAGCTCCTGTGCTCGCCCCGAAACAGCCTGGTACGAGCCGCAGCAGCTCGTCGCGGCGCCGCAGCCAGTCGATCGCGGCGATGACACGCCCGCCCAATCGTTCGACATCGAAGCGGAACTCCCTCGTGTGTATGTCGAACGCTTCTTCCTGCTTCGTCAGCAGATCGAGCAGCAGCGTCCCGAAGCCGAGACGTTGCAGCGCCTGTGCGGTCGCACGATTGCGCGAGCTGAAGCGGCTGCTGCCGCTGCCATGCGCAAACACGACGATGCCGGTCGCGCGGTCGGGGATATTCAGATCGGCTTCGATCTGATGAGAGTGATCGATGGAAATGACGACCGATTCGCCGACAATCCCGGCCATGAAGACCCCGCTGACAGTCACGGCTGGTCGCTGCAACTCGGTGGCCAGATCAGCGAATCGGTTGACCTGCAGATCCTCGGCCTTGAACTACGGAACCCCCTGTCCCAACAACCCAGCCGCCATGACGATGCGCAGCCGTGCGAGATCAGGTGGCGTGAGCGTGAAGTCGGTGCGCTCGGGCATCGCGAGCGTGGCGGCTCGATAGGTAGCACGCATCAGGCCGGTCGCCGTGTGATGAGGCGAGCGCAGCACGTAGTGGCCGACCTCGTGCGCGAGGGCACGGCCGAGTGCACGCGCGATGATCTGTTCGCGCAGCGTGACCGGCCACCGGTGGGCGTCGATGCCCAAGGCGCTCGTGGTTGTCGCCAGGCGGACCACGGCTGAATAGTCGATGGCGATCGTAGAGTCAGGTGTGCCGTCGGCTGCGAACTGAATCGATCCCAGCGCACCACGCCTGCTCGATCGCACACGTGCGCCGTCCATGACGACGCTGATGTGGGGTGAGTCGGGGTCGCGCTCAGCGAGCGTGTCGTTGAGGATGGCGATGCCGTACGGTTCCCAGACGTGCGCTGCTTCCTCCACCGCATCCACGCGAATACTGTCGATCAATCCGGACGAGAGCGGATTGAAGGCCAGCCGTACGCGGACGAGAGACCGTGTGGGCGTCTCCGCCGCAGACAGCACGACCGTACACAAACACACAACGACCAGGCTGACGCGATTGACCACGGAAGGTCGATATCTTCGTCAGGCTGATGAGTCTCGTCAAGGACCAGCTTGAGGGTGGATGGGGCGGGTGGGGTGGATGGGGCTGGTCGGGTGGATAGGGCTGGTCAGGTGGATGGGGGCTGGTGAGGAGGGTGAGGGGATGGGGCGGGTGAGGTGGACGGGGTTGTCCCCATCAACCCGATCCACCCTATCTACCCCATCCACCCCACCAGCCCCATCAACCCAACCGGCCCCATCCACCCGCTTTCTAGAACGTCAGCCTCGCTCCGACTCGCATCTCGCGTGGCGCCTGGAACTGCGGCGGCTTGCCGGACAGTACCTGTGTCACAGGCGATCCGAAATCAGGATTTGGTGAGGGGCCGGTCAGCTGTGTCCACTGGTCGTACATCAACGTCGTCCTCTGGTCGAAGAGGTTGAAGACGTCGCCGAGCAGCGTGAGATGCATCGCGCCGCCGAGCGGCACGCGATACGACGCCTGCAGATCGACGCGGCTGACCCAGGGCGTGCGTGTCCTGAAGCCGTCGACCGTCTCGATGCCGGCACCGCGCGCGGTGTCGGGAATCTCGCCGCCGTTCGTGTAGTTCGGATTCGCCGCGAGGGCCGTCAGCGGTGCACCCGAGTAGATGGTGTATCCCGCGCCGATATTCAGCCCGATCGGGAACAGATAGTTGCCGAAGGCCTTGATCTGGTGCGGCCGATCGAGCGGAAGGATGCCGTTCGGATCCCCCAGGAATCTGATGTCACCCTGATAGCCGAACTGCGGCACGCCGATGGCGGTGTAGCTCGGGTCATTGGTGGGGAAGTCGTACAGCGAGGTGATGCCCGGGTCGGACTGCCCGTTGTCGTCGCGGTAGAAGCCCTCGAAGTTGCCGCGCAGACGCGACCACCGGTAGGAGGCGACCGCCGACCAGTTGTTGGTCATGCGCCGGTTCAGCGTGAAGTCGACCGCCTGATACCGGTGTTCGGGGTCCTGGAACGACGCGCCGAGGAACGCCGCGCTTGCGAGGACGGGTGTGCTGGCGCTCGGGTTCGTGAGGATGTACTCGACGCTCGAAAGGCCTGGCACGCCCAGGTCGTACGCCACCATCGGTGCGTTCGCCACGTCTTCGAGCACACGCCCGATGTTCCTGTAGGTGTAGTGCACGCCGACGCTGGTCTGCGGCAGGATCTCGCGATCGACCCCGACCACTGTCTCGTTCACATACGAGAGCTTCGCGTTGGGATCGATGACGTCCGGACTCGCGCCCGCCAGCACGAAGTGGTTGGTGATCGTCTGGCCGCTCTTCGGATCGATCGTCGCGATGCCGTTGGGGATCGGCTGGGTCAGGCCGGCATCGAAGAAGTCGGCACGGCTGGTGCTGTCGTCGGCTGATAGCGCGCGCGCAGCGAGATCGTTTGGCATCCGCGCGTAGTACCGGCCGTAGTTCGCGAAGACCTTGGTCCGGCCGTCACCCGCGACATCGTAAGTGGCGCCAATGCGCGGTGCCCAGTTGTTCTTCAGCGTGAAGTCCTTCACGATGTCGCCGCTCAATGTTTCCTGCTCGTACCGAATCCCGGGATTGACGGTCAGCCGGTTGCCGACGCGCCAGGTGTCCTGAACGAAGAAGTTGGTGTAGCGCTGGGTGGTATCGTGGCCGGTGTTGAAGTTGGCCCGCGTCACCCGATAGATCTGCCCGAAGTTCACGTCGGGCAGCACCGTGATCTGTGCGCCGGTGGCTGTTGTCCGCCCGTCAGGCGCAACGAACGTCGGGCCCGTCCGATTGTTGAGCGTGCTGTAGTCGACGTCGTCGTACTCCACCCCGTATCGAAGCTGGTGGTTGCCCATGACATTCGTCGCTTTGGCTGCGTACTGATAGTTGAGACTTCGGTTCTGCGCTTCGAAGAAACCGAGGCCGCCGCTGACCTGCGTGGGGGTCACGGTCTGGTCGGTCACTCGCCACGTGTTCACTGACGGGGTCTCCTCGAGCGTGTTGAGCGCGCGAGCGAAGCTGCCTTCGATGAGGAAGTTGTTCCGGAGCACTCCGTTGTAGCGGACCGTCTGGTTGTGACCGCCGTAATCGAGCTTGCTGAACGACGAGGTGTCTGGAACGAGGAGCGCGGCGGCGCGTTGCGGGCCGTTGTCGCCGGTCGAGGGATCGCCGAAGAACGACACGTCGACGCGATGTGCGCTTGTGGCCTGCCACGTGGCTTTGGCCGAGTACGTCATCGTGTTGCGCACGCGATCGATGTCGCCCAGGCTCTCGAGCGGAAATCCTTCAGGCGCGTGCAGGAGGGTCACGTTCTGCGCGGGGTTGATGGCGCCAAATGCGAACAGCCGATTCCTGACGATCGGGAATCCGCCTTCGACGCCGGCATCGTAGTAGCGTGACCCGGTGGTCTGCACGCTGCCGTTGATGCTCTGAAACTGCTTCCACGCGCTCTCGAGCCCTTCCGGGCGGGCGTAGCCGAAGATCGATCCGTTGATGTTGTTCGTGCCGCTCTTGGTGATCACGTTGACCACGCCGCCGGTGGCGTTGCCGAATTCCGCTTCATAGCCGCCGGTCTTCACCTGCACTTCCTGGATGAAGTCGAATGGCGTGGCGTTGCCGAGCGATCCGAAGACGATCGAGTAGGAGCCGATCGCGCCGTAGCCCTGGTTGGTCACGTTGACGCCATCGATCACGTAGAGGTTGTCGAGCCCGCTTCCGCCTGAGATCGAGGGATTGTTCACGCCCGCCGAGTTCGAGCTGGTCACTCCAGGCGCCAGATACGTCGTCTGGCTGACGTTGCGGCCGACCGGAATGTTCTGGAGTTGTTCGCTGGAGATGATCGCGCCCGTTGTCGTGCTGCGCGTGTTGATGGTGTCGGGTGTGCCGACCACCTCGACCGTCTCCGTCAACCCGCCGACAGTGAGTGTAGCGGGGATATCCACTGTCTGACCGAGCGCAATCACCACGCCTTTGCGCTCAACCGGCTTGAAGCCCTGGAGTTCGATCTTGACGGCGTAGGTACCAGGGGTGAGATATGGAACCGTGAAGTTGCCCGCTCCGTCGGACACGGCCGATTTCTCTCCTTGGGGGCCGGTCACCGTGACGGTCGCGCCCGGGATTGCAAGTCCCTGAGCGTCTACGACCTTTCCGGAGATGGTGCCGGTGGTTTCTTGTGCACGCGACAGGTGAGAACCGCCCAACACCATCGCGATGATGAGGAGAACAGTGCGCATACCCATACGTTGAACCTCGAGAGTTGCTGGGGACTAAGAGTGGGATTAGTGCAAACCAGCGGACGTGATCAATTGGGGCGGATGCCGATAAACCCGGCCCTATATGCGTTGATCCCTTCCGTAGCACCGGTCGAAACCGCCACACCCATTCGCAGAGTCGCCACGGTATGCTGCGGCCGCGTGGCGTAGGCCCGGTTCTCCGGGACGGGCTCTCGGACGGCTGGCAGAGTTCTCGCAGCGTGACCCGACGTGGGCAGTGGGCTGGTGCGACGGAAAGAGAGGATCACGTGCTCAGGAGACTCCGCGATTACGAGAACTTCGAGGTGTGGTCCCTCGAAGGACGCGAGCTCGGCCGTGTCGAAGACTTCTACTTCGACGAAGACAAGTGGACAGTCCGCTACATCGTCGTGACGACCGGGACGTGGCTCACCGGGCGATCGGTGCTGGCCTCGCCATTGTCAGTCGATCGTCTGCGGTGGAACGATGGCCGCGTCGACGTCCGCTTGACCGAGGCGCAGATCAAGGCAGCGCCGAGCGCAGACCTTGCGCAGCCCGTCTCGCAACAGTGGGAGGCGGAGTACAGCATGTACTACGGCATTCCCAATTACTGGACCGGCCCCGGCATTTGGGGCATGGGCATGACACCGACCGAAGCGCTCTCTGCGGTCGAAGGCACACCTCCATCGACGCCGGTGCCGCGTGACACGCGGCATCTGCGAAGCATCAAAGAGGTAGCCGGTTATCACATTCACGCGCGGGACGGCGAGATCGGTCACGTCGACGATTTCCTCACCGATGATCGCTCGTGGACGATCCGCTATCTGATGATCGACACCAGCAACTGGATCGGCGGCCGCACCGTGCTCATTCCACCTGAATGGGCGCATCGGATCGACTGGGCCGACAAGCAGGTATATGTCGACGTCACGCGCGAAGCGGTGAAAGAGAGTCCCGAGTATGACCCGGCTGCCGACATCGACGGCAAGTACGAACAACGCCTCGCAGATGCGTATCGTCGTCCGGTGAAACCGCTGTGACTGCGTAAGCCTGGTGGGCCATGGGGCGCATCGAGGATTACGCGATCATCGGCGACTGCGAGACGACGGCGCTGGTCGGGCGCGACGGCTCGATCGACTGGCTCTGTCTGCCGCGGTTCGATTCGCCGGCATGCTTTGCGGCGCTGCTCGGCAACGAAGACAACGGCCGCTGGCTGATTGCGCCCGGCGAACAGATTGTGAGCGTCCACCGGACGTATCGCGACGAGACGCTCGTTCTCGAGACCGAATTCACCACAAAGACGGGCACCGTGTCGCTCGTGGATTTCATGCCGATCCACGATGGGCGGTCCGATCTCGCTCGCATCGTGATCGGACGACGCGGCCGTGTGCGGATGCGAATGGATCTGACGGTCCGGTTCGACTACGGCAGCCTCGTGCCCTGGGTGCGAAAGACGGAGAGCGGCATCAGCGCGATCGGTGGGCCGGATGGTCTGACGCTGTGTTCGGACGTGCCGCTGCACGGCGAGGAGTTTCACACCGTCGCCGACTTCGTCGTCAACGAGGGAGAACAGGTTGCCTTCGACCTGTGCTGGTTTCCGTCGCACAAAGAGCGGCGAGTCGAACTGGACGAGGAGCGCGCCCTCGCCGACACCGAAGCGTGGTGGCGAAAGTGGTCGGCGCGTTGCACCTATGACGGACCCTGGCGCGAGGCCGTTCTCCGATCGCTCATCACGCTCAAGGCGCTGACGTACGCGCCCACTGGCGCGATCGTGGCGGCACCGACGACGTCGCTGCCGGAACAGTTCGGTGGCGTGCGCAACTGGGACTACCGGTTCTGCTGGCTGCGTGACGCCACGTTCACGCTCCTGGCGTTGCTGCACGCCGGCTACATGGCGGAAGCCAAGTCGTGGCACAAGTGGCTGCTGCGTGCCGTCGCCGGGAGACCGGATCAGATTCAGATCATGTACGGCATCAACGGTGAACGGCGGCTCACCGAGCTCGAGCTCCCCTGGCTGTGCGGATATGAGTGTTCGAAACCCGTGCGGATCGGCAACGCCGCGTCCGGGCAGCGTCAGCTCGATGTATACGGCGAGGTGCTCGACGCGACGTATCAGGCGTGGCGCATGGGACTGGAGCACGACGAGAACGCGTGGCGCGTGGACAAGGTGCTGGTCGAACACCTCGAATCGATCTGGCGCGAACCCGACGAAGGCATCTGGGAAGTTCGTGGACCGCGCCGTCACTTCACGCATTCGAAGATGATGGCGTGGCTCGCGTTCGATCGCGTCGTGAAGGGCATCGAGTCGCTCGGTCTCGATGGCCCGGTCGATCGATGGCGTGCGATGCGCGACCAGATTCATCGCGACGTCTGCACCAACGGATACAACGCAGAGCTCGGCGCGTTCGTCCAGTACTACGGCTCGAGGTATCTCGACGCATCGCTTCTGATGATGCCGTTGATCGGGTTCCTCCCGGCGTCCGATGAGCGGGTCCGCAATACGGTCGCGGCGATCGAACGTCATCTCGTCACCGACGGCTTCGTGCAGCGGTATCAGGCCGCTTCGGGCGTTGACGGGCTGCCGCCGGGGGAAGCGGCCTTTCTGATGTGCAGTTTCTGGCTCGTCGACAACCTGCAGATGCTCGGGCGGCACGAAGAGGCGATGCAGCTGTTCGACCGGCTGCTCTCGATCCGCAACGACGTCGGGCTGTTGGCCGAGGGCTACGACGTCGGCGCCAGGCGGTTGGCTGGAAATTTCCCGCAGGCGTTCTCCCACGTCGGGTTGATCACGAGCGCGATGAATCTGTCGTCGGCACGTCCGCTGGCGGATCGGCGGGCGGATCGCTGAGCTGCTGCGACTCCGGAACTGCACTTGCATTTGGAGGCGCTGATGAACACGCAACGTTCTTCACGAAAGGCCGCGTCGACCACGCGGCCCACGAAGCGCCGCCGGTCAATGCGGAAAAAGTGGGTGCGAACGGTGAGGACCGATTCGACGCATCCCCCTCGGGGCACATTCACCGGCTCGGCTCAGAACATCGCCAGGACGATGGCGCGCAAGGATGTCTCGCCGGGTGGTCTGTCGTCGGCCATCAAGATGATTCAGTACTTCATCAATCGAGGTGGCAAGAACGTGAGCGCGTCTCGACGTGCCGAGCTCGAACGTGCGAAACGGCTTCTGCAGAAGCGGGTCCAAAGGCATAGGGCGGCCTCGGCCCGGAAGCGGAAGCGATAGTCACCAGCTCAGCTCGCCTTTCATGGCCGTTCAGCGTTAATATAGGACTAAAGTAGTCGTATATATCAACGGACTCTCCGGCTGAAACAGGACGCAACCTACCTGCCAATGATTCAGATCACCGAGCGGGCGGCGGTGCAGATTCGCAAGATGCTCGCGAAGCGCAACCTGGGTGAGAGCGCCCTTCGGGTCGGGGTGCGGGCGGGCGGCTGCTCCGGCTTTGAATACACCTTCGGGTGGGAATCGGCGCCCAGAGATGCCGACCTGGTTTTCGATGCCCCAGGTGGCGGCAAGGTGTTCGTCGATCCCAGAAGCATCCGACTCCTCGACGGCATCGTCCTCGACTACGACACCAGCCTGTTGAGCAAGGGCTTCGTCATCGGCAATCCGCACGCAAAGAGCACGTGCGGATGCGGGACATCGTTCAGCGTCGGGGAAGGCGAGGCAACCAAATCATGAGCACGTCGACCGAGACCATCGAGCAGCTTGCGAGCCGCGAATACAAGTACGGCTTCGTCACCGACGTCGAGCAGGACTTCGCCCCGCGAGGCCTGAACGAAGACGTCATTCGTCTGATCTCGTCCAAGAAGAACGAACCGGACTGGCTGCTCGACTGGCGTCTGAAGGCGTATCGCATCTGGCTGACGATGAAGGAGCCGACGTGGGCGAACGTGAAGTTCGGCCCGATCGACTACCAGGGGATCATCTATTACTCCGCGCCGAAGAAGCGCCCCGCGCTCGCGAGCCTGGACGAAGTCGACCCCGAGATCCGCAAGACGTTCGAGAAGCTGGGGATTCCACTCGAAGAGCAGAAGCTCCTGTCGGGCGTCGCCGTCGATGCGGTGTTCGACAGCGTCTCGGTGGCGACGACCTTCAAGGAGAAGCTCGCCGAACTCGGCATCATCTTCTGTTCGTTCTCCGAGGCGGTGCAGAACTACCCGGATCTCGTGCGCAAGTATCTCGGCACGGTCGTCCCGTATTCCGACAACTTCTTCGCGACGCTGAACTCGGCGGTCTTCAGCGACGGCTCGTTCGCGTACATCCCGAAAGGCGTGCGCTGTCCGATGGAGCTGTCCACCTACTTCCGCATCAACGCGCGCGAGACCGGGCAGTTCGAGCGCACCCTGATCGTGGCCGAGGACGGCGCGTACGTCAGCTATCTCGAAGGGTGCACGGCGCCGATGCGTGACGAGAATCAGTTGCACGCGGCGGTCGTCGAGCTCGTCGCGCTCGACAACGCGACGATCAAGTACTCGACCGTCCAGAACTGGTACCCCGGCGACAAGGAAGGGAAGGGCGGCATCTACAACTTCGTCACCAAGCGCGGCAAGTGCCTTGGCGTGAACTCGAAGATCACGTGGACACAGGTCGAGACCGGTTCAGCGATTACGTGGAAGTACCCGGGCTGCGTGCTGATCGGCGACAACTCGGTCGGCGAATTCTACTCGGTGGCGACGACCAACAACTGGCAGCAGGCCGACACCGGCACGAAGATGATCCACCTCGGAAAGAACACGAGGAGCACGATTGTCTCGAAGGGCATCTCAGCTGGCCACGGGCAGAACACCTATCGTGGCATGGTCAAGATCGGGAAGGGCGCCCGCGGCGCGCGCAATTACTCGCAGTGTGATTCGCTGCTCATCGGCGATCAATGCGGCGCGCACACGTTTCCCTATCTCGAGATCAAGAACAGCACCGCAAGCGTCGAGCACGAGGCGTCGACGTCGAAGATTGGCGAGGACCAGATCTTCTATTGCCGCCAGCGCGGGCTCTCCACCGAGGACGCCGTGAACATGATCGTCAACGGCTTCTGCAAGGAAGTCTTCCGCCAGCTGCCGATGGAGTTCGCCGTCGAAGCGCAGAAACTGCTCGGCGTCAGCCTCGAAGGGAGCGTCGGGTAATGCTCACCGTCACGAACCTGCATGCGGGAGTCGGCGGACGCGAGATCCTGCGGGGGGTCGATCTGGCGATTCAGCCTGGGGAAGTGCACGCCATCATGGGGCCCAACGGCTCGGGCAAGAGCACGCTCGCCCGTGTGCTGGCCGGCCACCCGGAATATCACGTCACACAAGGCGAGGTCCTTTTCGATGGGCAGGATCTCCTCGCGATGGATCCCGAGTCGCGTGCGCGCGCCGGTGTGTTCATGGCGTTCCAGTATCCGGTCGAGATCCCTGGCGTCAACAATGCGTACTTCCTGAAAGCCGCGCTCAACGCGCTGCGCGCGCATCGTGGTGAGGAGGCGCTCGATGCGATGGAGTTCACCTCGCTCGTGCACGATCGCATGACCGCGCTCGGGATCGACGAAGACCTCCTGCGCCGGCCGGTGAACGAGGGATTTTCGGGAGGCGAGAAGAAGCGCAACGAGATCTTCCAGATGGCGGTGCTCGAGCCGAGGCTGGCGATTCTCGACGAAACCGATTCGGGCCTCGACATCGATGCGCTCAAGACCGTGGCGCACGGCGTCAACGCGATGCGCCGCCCCGAACGCGCCTTCCTGCTCGTCACGCACTATCAGCGTCTCCTCAACTACATCGTCCCCGATGCCGTGCACGTGCTCGCCGACGGTCGAATCATCCGGTCCGGCGGGAAAGAGCTGGCATTCGAGCTCGAAGAAAAGGGCTACGGCTGGCTCGAACCCGCCTTCGCTGAAGCTACGGCGGGGCCCGCCGATTCGGATCGGCGCGACGTCGGGCGCCTGGGCAGCTGACGTGGCACAGTCACTCGACCACTACGTCGCAGAATGGAAGCGTGTGGGCCGCCGTGGCCCCGAGTCGCTCGTGCGGATGCGAGAGGATGCGCTGCACCGCTTTCTGTCGCGCGGATTTCCGACCACGGGCGAAGAGGAGTGGCGGTTCACGAGCGTGGCGCCGATTGCCGAGCGTGCGTTCGCGCTGTCCCCTTCACCGGTGACCGATGCCACCGCACTCGACGTCGCCGCGCTGCGCCTGCCAGGCGCCGTGGCGGAGCTGGTTTTCGTGAACGGGTGTTACGCGCCTTCGTTGTCACGCCTGGTCGCGCTGCCTGCTGGGGTTCGTGTGGCGAACGTGGCGCCGACGCCATCTGATCGGCCGATCGGCCTTCTGGATCGCCCGGGTAATCCCTTTGTCGCACTGAACACCGCATTCGTCGACGAGGTGGCGTACATCGAGCTCGCCGCTGGTGCAGTGGTCGAGCAGCCGATTCACTTCGTGTTCATCGCCGAGGAGGCCGACGGCCACGCGACCATGGCGCATCCCCGCGTGCTCATCACGCTCGGCGCAAACACTCAGGCGTCGGTGATCGAGACCTATGCCGGGCCTGCCGCCGCGCGGTACTTCACGAACGCGGTCAGCGAGATCGCGCTCGCCGAGAACGCCGTCCTCAACCACTACAAGCTTCAGTACGAGGGGCGCGATGCGTATCACATCGCGACCACGCACGTGCAGGCGGAGCGGAGCGCCACCTACACGTCGAGCTCGGTCAACCTCGGGGGTGCGCTGGTCCGCAACGATCTCATTGCGGTCCTGAACGGCGAGGGTGTGGAGTGCACGCTCAACGGGCTGTACTGCGCCGACGCGCAGCGGCTGGTTGACAACCACACGACGATCGATCACGCGCAGCCGCATTGCGGGAGCCGCGAGATCTACAAGGGCATCCTGGCCGATCGGGCCCGCGGCGTCTTCAACGGCCGGATCATCGTCAGGCCGGACGCGCAGAAGACCGACGCCAAACAGACGAATCGCGCGCTCCTGCTCTCGGAGGACGCGCAGATCAACACCACGCCGCAGCTCGAGATCTTCGCCAACGACGTCAAGTGCACACACGGCGCCGCGGTGGGGCAGCTGGACGAGGACGCGCTGTTCTATCTCCGCTCCCGCGGGTTGAGCGAGACCGACGCGCGCCACTTGCTCGTGCACGCATTCGCAGCCGACGTCCTGAACCACATGCCGCTCGAGACGATCCGTGCGAGCGTCGAGCATCGCCTGCAGCGGGAACTGATCGGGGCGCTGGCGTCGGCCGCATGAGGGAACGCATGGCCACTATCGTGAGATCACCGAGCGCTGTTCTGGACGTCGAGCGAATCCGGCGGGACTTTCCGATCCTCGCTCGACGGGTACACGGCAAGCCGCTCGTGTATCTGGACAATGCGGCGACCACGCAGAAGCCGCAGCACGTGATCGACCGACTGGTGAGTTACTACCGCGAGGAGAACGCCAATATCCATCGCGGCGTGCACCTGCTCAGCGTCGAAGCCACCGACGCATACGACGAGACGCGAGCAGCCGTGCGGAGGTTCCTCAACGCCGCCGACGCTCGCGAGATCGTGTTCGTACGCGGCACCACCGAAGGCATCAACCTCGTGGCTGCCACCTACGGTCGTTCGCACGTCGGTGCGGGGGACGAAGTCGTCATCACTGAAATGGAGCACCACTCCAACATCGTCCCGTGGCAGATGCTCTGCGAGGAGAAGGGTGCCCATCTGCGAGTCGTGCCGATTACCGATTCAGGCGAGCTGCGTCTAGACGAGTACGAACGGATGCTGACGGCGCGTACGCGAATCGTCGCGGTGACGCACGTCTCGAATGCGCTCGGCACGATCAATCCGGTCGACTCGCTCGTCCGGTTGGCGCACGACCGCGGCATTCCTGTGCTGATCGATGGCGCCCAGGCGGTTGCACACATGCCGGTCGACGTGCAGGCGCTCGGCTGCGACTTCTACGTCTTCTCGGGGCACAAAGTATTCGGCCCCACCGGCGTGGGCGTGCTCTACGGTCGGGCCGCGCTGCTCGACGCGATGCCGCCGTATCAGGGCGGTGGCGACATGATCCGTTCGGTCACGTTCGAGCGCACGCTGTACAACGACGTTCCGTTCAAGTTCGAGGCGGGCACGCCGAACATCGCAGGTGTCGGCGGGCTCGGTGCCGCCATCGGATATCTCGACAGCGTCGGGATCGATCGTGTCAACGCATACGAGCGAGAGTTGGTCGCGTATGGAACCGAGGCGCTCTCAGCGATCCCGGGTGTGCGACTGACCGGCACCGCGCCGCACAAGGCCGGCATTCTGGCGTTCGTGATGGGTGACGTCCATCCCCACGACATCGGCACGATCCTCGATCGCGAGGGAATCGCCGTCCGCACCGGGCATCACTGTTGTCAGCCGCTGATGGCGCGTCTCGGCGTCGCCGCCACCGTGCGTGCATCGCTTGGGCTCTACAACACGCGCGAGGAGATCGACGCGCTCGTCAGGTCGCTCGGTGCGGCCAAGGCGGTGTTTGCATGAGCAGCGACCTCGATCTGCACGACCTGTATCAGGAAGTGATCCTCGATCACAATCGTCGGCCGAGGAACTTCCGGGTGCTCGAGGGCGGACGAACCGCTGAGGGGTTCAACCCGCTCTGCGGCGATCGACTCACGGTTTATCTGCACGTCAACGACGGGGTGATCGAGGACGTCAGCTTCCAGGGATCCGGCTGCGCGATCTCGAAGGCGTCGGCGTCGCTGATGACGGAGAGTATCAAGGGGAAGAGCGTCGCCGAGGCGACCGCGCTGTTCGAGCGGTTTCAAAAGATGATCACCGCACAGCCCGACAGTCCGGTCAGTGATCTCGGCAAGCTGAAGGCGCTTGCCGGTGTGCGTCAGTTCCCGATCCGCGTCAAATGCGCCAGCCTCGCGTGGCACACGCTGCGCTCTGCGCTCGACGCTCCCGGCGAGGTGGTGTCGACCGAATGAAACCCCTCCCAGTGATTCAGCCGCCTTCGCCTACGGCTTCGGCGAGCCCCGCCGTTGGCGGGGCCCAGCCCGGCCAACCGTTGCAGACCGACGGACTCGTCACCGATCCAGCCAGAAGCGCCGCGCTCATGCCGCCGATCGTCAAGGCGCTCTCGAAGGTGTTCGATCCGGAAATCCCGGTCAACATCTACGACCTGGGGCTGATCTACGAAGTGATCGTCGACGCGTCGAGCCACGTTGGCATTCGCATGACATTGACCGCTCCTGCCTGTCCTGCCGCACAGTTCCTGCCGGGGCAGGTGAAAGACGCGGTCGCGTCAGTGCCCGGAGTGTCGGACGTGAAAGTGGACGTCGTGTGGGATCCGCCATGGACGCGCGACCGCATGTCCGACGCCGCCAAGCTCGATCTCGGCCTGTTTTGACTTGGAGGGGTCCCGCATCTTTCTTGCGGTACCAAGTGACATGGACCAGCACTCACTCGATCGAAGGCAGCAGAGTCCTGACACCGAGCAGACGATGGCGGTCAGCTATGGCGTCATTGGCGCGCTGCTGTTCGGCATCGTCGGCTATGCGCTCGACCGTTGGCTTCACACCGGGCCGTGGTTGTTCGTCACATGCCTTCTCGTAGGCATGTCGATCGCCCTGTTCGGGGTGCGCAGCCTGATTCGCAATGGATAAGACGAGTCCTCTCGTGCGTTAATCGGGCCCCGGATTGCCCGGGGCCCCACACTGAGAAGTCGATTGGGCGGGAGGTTTATGACAGGCGTTCGCCTAGTTCATTGACAGATTCATCGCGCTGAACGCTTTGACGCTGTCTTGCTCCAGGGCGTCCCCGTCCTCGGCGGGTTCTTCAGCCCCGGTCGCAGTGAACGCGCGCAATGGAATCGACGCCGTCTCCCGATCCAGCTTCAGCATCGACATCAGCTGAAAGCTGTCTGGGTCGTCGAACGACAGGCCCATGACGACCAGTGACGGCTGCACGCGCTTGATCGTGGAGTAGGCGCGCGCAAGGGGTTCGATGAACACGACGTCGTAGTCGGCCGCGTCGAACGCGGTGTCCGGTAGAGTCTGACCTGGCTGCCCGACAACGATGACGGTGCGGAGAGCATTCGTTCTTCCTGCAGGATGAATGTGCTCAGTCAATTGGGTCAGCATCTCAAGCTCCGCTCATTGGTATGGCAAGGAGAGTGCCATGTCCCCGGCGCAGGTATTGGCGCCAATATCTGGTTCTTTTCACACGGTGCACTTGGATGGACAGAGTCGCAGTGGACACTCTGTCGAAAGTTGAGCACCTCGTCGATCGAGATGCGGACGAGCAGGGGTCTGCCGACAGCGTGTTGCGTCGAACGCATCAGCGCCGCGATTCGTATCACCGATAGATGACCGCATACAGGCAGCCTGTACTGTCGATCCGCGGTGAGCTCTGGTCGTTCTGGACCCACGGCCGCCGAGTCGAGCGGTTGGGCTATGCAGCCGGTGCACTGTTGATCGCGAGCGGTGTGATCCATATCGCTCTCCTACTCGGGAGCGGCGCATCGTGGGACGGGCCGCTCTCGCTGCGCAAGGCGATCACGTTCGGACTCTCATTCGGCCTGACGTCGATCGCTATCGCGTCGGTGACGTCGTTCCTCCAGTTGCGCGGCCGCACCAGGACAATGCTGCTTGGTGCGTTCACGGCCGCTTGCGTGCTCGAGACCGCGTTGGTGTCGCTGCAGGTCTGGCGCGGCGTTCCGTCGCACTTCAACCTGGAAACGACGTTCGACGGTCTCGTTGCACGAACGTTGGCAGCCGGAGGTGCGACGCTGGTCGCCGTGATCTGTGCACTGGCGGTGGCGGCGTTCCGGGCCGACCCGAGGCTGCCACTCAGTCTACGGATTGCAATTCGGGCCGGATTCGCGGCGCTCGTCTGCGCGATGGTCGTGGGTGGACTGATGATCGCGAAGGGGATGCTGCTGGTGTTTTCGGGAAATCCTCAGGCGGCCTACGCCTTGGGTGGCACGCTGAGGCCCACGCATTTCGCGATGATGCATGGGATTCTGCTGCTTCCAGCATTGGCCTGGCTGCTTTCGTTCGCGGACTGGACCGAGACCCGCCGCGTGAAGCTCGTCCTCGCTGCCGTGTTCAGTTACGCGCTCTCCGCGGGAACCATCGCCGCCGGAAATCTCAGCGGCCTGGATCTGATGTCACTTCCGATCGTCACAATTGCAGGCCTTGGCGCGGTGGGGTTGCTTGCCACCGTGATCGTGGTTGTTCGAGCTGTGCGCGATCCTGTGACTTCGACGAGAACACACCAACCAGCACGAGCGTTGTGACGATCTGAATGAACACGAGCGTCACGACGAGCAGCGGGCGACCTGCGAGAAGCTGCTCTGGTCCCGGTATCGAGTCGAAGAAGAACGAGATGTTGGCGAGGTTGCCCAGGGCGATCACCGCTGCGAGCGTTCGAGTCCCGCGATAGATCCACCAGCACAGCACGCCGTAAAGCAGCTCGATCACGAACGCGACCGAGGGCGCGCTGCTGTACAACCCCATGCCCAGCTTGGGAAATGGCGCGCCCGGCCACAGGGCGATGTCAGACGCGTGCGTGAGGATGTCGAGAACGAGGTGAGAGACGATCCCGATGGCCAGCGCGCGCCCGAGGAGACGCCGGCCCAGGCCCCGCTCGATGATCCACCACGCCGCGAGCGCCGCGACGACGACGGGGACGACTGAGTGGGAGTAGCGGATATCGGCGAGTTGAATGTCGGCGACCCTTCGCACCGTCGCACTCGTCGTCGTGTGCTCGATACCGAGATAGTTCAGAACCACCCAGGCCAGCTCCATCGCCTGTACGGATATCAGCAGCGGAACGATGGAGACAGAAGGGAAACGACGCTTGATCACCAGCGCGGTCGCAGCATGGTCGACGGCAAACATGCACTCCTCCAATCCTGATCACGTCGACTTCATTCTGGAGAGGAGGGATGCCGCCTGCTGTGACTTTAGTCACGCACGCGCGACCAGAGCTCGCGGCTCATCTTCACGGGCTCGAGAATCTCCACGCGGCCGGGCGACGTGCGGACAAGCGAGGCCTCGCGCAGTTCGTGCAGCACGCGGGCGACGACTTCTCGCACCGATCCGACGCTGTTCGCAAGGTCCTGCTGGTTGACGAGCGCAGTGAGCCGGCCGTCGCCCGTCGCACGCGACGACGCGAGGTCCAGGAGATGCCGCACGACACGCTGCCGAACCGTCGCGAAGGTGTTTCCTGCGAGTTCTTCGAGAATGTCGTACAGACGGTGCACCGACTCCTGGGCGAAGACCCACGCGACTGCGGCATCGCGCTGCGCGAGCGCCTTCACCCTCGCGACGTCCATGAAGTAGAGCGAGCTGTTCGTCACCGCCTGCACGAACACCGGTGCCGGACCGGCGATGAGCGCGGGCGCTCCGAGGAGCTCGCCGGTCCGAACGTAGCGGACCGTGACCTCGCGGCCGTCGCTCGTGTTCATGTACACGCGGATCAGCCCGTTCAGGACGACCGCAAAGCGTTCGGTCTCGGCCTCGGTGTAGACGGTGACGCCTTCGGCCACCTCACGCTCGGTGCCGTCCGTCGCGAGACGCTCCACCGTCTCCCGCGGCAGCGCTGCCAATGGCCCGTTGCGCAGGAGGGCGACGACGTCCTCCTCCGACTGCCGGCCACGGTCCCTGAGCACTGATTCCTCCGTCCTGGCCCAGCCCTGCTTCCTGCTTCCTGCTTCGTGATTCCTGATTCCTGAGACTATTGCCGGGCCGCCGACTGCATCGCCGCCATCTCTTCCCGATTCGGTCCGTACATCCCGGGTGCCTGGCCTCCTGCGAGACGGCACATCAGACTGAGTTGGCCGCGATGGTGGATGCCGTGTGCGAGGATCCCGTTCCAGAGGATTTCGCGGATGGTCATCGGTCCTGAAAAGAAATCAATCGCGCGATCCAGATCATCCGGCGCGAGCGCGCGGATGCGTGCGGCCGCCTCGCGATGCACGCGCTCGTATCCCGGGGCCAACGCTTCGATCGTGCGCGGGCGCTCGATGTTGGGCGGTTTCGCATCCATCGTGAACTTGCCCTGCTGGATGCAGTAGCTCATGTAGGCATCGCCTTCCGCCAGGTGCCACCCCAGCTCGCCCAGCGATCGTCCGCCGGAGTCCGGACGGAAATCGTACTGAGTCGGCGGCAGCGCCTTGAGGAGCCTCACCGTACTGGCAGCCTCCTGATCCCACGATGCGAGAAATCGGTCGAGCTCATTCATGGACATGGGTCCTCCTCACCGTACTCGCCCGATACTACCTCCTCGTGATGACGGCGGGACTCATGTCGCTGATCTATCAGTCTCGGCGGAGCAGCTTCACGGGATCCACCCGTGTCGTGCGGAACGCGGGCCGAGAGACGATCGCGAGCGCGCATTTCATATCCTTGTAGCGCGCGTCGTTGGTCCTTCGTGCTTGGTTCCTGGTCCGTCCTATGGTCCAAGGTCCTTTGGTCCACGGAGCGGCCGGTGCCACGTTCGGGGAAAGGCAGCGGATTCGCGCTCACAAGACTCTCGTGGACCGGGGACCAAGGACGCGGGTTTGGATCCGCGGATGACAATCGCGTGGGCGCCGAGGCCGTACGCGGCACGTCGCGTGCTCGCACTGACGCTGCCGGCGAAGTCATCCACGTCCTCTTCTTCGAGCGGCCGTAGAGCCCACCGAACGATATGATCTGGTCTCCATGCCAAATGCCGGAGACCTGATTTCTCGTGATCTCGCCGCGCTGATTCATCCTCTCCACGACGCCAACGCGCAGCGATCCGCGCGCGTGTGGGTTCGCGGCCACGGGGCGATACTGGCGGATGCCGATGGCAAGGAGTACATCGACGGCCTCGCCGGGTTGTGGAACGTCGCCCTCGGCCACGGGCGGCGCGAGCTTGCGGAGGCAGCTCGTGAGCAGATGGAGACGTTGGGCTACGCGTCCGGCTACGTCGGCAGCTCGAACCCGCGCGCGATCGAGCTCGCCGAGCGGTTGGCGAAGATTACGTATCCGTCGATCAATCGCTTCTTCTTCACGTCGGGCGGCGCCGAGGCCAACGAGAGCGCGATCAAGATGGCGCGCTCGTACTGGAAGCTGCGAGGCCGGCCGGAGAAGACGAAGGTCATCTCGCGCGAGCTCGGATATCACGGAACGACGCTGGCGACGATGAGCGCGACCGGCATTGCGGGATACTGGCCGCTCTTCGAGCCGCGTGTGCCCGGCTTCATCCACATTCCGGCGCCGTATCCCTATCGATCGACGTTGACCGGCATCGCCGCTGCCAATGTACTCGAGGAGGCGATCGTCCGCGAGGGCGCCGACACCGTCGCGATGTTTCTCGCCGAGCCGGTGATCGGGGTCGGCGGTGTCATCGTCCCACCCGACGACTACTTCCCGCGCATCCGTGAGATCTGCGATCGACATGACGTTCTGTTTGCGGCCGACGAGGTGATCACCGGTTTCGGGAGAACAGGGAAGTGGTTCGGGCTCGAGCACTGGGGTGTCGCGCCGGACATCATGCAGTTTGCGAAAGCGATCACATCGGGCTACTTCCCGTTCGGGGGCATCGGCGTCAGCGACGCAATCGCGCGCGTGCTCGATGAGGCGACCGTTCCGTGGATGCATGCCTACACCTACACCGCGCATCCCGTGGGGTGCGCGGTGGCGTTGTGCACGCTGCAGATCATCGAGGAGCAGAACCTCGTCGCCGAAGCCGCGCGCAAGGGGGCACATCTGCTCGACGCGCTGCGCTCACGCCTCGCCAATCATCCGCGTGTGGGAGAGATTCGCGGCAAAGGGCTCATGTGCGCGGTGGAGTTCGTCGAGGATCGCGACGGCAAGACGCCGTTCGCGCCGGAGGAACAGGTCGGGCCGCGCATTCACGCGGATGCGGCCGAGCGCGGACTGTTCGGTCGCGTGCGCGGCGATGTGTTCGTGCTCGCGCCGCCGTTCGTGACGCCCGATGCGGTGCTCGATCGCATCGCAGCGATCCTGGCTGACGCCACGCGCGCCGTGCTCGGGTAACGCCGGCGATCGTCAGCGCTGCACGCGTCTGGTGGCAGTCAAATCGAAGCGCTGTGGCTGCGGACAGGCCGGAAACTCCTTTGACATCTCCGTCGGCTCGCTCGTCAGTGCAGGGCCGACGCTCGAGTCCTCGAAGAGTCTCCGGTTCCGCGGCTCGGTCAACATCCAGGTGGTGAACTCGCTCATCAGGTTCACTTGTGCCGGCTTCAACCGGATCACGTACGGAACGTTCTGCAGGAATGTAGAGAACCACGGAAATCCCCGGAAGCCTCTCGTCGTGAGCAGCTCCTGCGTTTCGGTGGGCAGTTCTTTGACCCACCGATCGTTGCGCTCGGTGTTGACGAAGCAGATGTTCAGCCCGGAGTACGCGCGGATTCCGTAGAGCTCGTTGTCGAGCACACGCCAGTTGCGTCCGCAGAACGCCGCAGTCAGACCGGCCTGAACATTCGCCTCGAGCCCTTTCACGAGCTCCTCGTAGTGAGCCTGATCGAACACGACGTTGCCCTTCCGATCCGCCGAGCCAGTCTGCAGGTTCAGCTTGTAGAAGAGCGACTCGATCGCCTGCTCCTTCGTGATGGGCCCGGTCCCGTTGAGGAACACGATGATGTTCGTGACCTGGCGTGCGAGCAGCGGCATGAGCCCGAGATAGTCGGTGAATCCGCCGTCGCCGTGCAGCAGGCTCGTCGTCACCGGGGTGGCCGTGCGGTTGCGGACCGTGTAGTGGTTGAACGTGGGAAACACGCGTGGTGAAAAGCCGGTCGGGTCGTTGAGAAAGAGCGTCAGCAGGGGTGCGGCGCCGCTGCTGGCAATCATGTCGGCCAGCGAGAACGGCGGCGCATTCTTCTTCACCCGCACGCGCAGTGTCGTCGCATCGGCGAGATCTGCGCGGTCGGCGTGGTATGCGAACGGCCACACGTACGAGCCACCGAGGCGACCGCTGAACTCGTTGCGCACGCCGGTGTAGAGCGGCGTGTATTCGATCGGCATCAGGCGCGGGTAGGTGTACGCCTCGTGCATGTAAATGATCGACCCGCCGACGATCAGGAACGGTCGCGTTCCAGAGGTGGTGACGAACTGCGTTCGGCTGAAGTCGTTCAGGCTCCCGAAGTCGGCCTCGACCGAAGCGGGCGTCCAGCCATACGGCAGTTTCTCGCCGTCGGGGATCAGTGGCGTGATGAACGCGCGCGCCAGAATGTTCGCGTAGGTCCTGTCGATGATGCCGCCGTGAAGGCGATTGACCAGGCTCTTCACCTGGGTTGGCAGCGTGCCGTCGTTGATCGTCTGCGCGGCGATGATCTTCGCCGCCTCGACGCCACCCGCTGCCACTGTCCGTGCGTCGACCACTGCGCGCGCCAGCGTGTGCTCGGGCGGCCTGGTCTCGATGAGGGAGCGGCCGAGCGCCTGCGGCAGGTGCGAAGGTCCCAGGAGCGTCGCTTCGGAGTACGGCGCGTAGACGAATGGCGTAGCGGCCCACGAACCACCCGAGACGGCGGCGATGTATCTGACTTTCGACAGCCAGCCGTTTTCGAGCATGCCGCGAAGCTCGCCGATCGTTGCCGACGCGGATCGTGTGCCGCCGCCCGAGAACGTGATGCCGAGATTGGCGGTCTTGGTCTGTGCGAGATAGCACGCTTCCGGAAACGTCTGCTGCGTCGTTGGCGGCGCCCAGTACTTCGACCAGAGGAACGTGACGTCGTCTTCCTGGGCCGAGAGCGTCGTCAGCGCGAAAGCGACCACGACTGCCGACACGAACCACCGCGCCCGCGTCATTTGAAGAACTCCGCGATGTTCAGTTCCATCCCCATGAACGTCTGCACGCTGTCGGCGTCGGTGCCGAGCGGGTCGAAGTCTGAGTAGACCTGGATGAAGATGCGCGGCACTTTGCTCAGGCCGGGAGCGCTGCCGAGCATACGCGCCGGGCTGAACACGAGCAGGCCGTCGACCTTGAGCCGATTCCACCTGCCGCGTTGGGTCTGCCCGGGCTGATCGTTGGTGCCGGTCGGCACGAAGAGATCGGTGCGTCCCCAGCCGGCTGCGAGGTGAGATCCGCTGAACGGGCCCGCCGTGAACTCGAACCCGCCTCCGATGTCGTGCGCGGAAGCGGCGTGATCCTTGCCGTCGTCGACCATCATCACGCCCAACACCGCGCGGGCGAAGAGCACGGCACGATTCTCCAGACCGGCGCGCAGTGTCAGGAACTCGAAACGCGGCTCGACGTACGCTTCGAGGCTGGTGGCGTGCTCGGTGATGTAGACGGCATTCTGGACGGAGTTCGTCGTATTGCCAGGCAAGCCCGAGAACTGCTCGCACGCGGGCGGTTTGCTCAGGGGTTGTCCCTGATCGTCGTTGCGATCGCGGCAATCCACATCGGCGCTGCGAACGCCGTTGAGCGTTTCACCAACGAGCCAGAACTGGCGCCGGCCGTCTCTCGACGACCACACCCGGCCACCGAAATCGATGCCGTAGATGGCGCGGTTGTTCTCGGTCTTTGGCGCGGTCGTCGCGTAGTGTCCGATCTCCGACGGCGAGAAGTTGTCGAACACGCGCCCCAGATACGCCGTGGCCTCGAATGGCGTACGCGGATCGTCGCTTTCGAGCTTGATCGGCCGGCACTCGACGGCACCGTCTCCCTTGACGACCATCACCTTCGCGCCCCATTCGGTGTCGAGGCCGGCGCCGACTTCGCGGACCTGGATGGCGTCGTCTTCTTTCAACGGTCCCTTCAGTCCAAACGCGACGACCGTCCGATCGGCCCCGATTGGCGGCCGCGCAGGCAGCTCCTCACCGGATAGACGCACCTGCACCAAGTGAGTCGGCGCGAGCGGTCGGTCGCTGGTCACCACGATCGCGCAGCTGCCCGCTTTGAGCGGCGCGACCACCTGCAGCGTCGAGTCCTGGGCCAGAGCATCGCGTGTGCACAAGACGGCAATGCCGGCCGCACACGTGAGACGGAGTGGGTGTGCCATCGTCGAAGCCTCGTTGAGATTGCGGCTCTCAATGCGTAGAACGCACCTCAGCGAGGTTTCGAACATCGCTCCCGGATTCTCGCAATCGGGCGGCGTGAAGACAGACGAGCAGTCAGGCTGTCTGAGAGCCCCTCGCTCGCGCGTGCGGCGGTGAGCGCCTTGCTATCCGCATTTCATATAGCCTATCGATATGAAGATCTGGTAGAGTGGCGCAAATATTACGATTACATATGGACATCCTACATGGAAAGCTCGATCTGTTGATTCTGCGGGCGCTCGAGATTCAGCCCATGCACGGGCTTGGCGTCGCATCGCGCATCGAGCAGGTCACCCGGGGGACGTTCGTCGTCAAACCGGGGTCGCTCTTTCCCGCGCTTCGTCGCCTCGAGCAGAGTGGCTGGATCGAAGGGGAATGGGCGGCCTCGGACAGCAATCGTCGGGCACGGTTCTACACGCTCACGCGGTCGGGGCGGGCGCGACTGAACCAAGAGAAGCGCAGCTGGTATCGCATGGCCTCGGCGATGAACTGGATGCTCGAATCAGAAGGGTAAAGAGCGGTGCTGCGGAAACTGCGCCACCTGTTCGAGTACTTGGTCCATCGCCGGCGTGTGGACGACGAGCTCGACGAGGAATTGCGTGCCGCATTCGAGATCCTGGTGGAGCGATTCGAGTCGCGCGGGCTGTCGCCGGCCGAAGCCCGCCGCGCCGCGCGGCTGGAGTTCGAGGGCATGGAACACGTCAAGGAGCGCGTCCGCGACGAACTTCTCGGGTCGGGCATCGACGGCTTCATGCAGGATCTGCGCTACGCGTGGCGCGGTCTTCGGAAGCACCGATCGTTTTCCGCCATCGCGCTGATCACGCTTGCGCTGGGCATCGGCGTCAACACCGCCGTCTTCAGCGTCTTCTACGCCGTCCTGATGCGGCCGCTGCCTTACCACGATCCCGACCGACTCGTGCTGATCTGGGTGAACCTGAAGGCGCGAGGGCCTGTGCAGGTGTCGGCGTCCGGCGAGATCTTCGGCGAAATCGACCGTCGCCAACGGTCGATGGCCGGTGTCGCCGGAATCTGGGTGACGCCGCCCCGCACGTTTCCGGGCGATCCTCCCGTGCAGGTCAAGTCGGCGTTCGTCACCACCAACTTCTTCGACGTGCTCGGTGTGCCGGCGTCCATCGGGCGGACATTCATCGCGTCGGATGCAGGACAGCCTGCGGCGCTCCTCGCCGACACCTTCTGGCGACAGCATCTCGGGGCGGATCGCGCGCTCGTCGGGAGAGCCGTTGCGAACACGACCGTGCTTGGCGTCCTTCCGGACCGTTTCCAATTGCATTTCGCGCCGGGGGCCAACGTGCCGGGTGATGTGCAGGTGTTTCAGACGTGGGGCCAGGGCTTCGAGCAGGGCAGGAACACGATCATTCGAGTCGTGGCCCGGCTGCGTCCGGGCCTGACGATCGCCGACGCTCAACGCGACCTCGATCGCGTTGCCGCAGGGATTCGAGCCGACCGTCCCGAATTCGCCCGCGAGAGCCTGCGCCTTTCGGTAGTCGGGATGCAGGCCGACGCCTTTCGCGACGTGACGCCTGCGCTGACCGTGCTGTTCGCGGGCGGCGGGTTTGTGCTGTTAATCTGCTGCGTCAACGTCGCCGGTCTCGTGCTGGCTCGCGGCAACGATCGCCGTCACGAGATCGCGTTCCGAATGGCGCTCGGCGCAACGCGCGGTCGCATCGTCCGGCTGGTCGTCGCCGAAGCGCTTGCGCTGGCCGTCGCAGGCGGCGCTGCCGGTTTCGCCGCCGGCTGGCTCGTCTTTCAAGGTCTGCTCGCCGTCCGTCCCGAGCGACTCGCGCGTATTCAAGAGCCCGATCTACTGTGGTCAGCGTTGAGCTATGCCGCCTTGACGTCACTGATTGCGACACTCGTGTTCGCGCTGACGTCGGCGCTGCAGAACAGTCGTGTGCGCGACATTGAAGCGCTTCGCGGAAAAGGCCACAGGTGGCTGAGCCGTCTGCAGCGTCACAGTGGCCGCGTGCTCGTTGCCGGAGAAATCGCGATCGGCTTCGTCCTCGTGACCGGCGCCATCCTCGTCGCACGCACTCTCTTCAACGTCGAGCGGATCCGTCCGGGGTTCGACCCGGAGCATCTCCTCGCGTTCCAGCTGCCGGGCATGCCTCCAGCGCACCTTGCGCAATGGGAAGAACGCTTTGCCAACGTGCCAGGTGTCGTGCGCGTGGGTGCGATATCTCACTTGCCGTTCGACAGTACGTTGCCCAACTGGTACGGTGACTTCTACGTCCGCGACGGCGCCGAGCGATCGAGTTTCACTGCGGACAGCCGCGCAGTGACCCCTGGTTATCTGCCGGCGTTGCGAGCTCGCCTGCTGGAGGGGCGCTACTTCACAGCGGACGACGACGAAGGCGCCCCCTACGTGGTGATCGTCGACGATCTGCTGGCAAAGACGATGTGGCCGGGTCGATCCGCGGTGGGCAAAGAGATCGAGGCCGAGCACATGACCAGCCGTGGAAGCCCGTTCGAGTTCGTCCCCAGCGTGATCGTCGGTGTCGTGGAACATGTCCACATGCACTCGTTGACCGATGAGACCCGCCCGCAGATCTTCTCGCCGTTCGCTCAGAACACCCGCGAGGGTTTCCCGCAAACGTTCGTCCTGCAGACGAGCGTGCCGCCGCTGTCGCTGGTTCAGGATATTCGCGCGACGTTGCGGGCAGGTGACCGCTCGCTCGCGATGGACAAGGTTCTGCCGATGACCGCATATGTGAGCCGTGAGGTCGCACCACTCGGTTTCACGGCGGTACTCGCGGCGTTGTTCGGAGGGCTCGCACTGCTGCTTGCAGCGACCGGCATATTCGGGCTGCTGAATTACCAGGTCTCGAGCCGCATGGGGGAAATCGGTACTCGAATGGCGATGGGCGCGACAGCGCGCGACATCCTGCACCTCGTCCTTCGCGAAGGCGTGGCGCTCGTCGTCGCAGGTGTGCTGCTCGGCCTGACTGGTGCGCTCGCTGCTGGACCCGGACTCGGATCGGTGCTCTACGGTGTGTCGTCCACCGATCCCGTCAGCTTTGGACTCGCCTTGCTGCTGCTGCCCGCAGCGGCCTTCCTCGGCTGCTGGCGTCCAGCGCGCCGCGCCGCGTCGGCGAATCCGTCTCAGTTGCTGCGCGCGGAATAGCCCCGAGCTCCACTGATCTGCAGTCTCCTTGGACCGCTCCTTGGCTGGTGGCGAGGCTGGTTCCCGACGCTGCATGCCGTTGAAGCGAACAGCCGATCGGCCAGCGACGACGTCCGAAGGAGTGCAGCACGCCTTGGAGCCGTCGCCCTCATGCAGCTGACGCACGGACGCACGTCTTTTCGTTTCGTCACGGAGCCGCCACACATTTCATCGGCGTGGGCCGCAGTTGTCATCGTCGCCGCGCTCCTCGCGATACTCAAGCTCGATGCCAGCACCGGCGCGACGCCAGTGCAGCACCTCTACTACCTGCCGATCGTCTTCGCAGGTGTGACATTTCGATGGCGCGGCGGCCTCGCGTGCGCGATCGCAGCGATCGTGCTCTACCACCTGGCGAACCCGCACCCGTTCACGTGGCGCGACGAGCAGCCCGATGGTCTTCAGATGGCCGTGTTCATCGCCGCCGGAGTGCTGTCGGCGAAGCTCGCAGACGATGCGCAAAGGCTGCGGCGGGTGGCGCTCACCGACGATCTCACCGGCCTGCACAACCTCCGATCGTTCGAAGCGCGGCTGCATGCGATGGTCCGCGGTGCGCAGGAGACCGGCCAGCCGCTGTCGCTGCTGGTGCTCGATCTCGATCGACTCAAGTCGTTGAACGACGTGTACGGCCATCTCGCCGGCGCTGAAGCGGTCCGGCTCGTCGGTCGGATTCTCGCGGAGCGTCTGCCCTCGCATGCCGTTGCCTGCCGCTACGGCGGCGACGAGTTCGTCGTCGCGTTGCCAGGGTCGGATGATGCCGAGGCCGTTACCGTGGCCGAAGCGGTGGGGCGCTGCGTGCATGCCACCGCTCCGATCCTTGCCGGCGTCGCGCATCCTCGTGGAAAGCTGTCGATCAGTGTCGGGGTCGCGGCTCGGACGTTCGAGAAGACCGGCTCGTCCAGCGTCGAGTCGACCGACGCTGCGGGTGAGCACCTCTTCCGCGCCGCTGATGCTGCGCTGTACGCCGCGAAGAACAGCGGGCGCAATCGCATCAGCGTGGCGCCGATGCATGCGCTGGCCGGTCTGCGGTGAGCGTAGAATGCGCTCCATGGTGCGGGCGATGACACTCTCCAGCTGCAGGTTCCTTCTCGCTGTGGGCCTCGTCATTCCGTGTGCGACGCAGTTCGCAGCCGAGGGCCAGTCGCGCGATCGGGCGTCGCAATGGACGCCGCCGCGCGCCGCGGACGGTCATCCAAGCCTCGAAGCCGTGTGGGAGAACAACAGCGCCACGCCGCTCGAGCGCCCCGCGGCGCTGGCGAACAAGCCGCGTCTGAGCGACGAAGAACTGGCGTCGTTCAAGCGTCGCGCGAAGGAGGTCTACACGCCGGACGCCGATGCCGTGTTTGGCGACGCGCTGTATCTGTCCCTGCTGACGGCGTCGCCGTCAGGTCGCTCGGGTGGAACGGGAACCTACGCTCAGAATTGGCTCCCTGACAGATACTTCGAGAACCGTACATCGCTTATCGTCGATCCGGCTGATGGCAGGCTTCCGGCGGCGACGCCCGAGGGCGACCGCGCACGCAAAGCCGCACTCGGCAGATTCGCGCGCCGTCCCGCCTCGGCGCAGGACATGACGATCACCGATCGCTGCATTCACTACGGATTTCCCGATCTGTTTGCCGCCTACATGAGCGTGTATCGCATCGTGCAGACGCCGGACTACGTCGTGATCCAGATGGAGAAGATCCACGACGCCCGCGTCATCCCGCTCGATGGCCGGCCGCACATTCCGTCGTCCTTCCGTGAGTATCTCGGTGACTCCCGCGGCCGCTGGGACGGCGACACGCTCGTCGTCGAGACGACGAACTTTCATCCGAACGGCAATCCGATGGGCGGCTACTTCACGTTGTCCGATCAGAACCTGCACCTCATCGAACGTTTCAAGCGGGTGGCTGCCGACACGATCGAATACACATTCACTGTCGACGATCCCACGATGTGGACGAAACCGTGGACGGTGATGATCAACTGGAAGCAGTCGAGAGGCGAGGTCCACGAGTACGCGTGCCACGAAGGCAACTACAGCATGCGTGGCATGCTGTCCGCTGCCCGGGCGGAGGACGGCCCTACCCGCTAGAGATTGCGTACTTTCTTCGTAGATTTCCCTCGGATCTCAGTCGTGTGTGGAACGCCGGCGAGCCCGATCGGCGCCGCGGAAAAAACGCGCCTTCGGGTCCACCCCGATAGCCCACGTTTATCTTTCCAGCCAGTTGAGAGGGCGTCGCCGTGTGGGCTCCCTTCGGCGCGTTTTTACTGTCTTCGCTGATCGCGT